>NZ_JBDZDJ010000005.1:0-341417 GCF_040049135.1 Gordonia sp. VNK1 | reverse complement strand
CACTGGACATGCGCAACGCCGGAACTCCTCAGGTTTAGTCTTCGCAAACCAAACCTTAAGCAGGACAACGGCGTTGCGCCCTCACGCCACGCCGAACCCACCCACAACTACGTCACAAGAGCCAGAAGAAGGCTCTGCTGGCCTCTGGTGCAGTGCTCGGTGTGGGAGCCTTGATCACCCTCGCGGCCTGGAACGATTCGGTCTGGGGCGGATCGGATTTCGGCCTCGGCGACAGCAACTGGAACCTCCAGGGCAGCTTCGACGAAGGAACCACCTGGGGTGAGTTCCAGACCCAGACCGATCAGGGAACGATGAACTTCGCCCTGGATCGACTGGACCTGACCCCCGGGGCGTCCGTGTCGTCGACCGTTCACCTGCGGGATCAGTACAACGAGGTGGCGTCCTCCACGGTCCTGCGAAGGCGCCCGTCCTCACCGACACCGGAACGGGTTCACGTAGCCTGTCTGAAGTCCTTTACGTGACAATCGAATCCGACGAGGAAGGTGTCATCCTGGACAACGTCAAGATGAGCGACCTGACCAACGGGCAATCCGATGACTTCAGCATCGACGCCAACGAGGTCGAAGGGCTGACCTTCACCGTGACAATGGATGCCAACGCCAATCCGTCGAACCTGAACACCGGGCTGACCGCCTCGTGGGAGATGTTCGGCGAGGCCGACGTCTGATCGTCGCTGCCGCTCACAACCAGCAGGCGCGGCCGGCGGCACAGCCGGCCGGCCTGCAAAGGACGGCCTCTCCAGATCGGAGGCCTGTTCTCTGACGTCCACATACGCACTCTCACAGTCTGTTTGAACCAATGCAATCCACCTCCACCACGCGTGGTGGCCGCACATCGAGAAGGATCATCGGGGCCGGCATCGCGGCCCTCTCCGCAACCATCGGACTCACCGCCCTCCAGATCCCGGCGACCGCCAACGCGGCAACCACCCAGACATTCAACCTCTTCATTCCCGGCACCTGGGAGACCAGCTCATCGGCCGACCCGACGGTCGCCACCGGCATGCTGAGTTCCATTGCGAACCAGCTGAAGAGCACGCACGGCTCGTCGGTGACCAACTACTTCCTGCCGTACACCGCAAGTGCATTCGACAACGGGCAGACGTATGTCGAGAGCAAGGCGGACGCGATCAGCAACGCGTCGAAGATACTGCGCGACTACGCCTCCGCCCACCCGTCGGCGACGTTCACCATCACCGGATACAGCCAAGGTGCCGATGCCGCAGGCGATCTCGCCGCATCGATCGGCAACGGTAGTGGTCCCGTATCGGCCGACAGTGTCGTCGGCGTTGCCCTCCTCGCAGATCCGAAATCGGGGACCGCAGGCACGACGACGGTGGGCCCGCAATCGACCGGAACCGGCATCGCCGGCGTTCGCAGTCAGGGCATGGGTGCACTGTCCGGGCGGGTCATGAGTATCTGCGACCCCGACGACATGTACTGTGCCACAGACGTAGACAGCAATCCGCTGCTGGCGAAGATCGGGGCCGTGCTCGGAACCGATGACGCCGGCGCCACCGGCGCCGTGCGCGAGACCGCGACCGTGGTCGAGCGCATCGCAGCCATGGAGTTCGCCGGGATCGGTGACAACCTGAATCGGCTGACGTCGGTCGTCGCCGCCGGTGACCTCTCAGAGGCGCAACGGATCTCACAGACCCTGAACAATCAGCTCAGTCCTCTGGTCACCGCTGCGGCGGCCGTCGACTACGGCACAGTGGCCAAGGTGCTCGCCTTGATCCCGGACGAGACCGGACTCGCCAAGTCCGCTGCGGCCCTGTGCGTGATCCTCGATCGGGTCGACATCGAGCGCACCGCCAACCTGGTCGGCACCATCCAGGAACTGGCCTGGTCGTTCGCTCACGCGAGCCAGGGCAACCCGGCAGCACTGAGCGCCGCGGGCGGCACTCTGTCGCAGCTCGTCGAGATCGGGCAGGAGTTGCGGGCGTTGACAACCGGATTCGTCAACGGCACCTCCACCGGAACCAACGGTGTCCCGCTCGTGTCCGGTGAACTCGAGCGTGCCGGACGCGCATTGGTCGACATCGTCTACTCGAGTGCGGTGAGTGATCCCGCCGCGGTGATCGAAGAGGCCGTCGGAGCAACCGAATTCCTGACATCGGATACGCATGTCAATTACCCGGCATATGTGGTCGACGGTCAAGGAACCACCGCGCTCAACTGGTTTGCCGGTCGGCTTTCAGAGAATATCGCAAGCGCACGCTGAAGCGTACCGAGTAATTGAGTTCGGAGAGCCGAATCAATTTCTCAGAACGCTCTTGAATAACGGAGCCGAAAAAAGAACGTGGCCTGACATCACGAAATGTCGGTCATCGATCGGTCCGCCCGGGGTGTCGACAACACCGCACGTCGGGTGGGCCGCCCAGAAATGAGAAGAACAATGACCGATGTCATGCCCGCCCAATCCGCTGGGCGTCACGCCGCCGGCGTTCCGGCGTCCACCTGGAAGATCGGCTGGATCCCCGACGACCCCGCCGAAACGTCCACGGTTGAAACCATCGCCGCACCGACCACGCGCACCAACTCTCCGGAGCCGGCCGCGACGCCGATACCGCCTCGACGGAGCCTTCGTTCCCGCATCGTGGATTGGCTGCTCAACGTGCTCGCCGTGTTCGGCCTGATCTGCATTGTGCTGGTGATCTGGGCCTACGTCGGCAACTACACCCTGATCATGTTCAAGACGGGATCCATGTCGCCGACCATCCCTCAGGGTTCGCTGTCGCTCGTACACAAGATCCCGGCGTCGGAGGTCCGCGCCGGCGACATCGTCACCATCGACCGCGAGGCCGGCAAGGCTCCCGTCACCCACCGCGTCGTCTCGGTGACGCCGACGGCCAACAGCAACGTCGTCGAGATCGTGATGAAGGGTGACGCCAACCCGAACCCGGATCCGCATCCGTATCAGGTCACCGAGGTCCGCAAGGTCGTCTGGCACATGCCCGGACTCGCGAAACAGGTGGTCTGGCTGTCCAATCCCTACGTCCTCGGCACCTTGACCATCGTCATGTCCGGCCTCGTGCTCTGGGCCTTCTGGCCACGGACCAAGGTCGTGGTGGTCACACAACCCCGCGAATAGCCGGACGTCTCAAGCAAATCCCGCCATCCGAACCCCACCCACGTCTCCCGAGGGAGCACCCGAAATGACACGCAAGAAGATACTCGTCCTGATCGCCTCCGTGGCCACCGTGCTGACCGCGTTGTTCGCCGCACAATCCACCGGCGTCCTCGCCGAGTGGTCCGATGCGGCGTGGGGCGGATCGGACTTCCAGCGCGGGGACTGGGTCCGTGAGGGCTACGCCAGGGCGACAGCTGCCCGATACACCGGCAGCGACGGGACCACGACCGCTGCGAGCGCCGAGCGAACGCACTCCAATCCCGGCGACAGCGGAACGGTGTCCGGTTCGTTGGACATCAGCGGTGGCCTCAACTACGAGACGCAGGCCGCTGCCAGCGTGCAGGCCCGGTTCACGCAAACCCAGGGCGGTCTGGCGACCTCGTATCTCCAGTCGTTCACCACGAACTACTCGTCGAGCAATCGCGTGACCCTCAACGGCGCGATCAGCACATCGGTCACATGCGCCATCGACGGCGCCACGCCGACGGTCACCGCGCCCACCGGCTCGATCATCGTCCGCAACGCCCTCGGCACGTCACCGCAGACGGTCACGATCCCGGGGCCCAATCAGACCTCGTCGGGCAGCAGCGGATCGGTGTCGGTCGCGCTGACCCACGTCCAGACGATCGCGGATGACACTGCCGTCTCGACGTTGAGCCTCACCGCGAGTCAGGGTTCGCTGTGGTCGTACTCGGGCGTTCTCGTGCACGCCGAATGCGGTGTGGGCGGCTATGTTCCGTCCTCCCTCGGCGCGATGACCGTCAACGGCCCCGATGAGCAGGCTGCCGACGAAGAACAAGGTGAAGAACAAGACGACGAAGAACACGCCGACGGGGAGGCCGAGGACTCGGAGAACGGTGCGGCCGCCGAGTCGGAAGACGCCGAGTCGGAAGACGCCGGTACCAGCGACTCCGGTCCGACCTCACCGACTGCCGTGCGACTCAACCAGGGGTTCGAGGTGATCAGCACCGACGGCACCCACCTGGCCACGGCCACCCTGCACGAGATCGACAACAATGCCACCACGTCGGGCGGTCCGTCGACCGTCGCCGTGCGGATGACCGTCACGACCTCCGACGAGGACAGCGCAGATCGTTTGTCGACGATCTCGTCCGACTCGTTCCGGCAGGTCCTCGGCACGACCACGGCGGCGGTCACCGCGGCCGACACTGTGCCGTCACCGGCGCTGTCCACCCGGTTGCAGGCCGGTAGGACATACACCGGGTGGGTGGCATTCACCGTGCGCAGCGGCACCTCGACCGTGATGTGGCTGCCCGACGGTACCGCGGGATGGACGTTCACCCTGCCCGCGGTGTCGGTGACCGAGCCCGCCGAGCCGACGACGACCACGCCGACCGCCCCGACGTCGGCGGCCCCGGCCCCGACGACGCCGTCCACGGCCACACCGTCCACAACCGCGCCGGCGGTCACCGAGCCGGTCCAGCCGACCCCGGACGTGTCGACCGATACGGGCGCGTCGACGTCGTCGCCCGGGGCGTCGGGATCCGAGCAGGTCGCGACAGCACCGTCCGCCGCGACACCGTCGACGCCAACGCGAACGACGAGTGGATCTGCGGCGGCAGGAGCGGCGCCCGGTACGGGACGGTGATCAACACGGCGCTGGATCAACACGGCGCTGGATCAACACAGCGCATGACCGGCACCGAACGGGATCGGTGCCGCTTCCGCGGTGAGAACCGGTGCCCCCAGTCGGACTCGAACCGACACTGTGCGGATTTTAAGTCCGCTGCCTCTGCCAATTGGGCTATAGGGGCCGCGCTGAACAGCATGCCAGACCTGCCCGCACCGTCGATCCTGTGGTCTCAACGGAGTACTCACCGTTGACTCGGTGACTTAATAGCGTTAACTTAACGGCGATAAGTCACTGACTCCTCGTGGGGGAACCATGCTGACCCGAATCACCACCATCGCTGTATCCGCGCCGAAACGTGTTCTGGCCGTGCTGTTCCTGATCCTCATCGGGTGCGGACTCTACGGGGCCTCGGCGGCCGGGCACCTGCTCTCGGCGGGATACGAGGACCCGAACTCGGAATCCGCGCGGGCCACGGCCGTGGTCAACGAGACCTTCGAGCGCGGCGGTCCGCAACTGGTGTTCAAACTCGACGGCCCGGCCGGCGTCGACATGTCGCGCGATCCCGCGGCGGTCGCCCTCGGACGCCAGATGGTCACCGACCTGGCCGCGACCGACCATGTGCAACAACCGATCCTGTCGGTGTGGCAACAACCCGCGCTGGCGCCCGCGTTGTTGAGCACCGATCGCTCGTCGGCGCTGATCGTGGCCACCATCGATGGCGGTGACGCCAACGCACCGGCGTACGCGGAGGACATCGAACAACGCTTCGTGGGGGAGCACGACGGCATCACCGTCCGCGCGGGCGGGCAGGCGCTGGTGTTCGGCCAGGTCAACGAACAAACCACCAAGGATCTCGCGATGGCCGAGGCGATCGCCATCCCGATCAGTTTCCTCGTCCTGATCGTGGTGTTCGGCGGTCTCGTCGCGGCGGCCCTCCCGATCGTCGTCGGCATCATCGCCATCGTGGTGACGTTCGCATTGCTGCGTCTGGTCGGGTCGATCACCGACGTCTCCATCTTCGCGCTCAACCTCACCACCGCACTGGGTTTGGCGTTGGCCATCGACTACACCCTGCTGCTGGTGACGCGCTATCGCGAAGAGGTCGCCGCCGGCCGGGACCGGCGAACCGCGATCTTCATCATGATGAACACCGCCGGGCGCACGGTGGCGTTCTCCGCGGTCACGGTGGCGCTGTCGATGTGCGCGCTCGCGGTGTTCCCGATGTACTTCCTGCGGTCCTTCGCCTACGCCGGTCTGGGGGTCGTCGTCATCGCGGTACTCGCGGCGCTGATCGTGACGCCCGCCGTACTCACACTCCTCGGTGCCCGCATCGACGCGCTCGACGTGCGGCGCGGTATCCGCAGACTCCGTGGACGGGATGAACCCGCCCCGGTGCCGATCGAACAGAGCCGGTGGTATCGGTTCGTCGGGTGGGTGCTGCGGCATGCCGCTCCGGTCGCGGCCGCGGTCATCGCGTTTCTCGTCATCCTGGGCGTGCCCTTCCTCTCGATCACCTTCGGATTCCCCGACGACCGGGTTCTCCCGCAATCGGCGAGCACTCACCAGGTCCAGGAGGAGATCCGCGACCAGTTCACCGACGACCTGAGTTCGACGCTGACCGTGGTGATCTCCGGGCCGGCCGACGACCAGGCGCGTGCACGGTACGCATCGGAACTGTCCCGAGTGGACGGGGTGACCTCGATCTCCGGCGGCGTGGGCGGCTTCGTCGACGGCAACCAGGTGGCGCCGCCCGATCCCGCCGACAACCGGACGGACGCCGACGGCCGGGTGACCTCACTGGTGACGATCTCCAGCGAGGTGCAACCGCTGACGTCGGCGGGCGCCGACCAACTCGAGGGGCTGCGGGCGGTACCGACACCCGCGGGCCTCGACGTCGGCATCACCGGGATGCAGGCGGCCAACACCGACACCGTCGACTCGATCTACGCCCACCTGCCGTGGGTGCTGCTGATCATCGCCGTGGCCACGTTCATCCTGCTGTTCCTGTTCACCGGCTCGGTGGTGCTGCCCTTGAAGGCGTTGGTGCTCAACATCCTGTCGCTCTCGGCGACCTTCGGGGCGATGGTCTGGTTCTTCCAGGACGGGCACCTCGACGGCCTCGGTACCACCGCAACCGGATACCTCGTCGCCACCATGCCGGTGCTGATGTTCTGCGTCGCGTTCGGATTGTCGATGGACTACGAGGTGTTCCTGCTGGGACGCATCCGGGAGGAATGGTTGTCCTCCGACCGCACCCGGGCGGCCAACGATCACGCGGTCGCCGTCGGTATCGCCCGGACCGGACGAGTCGTCACCGCCGCGGCCCTGCTGATGAGCATCGTCTTCGCCGGGATTGCCGTGTCGGAGGTGTCGTTCATGCGTATGTTCGGGGTGGGACTGACGCTGGCCGTTCTGATGGACGCGACGATCATCCGGATGCTGCTCGTCCCCGCGTTCATGCGTTTGGCGGGCCGCTACAACTGGTGGGCGCCGCGCCCGCTGCGGGCACTGCATGATCGCATCGGATTGTCCGAAGAGGGGGCCGCCGGACAATTCGACCAGCCCGGTTTCGATGAGCAGGAGAACAGTGACCAGGTCCCACCGACGAAGTCGGTCGCCCCGCGGGTCGGGTGAACTCCTCGCCGAGGAGATCATCGACGCGGCCACCGAGCTGCTGCTCGACGAGCGGGACGCGGCGGGCGTGTCGATCCGTGCGGTGGCGACGCGGGTCGGGGTGACGCCGCCGTCGATCTATCTGCACTTCGCCGACAAGGACGCATTGCTCGACGCCGTCTGTGCGCGGTACTTCGAACAGCTCGACGATCGTCTGGTGGCCGCGACCATCGGCGTCGACGACCCGCTAGAGCGGGCGTTGTGCCTGGGCATGGCATACGTGCGGTTCGCCGTGTCGACCCCGGTGTTGTACCGGCAGGCGTTCTCGGCGACCACGATCGACACCACCACCAAGGTCGACGAGGTGCTCGCGGTCTCGGCGTTCGTCCGGGTCACCGAGACGATCAACGAGGTCGCCGAGGCCGGGATCTTCGATCCTGCGGACGTCGGCGACATCGTGCTCGAGTTGTGGTCGACCGCCCACGGTCTCGCCTCGCTGATGATCGCCAAGCCCACGTTGAGCTGGGGTGAGGACTTCGACCGTGCGGAGGTCACGCTGCGCGCGGTGTGTCTGGGTCGAGCGGTCATGGGGGTCACCGGATGCGAGCAGCCGCACGAGTTGCGACGGCTGCTCGCCGCTCTGCGACGCTGATCGCGGCCCATACGGACATATCGGTCAGGTGTCGACTCGCCCCATGATGGTCAAGAAAAGGTAAAGTCGGAACTCAGGGGGCGACTTCCGCGTTGGTCACAGCAGAACAGTCCCGTCCACACACGATGTGGCACGACGTCCACTCAGGTTCAGATAGGGAGCAGCAGTGCGAGACAGTAGCAATCCGGTGATGCGCGGCGTGGTCCGCGACAATCAGACTGCCGGCGGCTATGCGGGCTTCGGAACCGGCGCCGCCGGAGCCGGCCAGGCCGCGATGTTCAACCAGTACGGACAGCCGACCCAGCCGTATACCCCGGCCCCGCCCACGACACGGCAACTGACGATCGACGACGTCGTCACCAAGACCGCGATCACGCTCGGCGTGCTCTCGATCTCGGCGATCGTGGCCTACTTCCTGTGCGCGTCCAACGAAGCCCTCGCCGGCCCGCTGGCCGGCGTGGGTGCGATCGTCGGCCTGATCCTCGTCCTCGTCGCGAGCTTCGGCCGCAAGCAGGACAATCCCGCCATCGTGCTCGCCTACGCGGTGTTCGAGGGCTTGTTCGTCGGCTCGATCTCGTATGTCTTCGGCAACTGGGTCATCGCCGACAGCGCCAACGCCGGCGCGCTCATCGGTCAGGCGGTGCTCGGCACCTTCGGTGTGTTCTTCGGCATGCTGGTCGTCTACAAGGTGGGCGCGATCCGTGTCACGCCGCGATTCACCCGCATGCTGTTCGCCGGTCTGATCGGCGTGATCGTGCTCATGGTCGGCAACCTGATCCTCGGCCTGTTCACCCAGAGCGCGGGCATCCTGCGTGACGGCGGACCGATCGCCATCATCTTCTCGCTGATCTGCATCGCGATCGCCGCGTTCAGCTTCCTCATCGACTTCGATGCCGCGGACCGCTTGATCCGTGCCGGTGCGCCGTCGCGGGCCGCATGGGGAGTCGCCCTCGGTCTGACCGTCACCCTGGTCTGGCTCTACGTCGAGATCCTGCGACTGCTGAGCTACTTCCAGTCGGACTAGTCACCAGAGCACAGAACCCCGCGTCCGGATTCCGGAGGCGGGGTTCTGTCGTTGATCGGGTCTGGTCAGCTCAAACGCTCGAGCACCATCGCCATGCCCTGCCCGCCGCCGACGCACATCGACTCGATACCGAAGGTCTTGTCGTGGGTCTGCAGATTGTTCAGGAGCGTGGTGGTGATGCGGGCACCGGTCATGCCGAACGGGTGGCCCAGCGCGATCGCCCCGCCCGAGACGTTGAGCTTGTCGTGGTCGATGCCGAGGACATCGGCGGATCCGAGAACCTGCACCGCGAAGGCCTCGTTGATCTCGACGAGATCGATGTCGGACAGCGCCATGCCGGACACCTTGAGGACCTTGCGGATGGCCTCGATCGGGCCGAGACCCATGATCTCCGGTGAGAGTCCGGTCGCGGCCGTGGCCACCACACGCGCGAGCGGGGTCAGTCCGAGCTCCTTGGCCTTGGTGTCGCTCATGATGACCAGCGCCGCGGCACCGTCGTTGAGGGGGCAGGCGTTGCCGGCGGTGACGGTGCCGTCGGGCCGGAACACCGGCTTGAGCTGGCTGATCTTCTCGTACGTGGTACCCGCACGAGGGCCGTCGTCGGTACTGACGACCGTGCCGTCGGGCAACGTGACCGGGTCGATCTCGCGCTCGAAGAACCCGGACTTGATGGCCTCCTCGGCCCGGTTCTGACTGCGCACACCCCAGCGGTCCTGGTCCTCGCGGGAGATGCCGGTGTAGGTCGCGACGTTTTCCGCGGTCTGGCCCATGGCGATGTAGACATCGGGCAGGATGCCGTCCTCACGCGGATCGTGCCACGGTCCGGCGCCGCCCTCGGCGGTCTTGTCGGTGCGGGCAATCGCCTCGTCGAAGATCGGGTTCTTGGAATTGGGGAGGCCGTCGGCACCACCGGAGATGCCGAAGCTCGACACGCTCTCGACACCGCCGGAGATGAACACGTCGCCCTCGCCTGACCGGATCGCGTGCAGGGCCATGCGCGTGGTCTGCAGCGACGACGAGCAGTAACGGTTCACGGTGACGCCGGGGATGTGGTCGTGGCCGAGTTCGACGGCCAGGACGCGACCGATGTTGTAGCCACCCTGGCCACCGGGCTGGCCGATTCCCCAGTGGATGTCCTCGATGTCCTTGGGATCGAGTTCGGGGACCTTGGCGAGGGCGGCGGCGATCATCTGCCGGGACAATTCGTCCGGACGGATGTCCTTGAGGGATCCCTTGGCGGCGCGGCCGATCGGGGAGCGTGCATGGGCGACGATGACGGCTTCAGGCATGTGGCCCAGGTTACGTCACCCACTCCGACGTCGATGAATCGTGGTGTGTCAATCGATGTCGCGCGCACGACGCAACAGCCGATCCATCAGCTTGCTCGACTTGACCGTGGGCGACACCTCGGGAAGCTGGGGGAGGGGAGCCGGTCCCCATTCCCCGATCGCGGCAAGGGTTTCCGGGAGCAGGATGTCGGCGGCCAGCTCGTACCCGTCGGCCGACGGATGGAACCGGTCGACGGAGAACATGCGGTCGGGGGACTGACGGAAATGGTCGGAGAGGAGATCGGCCAGTGGCACCGGCCGTCCACCGGCCCCGCGGACCGCGGCCTTCTGCCGGGCGGCGAGGCGCGCGCCCCACAGGCGCAGGAGGGTGCGCAGCGGCTGCGGTATCGCTGTGATGGCACCCAGGTCCGGGCACGTACCGACCACGACCTGGGCGTTGACGGCACGCAGTCGCCGCACCGCCTCGCCGAGTCGGGAGGCCGAGGCGCGGATCCCGTTGCGGGCGGTCACGTCGTTGGCGCCGATGAGGATGACTGCGATGTCGGGACGATGACCGGCGATCAGCATGGCGTCGATCTGGGCGGCCAGCCCCTTGGACGTGGCCCCGACGATGGCCTTGTTGCTGTAGCGCACCACGTTGTCGGTGTCGACGGCGATGCGCCGCGCCAGTCGTGCGCCGGGCGTCTGGTCAGGGGTGTCGGCGCCGAGTCCGGCGGCCGTCGAATCCCCGAAGACCGCCAGGTTCAATTCGACGACGTCGCGGTTCTCGCGGGTCACCCGGTACGGCCCGCTGCCATCGGGGCGGTAGATGCCGTCGCCGTTGGGGGCGTTGTCGGTGCGGTGCGGGATGACCGTGCGAGCCTTCTGGGCCTGCCATACCAACAGGTTGTAGCCACCCCAGGTGATCCCCGCCGCAGCGGACGTCGCAGCTGCGGTGGCGCCCAGATCACGCAGGAGTCGGTGGTCGCTGGAGCGGGTACCGGACACGTCAGCCAGCTTAGTGGCACCACGAGTGGGCCCTGCCCCGATGTCGGTTTCCACGGCGCCGAGCGACTCTGGGACGATGGAGGCATGCGCATCGCCAATTCTGTCGTCGACCTGGTGGGCAACACGCCCCTGGTCAAGCTCAACTCGGTGGTCACTCCCGGTTCCGGGCTCGTCGCGGCCAAGGTCGAATACCTCAACCCCGGGGGCAGCAGCAAGGACCGGATCGCCCTGCGGATGATCGAGGCCGCCGAGAAGTCCGGCGAACTGCGCCCCGGCGGCACGATCGTCGAACCCACCTCCGGCAACACCGGCGTCGGTCTGGCGCTCGTCGCGCAGCGGCGCGGTTACAAGTGCGTGTTCGTGTGCCCGGACAAGGTCGGCGAGGACAAACGCAACGTCCTGCGCGCCTACGGAGCCGAGGTGGTGGTGTGCCCGACGGCCGTCGCGCCCGAGCACCCCGACAGCTACTACAGCGTTTCCGACCGCCTCGCCCGCGAGATCGACGGCGCGTGGAAGCCCAACCAGTACGCCAACCCGGCCGGACCACAAAGCCACTACGAGACCACCGGTCCGGAGATCTGGGCCGACACCGACGGCAAGGTCACCCACTTCGTCGCCGGCGTCGGCACCGGCGGCACCATCACCGGCACCGGCCGCTACCTCAAGGAGGTGTCCGGCGGCGCGGTGAAGGTGATCGGCGTCGATCCGGAGGGCTCGGTGTACTCCGGCGGCACCGGCCGGCCCTATCTCGTCGAGGGGGTCGGCGAGGATTTCTGGCCCGAGGCCTACGACCCCAGCGTGCCCGACGAGATCATCGCGGTCTCCGACGCCGACTCCTTCGACATGACGCGCCGATTGGCCCGTGAGGAGGGACTGCTCGTCGGTGGGTCCTGCGGCATGGCCGTGGTGGCGGCACTGCAGGTGGCGCAGCGTGAAGGTCCCGACGCCGTCGTCGTCGTGCTGCTGCCCGATGGCGGCCGCGGCTACATGGCGAAGATCTTCAACGACGAGTGGATGAGCAGTTACGGATTCCTGCGCACGCCACTGGACAGCACCAGGCCGGAGCCGCTCGTCGGCGACGTGTTGCGCGGCAAGACCGGAGCCCTGCCGGATCTGGTGCACACGCATCCGTCGGAGACCCTGCGTGACGCCATCGAGATCCTGCGCGAATACGGCGTCTCCCAGATGCCGGTGGTCGGCGCCGAGCCTCCGGTGATGGCCGGCGAGGTGGCCGGTGCGGTCACCGAGCGGGATCTGCTCAGTGCCGTGTTCGAGGGCCGCGCGAGCCTCGCCGATCCGGTGTCGGCGCACATGGGAGAACCGTTCCCGCTCATCGGTTCCGGCGAGCCGGTGTCGGCGGCCACCAAGGCGCTCTCGGACACCGACGCACTCATGGTGGTCGAGGACGGCAAGCCTATCGGCGTCATCACCCGCCACGATCTGCTGGCCTTTGTCAGCACCCATCCCACCATCACCGCCGGTTAGGTCCGGCGAGTCCACGAGCTCAGCGAGGAGGAGTTGCACGTGAGTGACAGTCAGGACAGCACTGATCGTCAGGACACCGGGCGCCGCCGGGGGTTCGCCACCGACGCGATCCATGCCGGGTACGAGCCGAACCCGCTCAACGGCGCCGTCAACGTCCCGATCTACGCGAGTTCGACCTTCGCCCAGGACGGTGTGGGCGGCATGCGCGACGGATTCGAGTACGCCCGTACCGGAAATCCGACGCGTCGTGTCCTGGAGGCGAACCTGGCGGCCATCGAACGCGGCACGTACGGACGGGGTTTCGCCTCCGGTATGGCCGCCACCGACGCCCTGCTGCGGGCCTCGCTGCGGCCCGGCGATCACCTGGTCATCCCCAACGACGCATACGGCGGCACCTTCCGCCTGATCGACAAGGTCTTCACCCAGTGGGGGATCGACTACTCCGTCGCGCCGGTGACCGACGTCGATGCGATCCGTTCAGCGATTACTCCCGCCACCAAGTTGGTGTGGGTGGAGACTCCCACCAACCCATTGCTCAACGTCGGTGACATCGAGGAGATCGGGGCCGTCGCCCACGAGGCCGGGGCGAAATTGGTGGTGGACAACACCTTTGCCACGCCGTACCTGCAGCAGCCGCTGACCCTGGGCGCCGACGTGGTGCTGCATTCGACCACGAAGTACCTCGGCGGACACTCCGACGTGGTGGGCGGGGCGCTCATCACCGACGACGCCGAACTCGACGAGAAGATCGCCTTCCTGCAGAACGGCGCGGGCGCGGTGCCCGGACCGTTCGACGCCTACCTTACGATGCGCGGCGTCAAGACCCTGGCGGTCCGGATGGAAAAGCATTGCGACAACGCCGAAGCCGTCGTCGACTTCCTGTCGAGGCATGACCGCATCGAGCGGGTGCTCTACCCCGGACTGCCGATGCACCCCGGCCACGAGGTCGCGGCCAAGCAGATGAAGCGATTCGGCGGCATGGTGTCGGTCCTGGTGAACGGCGACGTCGACGACGCGAAGAAGTTCTGCGCGCGGACCGAGGTGTTCACCCTCGCCGAATCCCTCGGCGGCATCGAATCACTCATCGAGCATCCGGGCGCGATGACCCATGCCTCGACGGCGGGGTCGTTGCTGGAGGTTCCGTCGAATCTGGTGCGGCTGTCGGTGGGTATCGAGGACATCGACGACATCCTCGCCGATCTCGAGCAGGCCCTGAAGTAAGCCGCCGCGAGACACCCGGCACAGGTAACCGGCGATGTTGCTCACCCCGGACGAGATCGGTGCGGCCGCAACCGCGCTGAGCGGTGTCATGCGGCGGACACCGATGGTGGCCTCGCGGGTGCTCTCCGAACGGGTCGGCGCCGACGTCTGGATCAAGTGCGAGAACCTGCAGCGCACCGGCTCGTTCAAGCCCCGTGGCGCCTACTACCGGATCTCGCGACTGTCGGAGTCCCAACGACGCCGGGGCGTCGTCGCGGCCAGCGCCGGCAACCACGCTCAGGGGGTGGCGTGGTCGGCGGCCCGACTCGGCATCACCGCCCGGGTGTACATGCCGGTGGGTGCGGCCCTGCCCAAGGTCGTCGCCACCCGTGCCTATGGTGCCCAGGTCGAGTTGGCGGGAGCGACCGTCGACGAATCCCTCACGTACGCAAAGGAATACGCCGACCGCACCGGCGCGGTCCTGATCCATCCGTTCGATCATCGCGACATCGTGCTCGGGCAGGCCGGAGTGGGCGTCGAGATACTCGAACAACTCCCCGACGTCACCACGGTCGTGGTGCCGCTCGGCGGCGGCGGTCTGCTCGCGGGGGTGGCCGCCGCGATCAAGCCCGACCATCCGGGGATCCGGATCGTCGGGGTGCAGGCTCGGTCGGCCGCTGCCTGGCCGGAATCACTGCGCGCCGGTCATCCGGTGGCGGCGCGGGAGATGTCCACGATGGCCGACGGTATCGCGGTCGCGCTGCCGGGCGAGGTGCCGTTCGCCCACATCCGGGAACTCGTCGACGACGTCGTCACCGTCAGCGAGGAATCGCTGGCCACGGCACTGCTGTTGATGCTCGAGCGGGCGAAGCTGCTCGTCGAACCCGCCGGTGCGGCCGCGGTGGCGGCATTGATGGACGGCGCACTCGGGGATGTGGCGGGGCAGGTGTGTGTGGTGGCCTCCGGCGGCAACATCGATCCGCTGGTGCTGAGCCACGTCACCACCACCGGTCTGAGCGCGGCAGGTCGATTCCTGACGATCACCGCGTCGGTACCCGATCGGCCCGGCGGGTTGATCTCACTGCTGGAACTGCTGCGTGAGCAGGGCGCCAGCGTCGTCGACGTGGTGCACTCGAGGGTCGCCGAAGGGCTGTCGCTGGGCGAGGTCCAGGTGACCGTCAGCGCCGAGACCCGCGGCCCCGACCATCAGGTCGCCGTGCGTGCGGCGCTGTCGCAGGCCGGGTTCGTCCGCTGACGTGCGGTGCCCGGCCCTGCGGTGCCCAGGCCTGGTGCTCGGCCCTGTGGTGCTCGGGCCTGGTGCTCAGCCCTGCGGTGACAGATGCGCGAAGTGGCGCAGGGTGTCGGCCTCGATGGTGCGGAACACCGGCGTCGACGCGGGATTGGAGAACGCGTTGAGCGCTCGCGAGGACGGCCCGAGTTCCAGCGCGAAGGTCCACACCAGTCGTGAGCCGACGGCGGCCGGCGTGATCTCGGTGTACTCGCCGAAGCGCCGCAACCCCGGGACATTGACCGATTCCACCCGAAAAGCGTTGTGGAACTTGGTGTTCTCCGGGTCCTCGGTCCAGTCGAAGAAGTACTCGTTGAGGGTGAGATAGCCCGGGGAGAGCACCGCCCGCCGCGTGGTGCCGACGCCGTAGGGGGCCGGTGAGGTGAAGTCGATCGACTTGATCGGCTTGCACCAGTCCAGCGTGTTCTGCCGGGTCAGCTCCGCCCATGCCCGTGCGGGCGTCACCGGGATGTTCACATCGATGCGAAACCGGATCGGGGCGGTGTCGAAGAAGTCGAGTTCGAACGGTTCGAGGTCGTAGCTGCGCGCCATGACACGACAGTAGTCATGACGCGGTGCTCGACGAAGCAGGTTGCGGTGACGGTGTGCCGTCGTCCACTACCCTGGCGGGGTGGGGCCGGAGCAGCAGACCATCATCGGGCTACTGGGCCCGGTGGCGGTCATCACCGCGGCCGGGCCCGAGAGTGGTGCGCTGCCGGAGGATTCCGCGATCGCGGTGGTGCCCGGCATCCGCGCCAAACGCCTGCTGACCTCGCTGGCACTGGCCGGCGGCCGGACCCGGTCGGCCGAGCGACTCATCAACGATGTGTGGGGCGATACCCCGCCACGATCACCGGCGTCGGCGCTGCACACCCAGATCTCGCGGCTGCGAGGCCTGCTCGGTGCCGCGCACATCGAGGCATCCGGCACCGGACACCGACTGGTGGGATGCCGGACCGATCTCGATGTGGTGATGGCCTGCGCCTCTGATGAGGATGCGACGTCGCTGGCGGATGCGATGGGCTGGTTCCGGGGTACGGCCGGGGACGATCTCGGAGCCGACGGTTCCGATGAGCTGATCGAGCAGGTGCGGACTCGTGCCACCGAGGTCGCCGACGCCCTCGATCGTCGTCGCGGTGGTGCCGCGATGGCCCGGGGGGATTTCGATCTGGCACGATCGATCGCCGAAAAGCGTTGCCGGACCGACATCCTCGACGAGTCTGCGCATCTGGATCTGATGCGCGCGCTGGTGGCGATGGGGCGGGGCGCCGACGCGATCTCGGTGTACGCCCGACTACGGCGGGCGCTCGCGGCCGAACTCGGCGTCGACCCGGGTCCGCAGATCTCGGCGTTGCATGACGAACTGCTCGCCGGCGCTGCACACGACGGCCTCACCCCGGCCGGTGACACCGCGAGTCCGCGGCGTGGCCGCTCATCCGGATTATTCTCCGAGACAACAGGTCTGATCGGTCGTGCCCACGACGTCGAGGCGATCGACGCGCTGCTGGGGACGCACCGGTTGGTGACGGTGCAGGGCCCCGGTGGCGTCGGCAAGACGCGGGTGGCCAACCGGGTGGGGCATCGGCGCGTCGACGCCGGCGACAGCGTGCACTTCGTGCCGTTGGCGCCGATTCGCAACGACGACGACGTCGTCCCGGCCATCGCGGCCGCACTCGGCGTCGGCGAGGCCGAGCTGACCGGCAGCGGTCGTCCCCGACGGGCCGTCGGCGATCTGCAGGAGCGGCTGCTCGACGCGCTGCGCGGCCGGCGGGTCCTGCTGATCCTGGACAACTGTGAGCAGGTCATCGACCGTTGCGCCCGCCTCGTCGCCGATCTCCTCGCCGCCGATCCGGCGCTACGGGTTCTGGTCACGAGTCGTTCACCGTTGATGCTGCCCGCCGAGCAGATCTACCTGTTACCGGTGCTCGACGTCGAGGGTGGCGGTGCGGCAATGGAATTGTTCGTGACGCGCGCGGTCGCGGTCCGGCCGGGCGCCGACCTGGATCCCGCCGCGGTGGCCGGACTCTGCCGTCACCTCGACGGCTTGCCGTTGGCCATCGAACTGGCCGCCGCCCGGATCCGGACGATGACGGTGGACGAGATCGCCGGCCGGTTGGCCGAGCGGTTCGCGTTGTTGCGCGGAGCCGATCGCAGCGCACCGGACCGGCACCGCACGTTGTACGCGGTGATCGACTGGAGTTGGGATCTGCTCGACGACGACGCCCGGGCCGCCCTGCGTCGTCTGTGCCGGTTCCCGGCGGGGTTCACCACCGACGCGGCCGAGATCGTCACCGGTTTCCGGGGAGTCCGCCTCGACGACGCGCTGGCGTCGTTGGTGAACCAGTCGCTGTTGACCGTCGCAGAGGAGTGCGGTCATGTGCGGTATCGCATGCTGGAGATGGTGCGCGAATTCGGCGAGGGCAAACTCGCCTCCGACGCAGGCGAATCCGAGGATGTCCGGGCCGGGATGCGCCGCTGGGCGCGGTCGCTGGCCGCTGACGTGATGACGTCGTACGAGGACGGCGTGGACGAGGAGTTGATCGGCGCCGTGGCGGCCGATGCGGAGAATCTCGTCTGGGTGCTCCGCGACTGCGTTGACGCGCTCGATACCGCGCCGTCCGATCCTGCTGTGCAGTCGGGTGCCGACGGCGCGGTCGACAGCGCGGTTGGCACCGCGGTGGTCAACACTGTGGTCACGGTGTTTCCGATCCTCGCCGGCTTCTGGATGGCGCGTGGACTGCATGCGGAGGTGATGAACTGGGGCGGAAGGCTTCTCGGTGTGCTACCGCCCCCGCCCCCGCTGGTCGCCGATACCGCGGTGCGCCGGGCCTGGCAGGCCACGCTGCTGATGTCGATGGCGCACCGGGTGCTTGATCAGGACCTGCGTGCACTGGCGACCGGCCGCTACTATCTGCGGCGGTTGTTCCGGGCGGACCTGACCTATCTGTCGACGACCGATTTCGTCACCGCGTGTGTGCTCAGCCGCACCCCGATCGCGGCGCTGCGCCACATCGTACGGGGAACCCTCTCGTCGGACGCCGCGGTCTCGACGGCGGCGTTGTCGGCGCGAATGAACTTGCGGGAGAACCTCGGTCACCTCGACGGGGCGCTCGCCGACGCGCTGCAACTCCGTGAGGTGGCCGCCCCGCGGGATGTCTGGCTGTCGGGAATGGCGCAGGTGCGGATCGCGAGTATCCATGGCCAGCAGGCGCACTGGCGAACCGCCGTCGAGTTCTACCGGGTGGGCGTGGTCGACCTCGTCCGGCTCGGCGCCTACGAGGATGAGATCCAGGCCCGCGTCCACCTGGTGATCACCCTGGTGGCTCTGGGCGAATTGGAGGATGCGGCAACGGAGTTGGCGATCCTGTCGGAGGGGTGGACGCCCGCCGATCCCGATCCGCAGGCCAATCCGGAGATGGCCGCGGGAATCCTGCTGTCGCATGCGGAGTACGCACTCGCCCGCGGCGAGGTGGAGTCGGCCGGTGACCTCTACCGGCGCACCATGGCGTTGCTGCGCCGCGATCATCCGATCGGTGCGGGAGATCCGAGTGTGGCCATGATGGTGGCGATGGCGGAGGTGGGATTGATGCGGTGCGGGCGGGCGCGGCAGGCCCGCGAGTTCGTACCGATGATCGTCGACGGGTTGGTGTCGACCTACACCGGCGGATGGTTCGACGTGCCGCAGGCGGGGAGCATCGTCCTCGCCGCCGGCTACGTGCTCCTCGACGATCCGCGCACACACGACGACGGGGTGCGACTGCTGATGCTGTCGCGGCGGATGGGGGCACGCCGGGACAGCCTCGGTCTGTACCTCGTCGATCGTGACATGCGTGAGCTGTCGGAGGTGGATTCGGTCCGGTGGGACAACGAGATTCGTGACGTCGAGCGCATACGACGACGCCAGGCGGCCGCAGAGGTGCGGACCATCCTGGCGTCGTTCCGTGATGCGGATCAGGCGTTGCGCATATAGGCGCGCACCGCGAGCGGGGCGAAGATCACGGTGATGATCAACGCGCCGAGCAGGGCCCACACGACGTGGATGGTCGCCTGTCCGTTGGCGGTCAGATCACGAACCGCGGTGACCAGGTGGCTCACCGGGTTGGCGTTGACGAATCCCTGCAGCCACCCCGGCATGGTGCTCACCGGGACGAAGGCATTGGACATGAAGGTCAGGGGGAACATGATGAGCAGCGAAATGCCCTGCACCGCAGAGGCTTTGCTCATCAGGCAGCCCATCAGGGCGAAGATCCAGGACACCGCGAAGCTGCAGATCATGACGAGCAGGGCCGAGGCGATCGCGCCGAGCGCGTCCGGACGCCAACCCAGGATGATGCCCATCACGATGGTCAGCGTGCTGGCGATCAGATAGCGGATCACGTCGGCGAGCAATGCCCCCGACAACGGAGAGATCCGCGCGATCGGGAGCGAGCGGAATCTGTCGAACACGCCCTTGTCCATGTCCTCGCGGAGTTGGGTGCCGGTGACGATCGACGTCATGATCACGGTCTGCACCATGATGCCGGGAATGATCACCGGCAGGTAGGCGTGGACATTACCGCTGATCGCCCCGCCGAAGATGTAGGTGAACATCAAGGTGAACACGATCGGCTGGATCGTCACGTCGAAGAGTTGCTCGGGGTTGTGCCGGATCTTGAGCACGCCGCGGTAGGCCATGGTGAATGACTGACGGATCGTCTCGACGAGGCTGACCGAGCGTTTGGCCTGGCCGCGGACGTCGCGGGTGGTGATGGCCTGGGGAACGGATGTGGGTGCGACGGTGGTGGTCATCCCTGATTCTCCTCGTTCGCATCGTGATCGGAGGTGCCCTCGGTCTCGGCGGGTTTGCCGGTGAGAGTGAGGAACACCTCGTCGAGGCTGGGTTTCTGGACGGTGATCTCGTCGACGGTGATGCCGTCGGCGCGCATCGCGATGAGGACATCGGGAACGAGGTCGGGGCGGTGCAGCGATGCCGAGACCCAGCCGGCCTCGGCCGAGAGAGCGGCCGGTTCACCGAGGACCCGTTCGACGATCTCGGCCACCCGCGGCGCCGCGGCGCGATCGGCGGGCCTCAGCTGCAGGGTGGCCGAGCCGACCGAGTTCTTCAGCGCGTCGGCGGTGTCGTCGGCGATGACGCGACCGTGATCGATGACCGCGATGCGGTCGGCGAGTTGATCGGCCTCGTCGAGGTACTGGGTGGTGAGCAGCACCGTCGAGCCGTTCGCGACGAGTCGGCGGATGGTGTCCCACATCTGCGCCCGGGTACGCGGGTCGAGGCCGGTGGTGGGTTCGTCGAGGAACAGCAGGGGCGGAGTGTCGATGAGGCTGGCGGCGAGGTCGAGTCGTCGTCGCATGCCGCCGGAGAAGTCCTTGAGCGGACGGTCGGCGGCCTCGGTGAGGGAGAACTCGTCGAGGAGTTCGGCGGCGCGTGCCTTGGATGCCTTGCGGGACAGTCCGAGGAGGCGGGCGAAGACGACGAGGTTCTGCGTCGCGGTCAGGTCCTCGTCGACCGACGCGTACTGTCCGGTGACGCCGACGAGCGACCGCACCGCGACCGCGTCGTCGACGACGTCGAAACCGAAGATCTTGGCGGTGCCGGCGTCGGGGCGCAGGAGGGTTGCCAGCATGCTGACGGTGGTGGTCTTCCCGGCGCCGTTGGGGCCGAGGACGCCGTACACCGATCCGGTGGGGACGACGAGATCGACGCCGTCGACGGCGCGGTTCGATCCGAATGTCTTGACCAGCCCGTGGGCCTCGATGGCGAGGTCGGTTCCGGAGGTCCCGTCACTCACCCGGGCCGGGCCGGCGGTGGTTGCTGATGTCATGTCAACCACTATGAACCGTGCCGCTGTCGTCGTCCTTACGTTGGCTTACGCGCGCTGACAAACGGTGTAATCGCGGTGCCCCCGGCGGGTCAGCGCAGGTCAGGCGGCGGTCGGCAGCGGGCTGGTCGGCAGGTCGGCGCCGTAGCGGATGACCGATCCGACCGTCCCCAGTCGTCGTTCGACGGTCAGGATCGCCGCGGCGAGTTGTTCGGGGTCGTCGACGTCGGCGACCAGGGCGACCGTGTGGCCGTTGTTGCCGAGCATGTACGGGACGACGTCGGCGTAACTGGCGCTGACGATGGCCACCGGGACATCGGTGTCGAACAGGGCGTCGGCGTAGCCGCGGACTGCGGGATCGTCGGTGAGGACGATCATCGGGATCTCGGGGGTGTGCTTGTGAATCCGCATCGGGGTCTCCTTTCGTTGCGGGACCGATAAGTCCGATGAGTCCACCATGAACCCGCAGGTTGATGGTGATCTGGACCACGCCTGTGGATTGGCTGTGTGTGGGTGGCGGGCCTGTGGAATTTCCCGGAGGTGGTCGGGCGAATCGGGCTTACGCTGCCCGGCATGGGACGACGACACCACACCACACCGAAGAAGACCCGAGGCCGTCATGCCGGCCGTGACACCGGCCGACGGCGCCATGCCGCCGACCACCGCGAAGTACGGCGCGTGCCGTGGACGGTGACATCGGTCGCCGAGATACAGACCCGACTGGCCGGCGCGCACGACGAACTGGGCGAGGAGTGGTACTCCTACCTGCTCCCGTTGCAACGACGGATGTCGTCGGTGGAAGCGATGCTCGAAGACCTCGACGAGTCGGAGTTCGGGGCGGTCGACGATCAGGACCGGCTGATCGGGGAACTCGGCGACATCGTCGAGATGATCCGCCTCGCGTCGCTGCGTGCGGTGCACTCGGTCAATGCGGTCGACACGCTCGAACGCATCACCCCGATCTGGGTGCCCGAGCATGTACTCACGTGTCTCGGCGAGGCACCCCGAGGTGAGCCCGGCGTGACCACCGCCGTGGCGGAACTCGGGCCGGCCGGCCTGCTGCTCTTCGAGAAGTCACCGCAGCGCTTTCGCGAGATCCTGCCCGCCGACGCTCCGGAGATGCCGGAGGTCGACGTCGACGGAATCCTGTGGTGGACGAAGGAGAATGCACCCCTGGTGGTGGTCGCGCCACTCACACGCAGTCGTGACCTGGACTGGATTCGCGGCGCCGGATGGAAGAGATCCGTGCTCGTCGAGGCCACCTGCTTCGATGTGCCGTTGGCCGCGCGGCGTCGCTTCAACGACGCCGACGCCTCGATCGTGGAGCTGATGCAGAGGATTGGAAAAGCGTTGCAGGACAACGTCATCTCGGTGCGTTCCGATGGCGATTCCGATGCGCTCGGCGACAATGCGACAACGCCGCCGCTCCGGCTGCTCGACGTGGCGTGAGCGCATCGCGTGGGGGAGCCCGGGCGTTCGGTGCCGCACGACGCGGGGACGGCGGGCATTCGAGGGGCGGACCGCGGGCCTTGTTCTACAATGAAGCACATGTCCGAAGTCGGTATTCGTGCCCTGAAACAGAATGCGTCGGCGGTGGTGGCCGCGGCCGCTGCGGGCGAGACCGTCACGATCACCGATCGCGGCCGGCCGGTGGCGCAGATGACGGCCATTCCGGCGTCACCACTACGCCGTCGGCTTCAGGGCGGAACCGCCCGGCCCCCTCGTCGGGCCCTCCGGGATCTACCGGAACCGTTACCCGGTCCGAATCTGTCGGAGGCGCTGGCGGCCATGCGTGACGACGAACGGTACTGACGCAGCGTGGCGCACTACGTTGACACCTCGGCACTGGCCAAACTTGTTGTCGCAGAGACGGAGACGGTCGCTCTGCGTCGGTGGATGGCCGCCGATGAACGGGTGCTGGTGTCCTCGGATCTGGCGCGTACCGAATTGCTCCGCGCGGTACGTCGGGTGGCGCCGGACCTGGTGATCCAGACGCGCGCCGTTCTGGATGCCGTGATCCTGATGACCATGGGAACTGATGTCTTCGACGCTGCCGGACTGTTGGACCCCGCGGTGATGCGGTCCCTCGATGCGCTGCACCTGGCCTGTGCACTCGACCTCGGCGACGATCTCGAGGCGATCGTGACCTATGACGACCGACTGGCCGCGGCGGCTCATGCGCTCGGGGTCGCCACCGTAACGCCGAGCTGACCTACTCGAGCTGACCTACCCCGAGGTGACCGCCGCGCGCGCGGTGACTTCGGCCATCACGGCCTGGCCGACGGCGTTGTAGTGGACCGACGGATTCTGCAGACGGGTATCTCAGCGCAGGCTTTCCTGTGTGACCGTGTCCATAGGCTCCGTCCGCGCCATATCGACCAAATCGGACACAGGCCGCGTAACGTAATTAGAGCGGTCGATTTGATCGGGTGCTATCGAATAGCTCCGAGAGGGGAAGCATTCGGTCGAATGACCGCGCGGCCGGTTCTGTCGGACCTCCTGAGCAGTGTGTGACGCCAGGCGGAGCCGACTTCCCGGGCGCCGCCCTGAGAAGGAGAACTCATCATGACCGATCCCCAGAATCCCGTTCAGCCGCAGCAGGGTTCGGAGCCGTACGGACCCGCCCCCCAGGATGGTGTGCCTCAGTCCGGTGTGCCCCAGTACGGCGCACCTCAGTACGGCGCACCTCAGTACGGCGCACCCCAGTACGGTGCACCTCCATACGGTGCGCCCCAGCAGCCGATGCCTGTGCCCAAGAAGCGGAAGCGGAAGTGGCCGTGGATCGTTGGTGCGCTGGTGGTGCTGTTCATCATCATCGTCGCGGCGGTGTCGGCGGGCGGGTCGGACGACTCCGCGTCGTCGGGCACCTCGGGTGGGCCGGCGACCGCCACCGAGGAGAACGGTGACCAGGCTGCGGGTCTGAACACGCCGGTGCGGGACGGTAAGTTCGAGTTCGTCGTCACCGGCGTCGAGAAGGGTCTGGCCAGTGTGGGTGACAATCCGTATCTGACCGAGCAAGCGCAGGGGCAGTTCGTGGTGGTGACCATGACGGTCAAGAACATCTCCGACCAGGCGTATGGATTCTCGCCGTCGGATCAGAAGCTGTTCGACGGTCAGGGTCGTAGCTTCGAGCCCAGCACCTCGGCCCAGATCGCGCTCGGCGGATCGGATATCCCCGTGTGGGACAACATCAATCCCGGTAACACGGTGACCGCGAAGGTGGTCTACGACATGCCCCAGGACGCCGTGCCGGCGAGCATCGAACTGCACGACTCCGCGTTCTCGGGCGGGGTGACGGTCAATCTGGCCTGAGCGATGCTGTGCTCGATGGCCTTCCGTCCGTGATGGGTGGGAGGCCACCGGGCTTGTGCGCGTTCATAACCCGGGTTCGGTCCTCAGTGCACGCGGGGGTCAGTCCCTTCTCGGGCATGAATCTCATGAGATTTTGAATGGTCTTTGCAGCAGTACGTGGCCGCTTTGTGCGCGGGCGGACCGTCATCGCTGAATGGCGCTCGTTGGTTCAGGTTCAACACTCGCTCCATTGTGTGCACGGACGTTCACCACCGAAGCTTGTGCACGCACGTGCACAAGAGTTATGGTGCACGAACGTGCACATGGTGAGCAGCAGTAGGAGAGGAGTTCGCATGTTTCGCACACCGCGTGAGGCGGGGATCGTCCTCCGGAGCCTCCGTGAGGATGCCGGGCTGTCGCAAGCGGCTCTGGCCGAGCGCGCCGGAGTATCGATGCGGTGGTTGCTGAACTTCGAGAACGGCAAACCGTCGGTGGACATGTCGAAGGTGATGGACGTCTACTCGGCGCTGGGTTACGCGTTCGACGTTGTCGCCGATCCCGCCTTCCCCGCTTCTGGTGACAACGAGGACCCTCGATGACGAACGTGCTCCTGGTCTACATGGATGGCGTCCTCTGCGGGCGTCTGCTGCAATCCGCCGCCGGTGACCTTCGCTTCGTGTACGACGATGACTACCGCTCACGCGCCGACGCGACGCCTATCTCGCTGTCGATGCCGCTCTCCATTGCAGAGCACCGCAGGCGAGCGGTGTTGCCGTATTTCAACGGGCTCATCACCGACAATGCCGCTGCCCGCGAGGCGATCGCTCGTCGATTCGGAGTCGCCGCCGGGAACCCTTTCGCGATCCTCGAGCACACCGGGGAAGACGTGGCCGGAGCCCTGCAAATTGTCCCCGAGGGCCGCGACTCCTCGGATGCGGTGCTGACCCGAGGGCGCTATCGCGAGCTGACCGATACCGAGGTCGCGTCCCAATTGCGGGCGGTGATCGACGAATATCGCGATGGGCGTTCCGCCGCTGCGGTATTGGGAAGGTTCAGCCTCGCCGGCGCACAGCCAAAGACAGCGCTGCTCCGCACCGGCGGCGGAATGTGGGCCGAACCGCTCGAGGCCACCCCGACCACCCACATCCTCAAGCCGACCGCCGGTGGGTTCCGGCGCCTCGACGTCGTGGAACACATGACGATGCGGGCGGCGGCGATCCTCGGACTTCCGGTGGCTGTGAGCGAAGTACACGTGTTCGACAACATTCCCACGATCGTGATCGAACGCTACGATCGGGCGTTTCGCGACGGACAGTGGTGTCGACTCCATCAGGAAGACCTAGGGCAGGCGCTTGCCGTCGCACCGGACAAGAAATATCAGCGCCATGACGGTGGCCCGGGTGTCGGTGATGTCGCGCGCCTATTCCGGGGACTTCCGCGCCCTGCCGAACGAGCGCCAGCGTCGTGGGCGTTCTACCAGGGCCTGATGTTCAACACCGTGATTCAGGGCACCGATGCGCATATCAAGAACTACTCGGTGATGCTTGATCGGACGTCGGTGCGAATGGCGCCACTCTACGATCTCGCGACCTACGCGCCCTATCGCACCCCGGACAGCCCGACATACTCCGCAATGCGGATCGGTAAAGAGTATCGATTCGACGCCATCGGCACGAAGCAATGCCTGGACGCCGCAAGGCAATTGGCGGTTGACCCCGAGCGGGCGATCGGCCTCCTCGATGGGCTGCGTGCCGACGCCCCCGGCGCGTTCGAAGCGGCCCGCGACGAACTGAGTCATGTCGACGTGGCAACCCGGGAATTCGCGACGTCCGTCGTCGACAGTGTGGCGACTCTGCCGCTACTCCGGAGAAACTGACGCCGGCGGTTCCAGGTGCGGTGTTGCCGACGACTACCCGTCGAGCCCGAGAACCTCGCGGGCCTGCGCCATCGGAATCCGTTCCTGCTCCAGCCTGATCGACGGACCGAAGGTCGCTTCGACGAGCGCCTGATAGGTCTGGGCCTCGGCGTCGGTCAGGCGTGGCAGCGATCGGGTGACCTGATGCGGTTCGGTGCCCCAGGAACGTCGATGGGCCAGCAGGGTGTCGGAGTCCATCAGGAACGACTCCGCGTGGCCGATGGTGACGCGGACCCGATCGAGAATGGCGAACCCGTGAGTGTCGAGATCACCCCAGTACCGAATTCGCTTGTCACGCAACCAGGTCAGTGCGCCGATCGCGACGGCCGCGTACCCGCCGCCGAAGAGGACGGCGGCGTCGGGCACGTCGGGGAAGGACAGGTACGTCGCCAGATTCTCGACGATGTAGACGGTCGAGACACGCAGTGGGGTACGGGCGAGGTCGACGGCGCGCACCTCGACGTCGTCGAATCCGGCGATCGGCGAATCGATGTCGTGATCGAGCATCCGGAACCGGATGCGGGTGTCGGCGGTGGCGAATCCGAAGCGGCCGGCGATGCCCGGCTCGGTGGGACGCATCAGGTCGGATTCGACCACCAGCGCCCCGAGTTCGAGCAGGATGCGGTGGTGGGATTCGATGAACTTGGTGTCGATGCCGGGCGCATCGATCTCTCGTAGTCGCCGGCCACTGCCGGCGTTGTCGACGATCCAGCGCAGCGCCACCATCAGCGCGGCGAAGTCGTCGGCGTGGGCGAGTGCCCGATGCGGTTTGTCCGCGACCCAGTCGCGCACCCGGGGAGCCCACGCCGCCGATTCGAGAAGCCGGTCGTGGGTGGCGATCTGACGCGTGGTGCCGAGCAGCCGGGACAGGTCGGCGAGATCGTCCACCCGTACGCGTGCGGGCAGGGTGGTGACCCCGAACCGCCGCCCGCCGACGGTCTTGTCGATGACAGTCAGCGGGTGTTGTCGACGTGCGTTGTGCCACAGTCGAACCCACGCGCCGACATCGTCGAAGCGTTCGCCGAGTTCGCCGACCTTGGGGCCGCGGATCGGCAGGTCGAGCACCTCGAACGGTGCGTGATGTGCGCGGGCGCGCAGGAATTCGCCGCGATCCCACCGGCGACGGAGCCTGCCGACGATGTCGTCGGGGGTCGTCCACTCCGTCATCGGGGCGGTCTCAGTCATCGGGGCGGCCGCATCGCACGCACACCACTCATGCGGTGCCGGTGCCGTCGTCGATGACGGAGATCATCTCCCGGGCACGACGTTGCGCCTGGTATTCCTCGATGGTCAGGCACTGCAGTTGGGAATTGCTGCCGGTGCGGTTCTCCACATAGCCGACCGCCGACACGAACGGTTCGATCGTGTAGATCTTGGTCAGCGGCGTGACGATGAGCAGTTGCAGTCCCAGCCGCTTGAACAGAGACAGGGCATAGCGTGCGGATTCGTCCGAACCGCGACCGAAGGCCTCGTCGATGACGACGAAGCGGAAATCCCGCGACGTCCGCGCACCCCACTTCAGATCGAACTGATACGCCAGGGAGGCCGCGAGGATGGTGTAGGCGAGCTTCTCCTTCTGACCACCTGACTTACCGTCGGAGTCGGTGTAGTTCTCGAACTCGACGTCGGTGTCGGTGAAGCGTTCCGACGCCGCGAAGGTCACCCAGTTGCGCACGTCGGTGACGTGGCGCGTCCACTTGCGGTCGATGTCGGTGTGGCCGTCACGTCCGCGGAATCGCTCCACCAGGGACTTGACGAGCAGGAACTTCTCCTCGGCGTAGTGGTCGTCGGCATCGGCGTCGAAGGAACCGTCGCTGCAGCGGCGGAGTTGGTCGCGGAAGTCGCGGATCTCGGTGTTGGGGGAGGCGTTGACCTCCAGCCGGATATGTCGGCCCGGGTTGTACTGGATACCGGCGAGCGAGTCGTTGATGGTGTCGATCTTCGACGCGATGACATCGACCTGTTTGTTCAGTTGCGCGGAGAAGATGGCGATGTCGCGGATCGCGTTGGTGTTGAGGTAGGTCTTGAATTCGTGCTCGAAACGGGGCAGATCGTCATCGGCGAGTCGGCGGTGCAGGTCCCGGAACTCGCCTGCGGCGCCGATGTCGGCGTCCATCTCGGTGGACACCACCGGATGGTTGCGGAGAAACTCCGACATCTTGTTGACCACCCGGGTGGCGAACAGGCCGGCCCGCGACGCGTGCTGATCGGAGTCGGCGGTGAGCGATGCCGACAGCCGGTTCTCGATGTCGGCGGCCGTCTCTAGCGTCACCGGGGCCTCACCGATGTCGGAGGTGATCACCTCGAAATGCGTTGCGGCATCGGCGTAGCCGTCGTCGTCGAGCAGTGCCTGCGCGGAGGTGCGCCCCGCGCCCGACTGTGTCAGCGCCACCTCGACGCGGGAGATGGTGTCACGCAACCCATCGCGCCGGGAGTTGGTCGAGGCGATGCGTTCGGTGGTGGCATCGATGTCGGCGGTGATCCGGGCGAGTTCGTGGGAGGACTGTTCCAGTTCGGTCTTGCGCGCGGTCAGGGTGGCGATCCGCGCGGCCACCGACCGCCAGTCGACGGTGTCGAACGAGGTGAACACGGTGAGCTTGTCCAGTGCCGCACGGCGTGTGGTCAGGATCTCGACCTGCCGGTTGCGGGCGGTCAGGTCGTCACCGATGCGGTTGAGTTCGGCCTGGATGCGTTGTGCCTCGCTGATCAGCGCGGCTATCTTCTGTTCGTTGCGCCAGCCCAGGACGTAGTTGCGGCGATCGTCGATCCGGTGCGAGTCGTCCTTCTCGTGGCGTCCGCCGCCGGACCGGATCTGGCCGGCCACGGTGACGGCGTACTCCTCGCCGCGGAACCGGTCCATCGTGTCGGCGCAGATGTGCCGGGCGCGTTCGAAGAGCTTGCGTTCCAGCCACCCGTAGAACGGACCGTCCTTGATGTCGAGCTTGTGGACCAGGGCATCCGACGGTGGGGCGGGCTGACCCTGGCGCGGAACACGGTTCGGCACCCGGAAATACACGACACGGCCACCGAGGTGGTGGTCGTTGATCCAGGCGGAGACGTCGTCGTAGTCGTCCTGCGCCACCAGGATCGACAGTCCGAATCCCCGCAGGACGCGTTCGGCCGCGCCCTCCCAGCGGGTTTCGTCGTCCCGGATGCCGATCAGCTCACCGACGAACGGCAGCCCCGACGGCGCGATACCGGTTCCCGCACAGATCATCTCGCGGATTCGCAGGTTGCGATCGGGGATGTTGGAGGTGCGACCGCGCAGACTGGCGATCTCCGCGGCCAGGCGTGCGCCGTCGGTGTCGAACTGCCGGCGGTCGACGCCGAGTTCGGTGATCGCGTTGCGGTGCTCGGAGATGTCGGTGTCGAGACGCTCGACGGTGCCGGCGACCTCGCTGATCCGCTGATCGAACTGCGCTCGATCGCTCACCTCGGGCAGATCGGCGGCCTCGAGCAATCCGGCGAAGGTGGCGTGCGCGCGACTGCGCTCCTCACGCTGCCGTGTCGCCTCGGCGATGCGCTGTTCCAGGGTGGCGATCTCGGTGCCGCCGTGACCGGCCTGCTCGATCTTGAGCTCATCGAGTCGGGAACGCAGATCGGCGAGTGTGGTCTCGACGGTGTCGAGTTCACCGGCGGTGGCCGACAGTCGGGCGCGGTGGGCGTCGATGTCGGCGGTGAACAACTCGACGCGGCGTTCGGCGAAGTAGAAGCGCAACGCCGCGCGACGCGCACGAAGGTCGGCGGCCCGGCGCGAATGATCCTCGTAGCGGTCGTGATCGGCCAGCAGCGGTTCGAGTTCGGCGAGTTGGGTGCGCGCCATGACGACGGCGTCGTGGGCGGCGGTGAGGTCACCGAAATGTTCGACGAGGTTCTCGACCCAGGTGCCGGAGTCGAACGGTTCGAGCATGTGGTCGCGGACGAAGTCGTTGAGGTTGCCCACCGCCTTCATCGACACGGTCTGATGGAAGAGGTCCATGGCCTGCTCGGACCGGATGGCCAACCGACGCCGATAGTCACGACCGTACTCGGGGAAGTGGTCGTGGATTCGGGTCCCGTTGTGTCGGAGCCGCTTCCGCAGGTTCTTGAGGTCGTTGCCGAAATCGGTGAAGTCGGCTTCGATGGCGAGGGCGTGGTCGGTGACGGTGAAGAATCGCTCGGGCTGGCCGTTGTCGCGGCGCGTGGAGAAGACCTGCGCGAGGGTGACCTCCTCGTCGACTCCGGTGTTGGCGAACACCCCGAGGATCACCGAGTAACTCGACGTGCCGCGCAGGGCGACCGGTCGTGAACTGCCGGTGGTCTCGTTGCGTTCGGACTTGTAGTGGCCCAGCACATAGGAGCGCAGGTCGCGCTCCCGGGTGTCGGCGCCGGCGGCCTTGTTGTAGGCCACCCGGTTCGCCGGGAGCAGCAGCGTGGTGAGGGCATCGACCAGCGTCGACTTTCCCGAACCGATGTCGCCGGTGAGCAATCCGTTGCGACCGTCGAGGTTCAGTGTCCAGACGCGGCCGTCGAAGGTGCCCCAGTTGAGCACCTGAAATCTGCGGAGACGAAATCCGGGCAGGGCGTCGTCGGTGCTCTGGAGTTCGGTGGCGGCGAAGAGTCCGGTCATCAGCGTCCCTCCGCCAGGATCTCGGCGTACTCGGCGAGGTGGGCGTCGAGGCCGGCCAACCACTGGGCATCGACGAACGCCTTGATCACGCGGCGGACCTCGAACTTCCCCTCCTGCTTGGGGATTCGTCGGACGAACCCCAGGTCGGCGGCACGCCGCAACGCCGTCTCGACGAGGTCGACGGTGCGTGCCTCGTTGGTGCTCTGCGGCAGCATCGGCGTCATCATCTCCACCATCTGCTCGGTGGACACGATCAGCCGGGGCCCGGAATCGGTCGAGTCGAACTCGGCGAGACGTTTGCGCAGCAGCGCCAGCAGCACGCTGGTGTGCAACGAGAGTTGATGCCGGGGAACGAGTCTCGGGATTCCGAGGTCGGCGAGCTCATCGTCGCTCTTGGACCGCAGGAATGCATAGCCCTCCGATTCGTCGATGAAGACGGTCAGACCCAGGGTGGCGACATAATCGGCGACCTGCGGCGCCAACCCGACGAGATGAGGCCAGATCGTCTCGTGCGCATCGCGATACACCACCCCCTTCATCAGGGCGGTGACGGCCAGCGGGAGGTGCAGGTCGGTGCGGGTGGCGGGTCGGGTCATCGGACTCGTGCTCCGTGGGTGGCGCGGGTGTAGATCACCCTGGGGATGCGGGCGGTGCGGGTGGTGCCGTTCTCGTCGGTCCAGGTCACCAGGTCGGTGGCCGACTCGTCGAAGCTCTTGGCGAAGGTGGTGTCGTCGAGGCTGAGGTAGGTGACGAGTTCGGCGAGGCCCTGACGCAGCGGCGCGGCCGCCACGACGTCGGTGAGAGTGATCTGGTCGGTGCGGCGCAACATCTTCCGGACGCCGTCGATCAACGGTGCGGGATCGACATGGATCTGCTCGTAGAGTGCGTCGGCACTTCCGTCGACCTGCCCGGCGGTGATGCCGCCGCTGTCGACGGCGGCGGTCGCCGGTTTGCGATACAGCGGACGCTCCATCGGGAGCGTGACATCGGGTGCGGTGGCATCGATCTCGTGGGAGAAGTCGGTGACGCGTTCGTCGCGCAGACCGATCGCGGTGGCCTCGATGTTGCGCAGCAGGTCCATGACACGGCGGTTCTCCAGCCAGACCTGGTCGTCGAGGAACCGGCGGAGTTGTTCCGACAGTTGCCGCACCGTGGCCTGTGTCCGGCCACCGGCGTCGAGCCAGTCGTGATGGACGTGGCCGAGTCGCGCATCGATGTCGCGCACACCGTCGACGGTCTGCACCCGACGGATCAGATCGGTCAGCTCGTCGAGGCGGTCGGCCGACAGCAGCAGATCGTAGAAGGCGCCGAAGCTGCGGCCCTGATCGGAATCGCTGATCATGTTGCGGCTGCCGACGATGTCGTCGAGGAGTTCGCCCTTGGTGCCGTTCCAGGTGGCGATCCGTTCGCGCATCTGCCGATCGAGGGCGCGGAAGTTGGCCTCGACCTCCCGGAAGTCGGAGAGCAGAGCGCGGGCGGTATCGGAGAACTGTTGATACCGGTCACTGCGACTGGTCGCATCCAGGAGCCTGATGTCGCCGCGTTCCACGGCGTCGATCTCCGCGTCGATGTCGGCGCGCCGCCGCCGCAACTCGGCGAGGCGTACCTCGGGGTCGGTCTCGGTTCCGTACACGATCTGCCGCAGCAGGTCGAACACGGTGTTCAGCCGGGACTCGGTGCCGACGAATGATCGCACGCGCAGTGCATCGACCCAGGCGACGGCACGTTCCACCGCGGCCGTCGCGTCGTAGTGGGGTTCGTCGCTGTCGGTGATGTAGTACTTGCGCAACCATCCCGATTCCGCCGAGGACCAGTCGTCGAGGTAGGCCTTCGCCGACTTGGGGTGGGTGTCGGCGCCGAGGCGCTGGTTGACGGCGTACAGCTCGTCGTCGAGCAGTCCTGTCAGGTGCGATTCGGAGATCTCACGGACGTTGTCGTCGACGAACACCCGGCCGAGGAACGACAGGATCAGCGGTGCGTTGTCGGCGCGCAGCAGTCGCCAGGCCGCGCTGGTCGCGCGCACCGAGGCGATCTCGTCATACTGCACGAAGCCAGGTTAGACGCCGGGACCGACATCCTCGCGGACGCGGTGCGCGTCGACGAGCAGGTGTCAACGTTTGAGATCCAGTGCTCCGACCGTGATGGTGGCCAGTTCTCGTTCGCCCAGGGCATTCGGGTGGACCGGGACGATCTGTTGATCGGAGATCAGGGGTTCGACCCACCGGCTGCCCACCGGTTGGCAACTGTCATGTCCGACCGACGGTGTCGCGGCATCGACGTAGGTGACGCCGGTCTGACGTGCGGCCCGTTGAATCGAATCGTTCAGTGCCGCTTGGATTCGGTGGGTGTAGGCGACGTCTCCGGTGGCGACGGGGAAGGTCGGGCAGGGCTGGTATCGGGCGGGCATGATCCACGGATAGCCGATCACCGCGACGCGTGCCCGGGGGGCCTTGGCACGGACGGCGGCCATGGCGCGGACCAGCTTCGGGTAGGTCTCGGTGGTGATCTGCGCAATGATGCTGTCGCCGTAGGTGTTCGCGCACGGCGATCCCTGGCCGCCGGTGGTAGCCGCCGCGGCCACGCACTTGGCGACGGTCTCGGCGAAGACCATGCCGTCGTTGCCGCCGATCATGAAGGTCACCAGGTCGGCGTCCGGGGTGACCGCATCGAGTTGCGGTCGCAGGCCCGGATATTGGGCGGCGAAGAAATCGTCGGTCTTCGCGCCGCCGCAACTCGCGTCGGTGAGGTGATATCCGAGCCGGCGGGCGATGAGGTGGGCGTAATTGTGCTCGGACTGCGCGCACAGGGGAGACGTGCCCGGGGCGGTGGGCATCACGCCCGCCCCGGAGGAGTAACTGTCACCGATGTTGACGTAGGTGACCGGTGCCGGGGCGGGTGCGGCGGCGGCAGAACCGGCGCCGACGATCGCGGCCGCGAACCACGCGGATACGACGAGGACCCCCGCTCTGCGCGCGTATGCGAGCAGACTCATACCTCATGTGTAACACGTTCTAGTTTGCGTGGGGTGGGTTTGGTCGGCATCGAGCCCACAAACGCAACGATCGCGGCCGCCCGGGTGGGCGACCGCGATCGAGGACTCGTCGATCAGATCAGCTGTGGTACGGCTCCGCCTTGACCAGGGTCACCTTGACGGTGGCTCCGCTGGGCACGGTGTACTCACGGGTCTCGCCGACCTTGGCGTCGATCAGTGCCGCGCCGAGCGGGGAGCTCGGCGAGTAGGTCTCCAGCGAACCGCCGTTGGCGCCGCCCTCTTCGCGGGTGGCGATCAGGAAGGTCTCCGAATCGGACTCGTCGCCGTCGTAGTAGACGGTCACGACCGAACCGGGCAGTGCCACACCCGACTGGGTGGGTGCCTCGCCGACCTTGGCGTTGTTGAGCAGCTCCTGCAGTTGCCGGATGCGCGCTTCCTGCTGGCCCTGCTCCTCGCGGGCCGCGTGGTAACCGCCGTTCTCCTTGAGATCGCCCTCTTCGCGACGCTCGTTGATCTCGGCGGCAATGACCGGACGATTGGCGATCAGGGAGTCCAACTCGTCCTTGAGACGGTCATGCGACTCCTGGGTCAGCCAGGTCACCTGGGTGTCGGTCATCGGTCACTCCTTTGTGTTGTCCGCGCCCCGGGCGTTGGTTTCAACCGGGACATATGGACTGCTGTAAAACTTGTGTGTGGGACTGTCGTCCGCTCTAAATGCAGCAACACGACCCCTCGCGGAGCCGTGTTTCAATACAGGATAGCAGTGATTGCCATGAGGCGCACATCACGTGTCGGCGGAATGAACCCGTTCCAACGCCTGGGCATACGACGGTTCGGCACGTTTGAGCCAGCCGACCACCAGGTAGGTGATGGGCATGACGACCACCTCGACGAGGGTCTTCCAGACGAATCCGACCGCGGTGTAGTTGATGAAGTCGCCCCAGGTGGAGATGCCGAGGGCGGATGCGGCGACCGAACAGAAGACCAGGGTGTCGGCGAACTCGCCGACGACCGTCGAGCCGATCAGCCGGGCCCACAGGCGACGCTCGCCGGCGCGTTCCTTCATCTTCACCAGCACAAAGGAATTGAGGAACTCACCGGCCAGATATCCGAGCAATCCGGCGAGCAGGAATTGGGGGACCACGCCGGCGACGGTTTCGAAGGATTCCTGGCCGGAATAGAAGGGCGCGGCGGGCAGGTGAATCGTCAGCCAGAAGCAGGCGGAGGCGATCAGCAAGACCACGAATCCGGCCAGGATCACCCGGCGCATGGCGCGGAAGCCGTAGACCTCGCTGATGACGTCGCCGAGCACGTAGGCGAGCGGGAACAGGAAGAACGCGCCGTCGGTGACGAGGCCGTTGAGATGGATCGGGCCGGCGTCGAGATGCAGCCACTGGTCGAACAGCAGCACACCCTTGGTGCCGGTGATGTTGCTGATCAGCATCACCCCGACGAACAGGGCGGTCAGCATCGGCAGATAGGGGCTCGAGACGGTGGCGAAGATCGCCCGCGACTCGCGTGGTTCGGTCTGTGTCACCGGTGCTGCCCCGTCACTGTGGTTATCGGCACTGTGGTTGTCGGTCACTGTGGGGGTAGGTAATTGTGTTCGGCGGTCACTGCGGTTGCTCGGTGAGGTAGGCGGGCACGTCGGTGGTGCACCCGAACACCTCGCCGATCACCGGCGGTTCCGACGTCGCCACGTCGACGCGGTGGCCTTCTTGCACCTCACCGGGGCCGATCAGGACTTCGCGGCGACCGGTCTCCGAGCCGTCCTTGGATCGGGCGCGCACCACGCAGGCGACGGGGCGTGACGGATCGGCGCGGTTGACGGTGAACTGCACGGCCACCGTCGAGGGGTCGAGGATCTCGTAGCCGGTGGCCGATCCGGAGACGTCGGGGTCGGCGAACTTCTGGTAGCCGATGACCGCCAGGACGACGCCGGTGATGACGACGAGCGCCGACAATCCGAGGAACCAGAACCGGCGACTCGACGCCGATTGTGTGACGGGGTACGTCGCCCGCGGCCCACTGTGGGGGCGATCATGCAGGTCGGGGCCCGATGGGCGGCCCCCGTCTGAACTGTTCACGCGTCAATACCTACCATGAGAGGAGTAACGACCCGAAGGCGAGGAACTGTGCCCGAGACCCACACCGCCGGACCCGACGTATCGACGCCGTCGGTTCCCTCGACATCTGGGGCGCGTGGCGGATTCCGTCTGATGGCCGTGCATGCGCACCCCGATGACGAATCGAGCAAGGGGGCGGGTACCTCCGCCAAGTACGCCGCCGAGGGCAATGACGTCCTCATCGTCACCCTCACCGGCGGTGAACGCGGCGACATCCTGAACCCGGCGATGGATCGCCCGGGGGTCAAGGAACGGATGAGCGAGGTCCGCAAGGAGGAGATGGCCAAGGCCGCGGCGGCGCTCGGCGTCGAGCAGATGTGGCTCGGGTTCGTCGACTCCGGGCTTCCCGAGGGCGATCCGCTGCCGCCGCTGCCGGAGGGTTCGTTTGCGACGCTGCCGCTGGAGGTGCCCACCGAGGCGCTGGTCAAGGTGGTCCGGGAGTTCCGCCCGCACGTGATGATCACCTACGACGAGCACGGCGGATATCCGCATCCCGACCACATCATGTGCCACAAGGTGTCGGTCGCCGCCTTCGACGCGGCCGGCGATCCGGAGGCCTATCCGGGAACCGGCGAACCGTGGACGGTGTCCAAGCTGTATTACACGCACGGCTTCATCCGGGATCGGATGGTGCTGTTCTCCGACGAGTTCGAGCGGCACGGCCAGGAAAGCCCCTTCAAGGAGTGGCTGAGTAAATGGGACCCGAGTCGCGGCGACCTGATGGGGCGGGTGACCACCCAGGTCGAATGCGGCAAGTACTTCCCGCAACGTGACGACGCGCTGCGCGCCCACGCCACGCAGATCGATCCGAACGGCATGTTCTTCGCGGTGCCCCTCGAATGGCAGCAACGACTGTGGCCGACCGAGGAATTCGAACTCGCCCAGACGCGGGTGACCACCTCGATCCCGGAGAACGATCTGTTCACCGGCGTCGACGCGACCAGTGAGGTGCCGCGATGACCTCCGCGCTCTACACCACGATCCTGGCCGCGCAGGAACAGCCGCAGGGCCCCGAGTTCGGCAAGGCGTCCCCCCTCGGGCTGCTCATCATCATCCTGCTGCTCGTCGGCACGGCGCTGCTGATCTGGTCGATGAACCGCCAGCTCAAGAAGCTTCCGAAGACCTTCGACACCGATCACCCCGAGGCCGATCAGGCCTTCGACGAGGGAACCGATTTCGACGGCGGTAGCGGGCCCGGGTCGGTCGCGGCGCGCGGTGCGGCCGGCGAGCAGGTCGGCAGCGAGAAGGTCGGCACCGAGAAGGTCGTCCCCGGAAAAGTCGTGACCGACAAGGGAATCGGGCGCTCGTCGGAGTCCTGAACTCGCGTGACGTGCCCTCAGTCCTCGGCGCCGACCAGTACCGTGCAGTCGGGCAGCGAAGCGACGAGGCCTTCGTCGAAGGTGGCGAGCACGCCGCCGTGGAGTTGGGCAAGCCGCGCGAGGTAGGCGTCGGTGACCTGACGATGTCCCCGGACATGAGCCAGATCGATGTCGGCGTAGGACGCCGTATCCGGCCAGAAGTCGCAATTCGGTAGTGCCCGCACGGCTGTGAGTACCACCCGTGCCACGCTGGAGTCATGGCCAACCTCCTCGCCGCGTCCACGAGTCCGTATCTGCGCCAGCATGCGCAGAACCCGGTGCACTGGCACGAATGGGGTGACGCCGCGCTCGACGAGGCGCGCCGTCGTGATGTGCCGGTGCTGCTGTCGGTGGGTTACGCCGCGTGCCACTGGTGTCACGTGATGGCGCACGAATCCTTCGAGGACGCCGCGACCGCCGAGCAGATGAACGCCGACTTCGTGTGCGTGAAGGTGGACCGGGAGGAACGTCCCGACATCGACGCGATCTACATGAATGCCACCGTCGCGATGACCGGCCAGGGTGGCTGGCCGATGACGTGTTTCCTGTTGCCCTCGGGGGAGCCGTTCTATTGCGGCACCTACTTCCCGTCGACACCGCGATCGGGGATGCCGTCGTTTCGTCAATTGCTCACGGCGATCACGCAGGCCTGGACCGAACGTCGCGAGGAGGTTCGAGACGTCGGGGCCAAGATCCGTGATCACCTGACTGCCAACGCATCCGCACTGCCCGCGGCGGCAATCCCGGTCGATGACCGGTTGCTGGCCCACGCGGTCACCAGCGCCCTGGGCGACGAGGACCGCGAATCCGGCGGATTCGGTGGTGCACCCAAGTTCCCGCCGTCGGCGCTGCTGGAGGGACTGATCCGCCACAGCGAACGCACCGGGGTACCCGACGCCGCCGACGCCGCGCGTCGCACATGTGAGGTGATGGCGCGCGGCGGCATCTACGATCAAATCGGTGGCGGCTTCGCCCGGTACGCCGTCGACAACGACTGGGTGATACCGCATTTCGAGAAGATGCTCTACGACAATGTGCAGCTGCTGCGGGCCTATGCGCATCTCGCGCGCATCGATGGTGATGCGTTCTCGCTGCGGGTGACCGGTGAGATCGTCGAGTTTCTGGTGCGGGATCTGCGGGTGCCCGGGGGCTTTGCCTCCGCGCTGGATGCCGACGCCGACGGGACCGAGGGGTCGACATACGTGTGGACGCCCGCTCAGTTGGTCGAGGTCCTCGGCGAGACCGATGGGCATTGGGCCGCAGACCTTTTCGGGGTGACCGCGGCGGGCACCTTCGAGCACGGTACGTCGACGCTGCAACTGCGGGCGGACCCCGACGACGCGCCACGCTACGCCGAGATCCGGCGTCGGCTGCTGGAGGTGCGCGCCGGTCGGCCACAACCCGAGCGTGACGACAAGGTCGTCACCGGCTGGAATGCCATGGCGATCACCGCGCTCGTCGAGGCCGGCGCGGGACTGGGCCGCCCCGATTGGGTTGATCTGGCCGCCGAGGTGGCACGCGAGGTGGTCGACGGCCACATCGTCGACGGGGTGCTGCACCGTTCGTCGCTGGGTGGTCGGGTCGGCGCTCCGATCGCCGCGCTGGACGATCATGCCGCGCTGGTCACGGCGCTGCTCGCGCTGTACCAGGTGGCCGGCGAGAAGCAATGGTACGACACCGCATTCGCGGTTCTCGAGGTCACGATCGACACGTTCGCCGACCCGGCGGAACCGGGCAGTTTCTACGACGCGGCCGGTGATGACCTGATCGCCCGCCCACGCGATCCGATCGATGGTGCCACACCGTCGGGTACCTCGTTGATGGCGGAGGCGCTGCTCGTCGCCTCGACACTCGCCCCGGTCGAGGCGGCATCACGCTACACCGAACTTCTCGACGCCACCCTGGCCCGGGGTGCGGTGGTGCTGGCCAAACTGGCCCGCTCGGGCGGCCACTGGCTGGCCGTCGCGGAGGCCGTCGTGGCCGGTCCGCTGCAGATCGCGGTCTCGCAGGCGCAGGGGAGTGCGGGGGAGTTGGCCGCGCGTGCTCGTGCGGTCGCTCCCGGCGGTACGACAATCGTTGCCGGAAAACGCGATTCGAATCCGTTGCTGGCCGACCGCGGGACCGTCGGCGGTGCCGACGCCGCCTACGTGTGCCGCGGTACGGTGTGCGATCTTCCGGTCACCGGCCTCGACGAGCTGACCGTGGAGTCCTTCCGTCGCCCGTGAATCGACGGGGTCTCATGCGCGCGGTGTGAACGGCCGCGGTCACGCAAGCCGGCTGAGCGAATCCAGGCCGTCCTCGTATCCCAGAACCGCTGCCACGCCTCGAACTTCGGGGTCGAACGGATCGGTGCCGAATCCGACGACGGTGCGCTGCGACGGGGTGATCACGGTGGCGGCCCTCAGTACCGCGGCCACCGCCGGTGTGGCGGTCTGCGGATCCTCCGGTACCGGTGCGAGCACCAGCGTCCGCGAATTCGGTTCCGCCAGATCCGCATTGGTGATCGACAGGACGCCGCCGTCGACATAGGTGGCGTCGCCGATGGTCACCGCGGGCCACAATCCGGGTACCGCACAACTCGCGGTGATCGCGTCGACGAGGTTCACCTCATCGGTGGCGGTGAACACCACGCGGCGGCCATCGGCGCGCATCGCGGTGACGGCCAAGGAACTCGGCCAGGTGTCGTCGGTCAGACGGGACTCGATGGCGGCGCGGCGTGCGCCTGGTTCGACGCCCGCCATCGATCGGGACAACTCGACGAATCTGGCGACCTTGCCGTCGTCGGAGTCGGTGGAGGTGGAGATCTCGACGAATGAGGTCAATGTGGTGACCACATCGGCCGTCGGTGTCAGTTCGGCGGATCGGCGTGAGCGGCGCACCATGGTGTCGAATTGTGTGGTGGCCGAGCCGGATTGCAGGATCGCCGCAGCGGTTGCCGAACCGGCCGAGGTTCCGATGACGCGGTCGGCATCGCGGAGGTGGAAGCCGCCGTCTTCCTCCAGCGCGGCCAGAACCCCGGTGAGCCAGCCGATACCGGCCAGTCCGCCACCGCCGAGGACCACGGTGGTCGGCGAGATCGATTGCGCCATCAGATCGCCGTCGGGGATGCCCACTGTCCGGCCGGGAGCAGTTCGGACAGACGACGGTCTCCCTCCGCGTCGATGAGCAGCGCCGATCCGGCGGGACGCAGGTCGATGCTGGCGCCCTGGGCGATGGGCCAGTGCAGGAACCGGCAGATGAACGACCGGGAGAAGTGGCCGTGCGAGACGATGATCACGTCACGTGAGTCCCACGTCTCCTCGACGTGTGCGACGGCGGCGTCGACGCGTCGGGTCATCTGCTCCACCGATTCGCCGTCGGGCGCGCCCGTCGTCCAGATCGCCCACTCCGGGTCGTGTTCTGCGTGGATCTGGATCCGGGTCAGCCCCTCGTATCGCCCGTAATCCCATTCGGCGAACAATTCGCTGGTTTCGTCGACCGTCAAGCCCGCCAACTCCGCGGTGCGCTGAGCACGGCGTCTCGGGGACGCCATCACGTACGGCTCGACGAGGCCGACGCGGTCGGCGATTCCCCGCAGGCTCGTCGCATCCTGCTCACCCCGCGGCGTGAGATTGATGTCGGTCCGGCCGGTGTGCCGGTCGGTCAACGACCACTCGGTCTGGCCATGACGGATGAGCAGGACTCGACGACGAACACGTTCGGTGGACACGCTCGTCAGCGTAGTCGCACCGCACGTGTCGCGGCGGGAACCCGGCAGCGGGCCATCTACGGGCTCAGGCCTGCAGGGCTTCTGCGAAACGCCCGATCATCCAGTCGATCTCGTCGTGGGTGATCACGATCGGCGGCGCGAAACGGATCGTCGAGCCGTGGGTGTCCTTGGCGAGGACACCGAGGTCCGCCAGTCGCAGGCAGATCTCCTTGCCGGTGCCGAGCGCCGGGTCGATGTCGACGCCCGCCCACAGTCCCTTGCCGCGCACGGCGTGCACGCCCTTGCCGATGAACTCGCGCAGCCGGGTGTGCATGTACTCGCCGAGGTCGGCGGCGCGGGCCTGCCAGGTGCCCTCGGCCAGCATGCGGACGACGGTGTGGCCGACGGCGGCGGCCAGGGGATTGCCGCCGAAGGTCGAGCCGTGCTGTCCGGGATGCAGCACGCCGAGCACATCGGTGTTGGCGACCACCGCCGACACCGGCAGGATGCCGCCCCCGAGGGCCTTGCCGAGGGTGTAGACGTCGGGCACCACATCCCAGTGCTGGCAGGCGAAGGTCTTGCCGGTGCGGCCGAGGCCGGACTGGATCTCGTCGGCGATCATCAGCACGTCGTTGTCGGTGCAGAGTCGACGCACGGTGGGCAGGTAATCGTCCGGCGGCACGATGATGCCGGCCTCACCCTGGATGGGTTCGACGAGCACGGCGACGGTGCGCTCGGTGATCGCGTCGGCCAGCGCGGTGGCGTCGCCGTAGGGCACGCGCACGAAACCCGGTGTGAAGGGCCCGAATCCGCCGCGGGCATCCTCGTCGTCACTGAAGCTGACGATGCTGATGGTGCGGCCGTGGAAGTTGCCGCCGGCGACGATGATCTCGGCCTGCCCGTCGGGCACCCCCTTCACGTCGTAGCCCCACTTGCGGGCGACCTTGAGCGCCGACTCGACGGCCTCGGCGCCGGTGTTCATCGGCAGCACCATGTCCTTGCCGCAGAGGGTGGCCAGCGCCGCGCAGAACGGCTCGAGCTGATCGGACTGGAACGCGCGGCTCGTCAACGTCACCCGACCGAGCTGTTCCATGGCGGCGGCGGTGATCTCGGGATTGCGGTGCCCGAAGTTCACCGCCGAGTACGCGCCCAGGCAGTCGAGGTACCGGCGTCCGTCGACGTCGGTGATCCACGCGCCCTCGGCGGTCGCCGCGGTCACCGGAAGCGGTGAATAGTTGTGGGCCACATGGGGTTCTGCCGTCGCAGAGTGCATCGTTGCCTCCCTCGCATCCGTACCGGCCGCCGACGAACCGGTGTCGGCGAGCCGCATCTCCAGTGTGCAACACTTCACACCGCCGCCGCCCTTGAGCAGCTCGGACAGATCCAGGGGGACCGGTTCGTATCCGGCGTCGCGCAGCAATCCGGCCAGGTGTGGTGCCGCGTCGGTCATCACCACGTGATGTCCGTCGGACACCAGGTTCAGGCCGAGGACCTCGGCATCGGCGGCCGAGGCGATGATGGCGTCGGGGAACAGCTCCTCGAGCAGGTGCCGCGACGATTCGGAGAATGCGGCGGGGTAGTAGGCCACGGTGTTCTCGTCGAGCACGCCGAGGGCGGTGTCGAGGTGGTAGTAGCGCGGGTCGACGAGGTCGAGGGTGATCACCGGCAGCCCGGTGAGGGCGGCGATCTCGGCGTGGGTGTCGGGATGGGTGCGGAAACCGGTGCCGGCCAGGATGCGTTCACCGACGACGAGGAAGTCGCCCTCGCCCTCCTGGACACCACTGGTGCGGTGGACCTCGGTCAGGCCGGCCGTCTGGAACCACGCGGCGTAATGATCGGCCTCGGCGGCACGTTCGGGAAAGGTGAAGCGGGCCGCGATGGCACGGCCGTCGACGACGAGACCACCGTTGGCGGCGTAGACCATGTCGGGCAGCCCCGGCTGCGGATCGACCAGATGCACGGTGTGACCCAGCGACTCATAGGTGGCACGAAGCGTGTTCCATTGGGCGAGTGCGAGTTCGGTGTTCACCGGGATGCTCGGATCCATCCACGGATTGATCGCATAGCTGACCGTGTAGTGGGCCGGCGGGGTCATGGCGTAGGTCCGGGTGCGCGCGGACCGGAGCGAGGGCGCGGAGCAGTAGGGCGTCGTCAGCGTCATAATTCCAGGGTAGAAGCGCCCCTGGATGCAATCAATCACTGTACATTGCGCATTGACGAAACAATTCGTTGTTCAACCGTACGTGAAAGGCGATCCGTTGCGCGGACTCGATGATCTTGATGAGAAGGTGCTGGCATGCCTCACCCGCGACGCCCGCGCGACGTACGCGCAGATCGGTGACGAGGTGGGACTGTCGGCGCCCGCGGTCAAACGGCGGGTCGATCGGCTCCTCGATGACGGGGTGATCAAGGGCTTCACCACCGTCATCGACCCGGCGGCCATGCAATGGACCACCGAGGCCTACGTCCAGGTGTTCTGCCGGGGCAACATCTCGCCCGAGGTGCTCGCCGCGTCCTGGGAACCGATCCAGGAGGTGGTCAGTGCCGCCACCATCACCGGTCAGGCCGATGCGATCCTGCGCTTGATGGCCCGCGACGTCCACCACCTCGAGCAGGCGCTCGAACGGATTCGGCAGGCCGGTGGGGTGGACCGGACCGAGTCGATCATCGTGCTCAGCCACCTCATCGACCGGGGTCATCCCTGATCGGTACCTCGGCCCGGTCGCGCGCCGTTGTGACCGCCGGGCGACGCACGGGGCGTCCCTATACTGGTCGGGTGCCTCGTCCCATGGTCATCGGGGAGACCGAACTCCTTGAAAGTCTGCTCGACGCGTTCGCCGATCTCGGATTCGAGGGCACCAGTGTGCGCGGGATCTGCCGGCACCTCGGGATCAGCCACAATCTGATCCACAGTCGCTACCAATCCAAGGAGGCCGCGTGGTACGCGGCGGTGGATCATGGCTTCGCCCAATTGTTCTCGCTGATGACGATGGAACCCGACGAGGTTCCCGACGACACCATGGAACTGCTGCGGCACGCGATGCACAAGTACGTCGCCGCGACGCTGGCACATCCCGGGCTCGCACGCGTCATCCAAGAGGAGTCGTCACGGCCGGGCCCCCGGTTCGACTACATGCTCGAGCGCTACATCACCCCGACCCGCGAGTTGACGGCGGCGCTACTGCTCGAACTCCAGGAGGCGGGTGTGGTCCGCGAGGGAGCCGTGGAGGCCGTCTACTTCTTCCTCACCACCTGGGGGATCGGCGGACTGGCCAGCGCGGCCCCGGAGATCCGCGGGTCGGCGGCGTTGTCGAGCGAGGACGTCGCGCGATTGGCCGTCGACGTCGTCCTCGACGGTCTGCGTGTCCCGGGTTCCCGAGAAATCGACGTGGATCGCGCCGAATAGATTGACATCTGACAAACAACTCATAGAGTGATCTCAACTACTCTATGGAGGTGCTGTCGTGTCGATCACGATGTCCGACGAGGAAGCCCACACGCCCACGGGTGAGGCCGCATGGCAGGAGAGCTTCTACTTCAACTGGGCCGATCTCGACGGGGAGTCGTTCGGGCTGACCCGGATCGGCTTCAATCCCGCCGACGGCAAGGCCGACGGTCTGCTCATCACCGTGCGCGACGGTCGACTGGAATACGTCTATCCCGCCATCGGGGTACGCGTCGACGACGCCGAACGCACCACCCCGGCACGACGCGGCGTGCGCGTCGGCGCGTTGGGGTACACGATGCGAGAACCGTTGACCCGCTGGCACATCGACCTCGCCGGCCGCACCCGCGTCGATCTCTCCTTCACCGCGCTCGGACCACCGCACGATTACTCGCCGGCCGGTGCCGACACCAACGACGCCGCACCCTCGGGTGCGCACCACTTCGAGCAGTTCGGTGCGGTGACCGGACACATCACCGTCAACGGCCGCGAACACCGGGTCGACGCGTTCGGGCAGCGGGACAAGTCCTGGGGAGTGCGCGAATGGGGCGCCATCCGCGGTTGGGAGTGGCTCACCGGGCACTTCGGTCCGGACCTGGCGTTCAACGTCACCCTGTCGCTGGTCCCCGGTCAGGACGGGCCGTCGGGCTTCCTGTTCCGGGACGGCGAGAACGTCGCGGTGACCGACGCCTCGGTCGACTACACGTGGGGCCGGACCCCGCACGTCCCCGCTGCCGCCGACATCCGGTTGTGCGACGAGCGCGGGGACGTCCACCACATCCACGCCACCGCGCTGGCCCAGGTCCCGCTGGTGAAGAAGGGTTTGTTCCTGCAGGAAACCCACGCCCGATTCGAGATGCAGATCGACGGCGTCACCCGCACCGGCGCCGGCGTGCTCGAGCACGCATGGCACGCCGGAACCGGAGCCGCGCTGCGCCGGCTGCCCGACCTCGCCCCGGTCCTGGCCCGTTCGATCATGGGCCGGATTCGATGATCGCCCGCGTCACCGCCGAATCGCACTGGCGTATCGACGACGTCGGCGGCAAGACCCTGGGATTGGTCCGGCTGCTGCGCGCCGGGCTGCCCGTCCCGGACGCCTGGGTGATCCCGGCGAGCGATTCCCGCGACGAGGTGGCCCGCCGGCGCTGTCTCGATGCGCTGACCCGGTGGTGGCGCGACATCGCGATGGCGGGGCCCGAATCCCGTTGGGCGGTGCGCTCATCGGCGGTCGCCGAGGATCTCGACGGTGCCTCGTTCGCGGGGGTGTACGACACCGTGCTCGGCGTCGGCTCACCCGAGGAACTCGCCGCCGCGGTCCGCCGCTGCTGGGATGCGCACGCCGCGGACCGCGCCGAGGTCTACCGCGGCGAGCGTGACATCGACGCCGGCGGCGGCATCGCCCTCGTCCTGCAGCGGATGCTGATGCCCGACGCCGCCGGAGTCATGCTCACCGCCAATCCGCACCGGCCGTTCGCCGACGAGATCGTCATCGACGCGGCGTGGGGATTGGGCGAGTCCGTCGTCTCCGGCATCGTCGACCCCGACCACATCGTTCTGCAGCGATCCGATGGCAGTGTCCGGCACCGGCGGATCGCCTGCAAGGAGGTCGAGACGGTGTACTCCGATGGTCTGCGGACCCGCCCGGTGGCGCAGTCCCGGCGCACCGAGCCCGCTCTCGACGAGGCGGGAATCGCTGCGCTGTATGCGATCTCGCGTACCGTGGGCACGCGGATCGGCCAAGCCCGCGACATCGAATGGGCGATCTGCGACGGCGAGGTCTACGTGCTGCAGGATCGCCCGATGACCGCACTTCCGAGCGCCGATCCGGTCACGGTCTTCTCGCGCCGCTGGGGCGATGAGTACAAATCCGAGTACTCGCTGCCGCTGTCGGCCGCGGTGATCAACTCGTGGATGGACATTCCGCTCTTCGTCGAACTGCCGCGTCTGCAGAAGCGGGCCGACCTCGCGGCGCGGGAACCGTTCATCCTGTTCAACGGCTACATGTACATGGACGGAGACTACGCCGTCGGCATGGCCCGTTCGTTGCCGAAAGGGATGCGCGAGGATGTCTTCTCGGCCTGGTTCACGCCGATGTGGTTGCGCCACATAGAATCCGCGGACTGGAGTCCGCGGCTGACACTGGAGATCGCGCGTTCGTTCCGCCGGGATCGTGACCGTGCGGGCCAGCACGCCAACCTCGCCGGGATGCGCCATCACGGTGAGCGCGTCGAAGGCGTCGTCGGGCCGCTGCTCACCCAGGACTATCGGACCCTGGACTCGGCGGAGTGGCGTCGGCAATACGATGAACTCGAGTCGATGGGCGTCGAGCATTTCCGGTTGCTGCGGTGGGGCATGGGGATGCACAACACGATGCTGCACCGGCTGTTGCCGCAACTGCTGGCGGCATGGGTGGGCGACAACGACGGTCGGCTCTACACCGACCTGATCAGCGGTCTGCCCGGCACCCGCACCGCACAGATCAACCGGGAGATCTACCAACTGGCCCGGACGGCGTTGCGCGACAGCGAGTTCGCCGCGCAACTGGGCACCGCCGAGGACTTCTGGGCACTGCGCCGCGACACCGACGACCACTCGTTCTGGACACGTTTCGACGACTTCCTCGTCCGGCACGGGCACCGTGCGGACAGCCGTGATGTGGCCGCGCCCCGGTGGCGGGATCAGCCGGAGGTGATCTTCGGGTTCGTGCGCGCCCAGGTTCTCGGTGGGGCGGCCGATCCCGACGTCGGCGAATCGCGGGCCGCGGCCCTGCGTGCCGAGGCGTTGTCGACGGTGCTGGGTCGCGCCGGGCGTGGACCGCTGGGACGGATCCGCACGGGCATCCTGGAGTGGGCGATCCGGTGGACGCAGGAGTTCACCGTCTATCGCGAAAATCAGCGCTATCTGCTGGATTACCTTCTCGCACATGCCCGGTCGTTGATCCTGGCACGGGCGCACGATCTCGTCGAGGCCGGCGTGATCGCCGACGTCGACGACGTGTTCCTGCTGACCGACACCGAATGGTGGGGTGCGGTGTCGCAGTGGGAGGGCGTGGGTGTGCCGATCGATCCCGAGCAACTCGAGAGTCGACGGCAGAACTACCTCACCTATCGCAATCGGCTGCCGGCCACCTACCTGTTCGACGATGTCGAGACCGAGGGGGAGATCGCCGAGGGAGACGCGCCCACCGACGACGACACCGACGGATTGGTGGGTGTGGCGGCCGCGCGTGGTGTGGCCACCGGACCGACCCGCGCGGTCACCGACATCACCGAGCTCGCCGACGTCCGGGCCGGTGACATCCTGGTCGCCAAGAACATCGATCCGGGGTGGACGGCGGTCTTCCCGCTCCTCGGAGGGCTCATCACCGAGACCGGTGGCGTGTTGAGCCACGGGGCGATCCTGGCGCGCGAGTACGGGATTCCCACCGTCACCGGCATCCCGCACGCGGTGTCGAGATTCGCCGCGGAGACCGTGGTCGAGGTCGACGGTGGACGTGGTGTCGTCACCGTCGTCGAGGACCCGATCACCGATGTCGTCGCGGGTGTGCCCGACGGTGGGCGGGAGGCGTCCGCGGTCGTCTGATGCGGTGGGCCCCCGCCCGGGTGTCTTTGGGCACCCGGGCGAGGCCGTGGTAGCCTCGCTGACGTGATCAGCACCGTGCGCGCCTATTGGCGTTTCTTTATCGAGGCTCCGGGTGAGCCTGCGATGAAGCGCTGACGCGTCGCACAACCTCAACCCGGAGCCCCGAGCAGTGACCATCAGGTCGCTGCTCTTGTCATGTCAAGGGCTTTCCGGCGAGAACGAGGTGGGCGGGCCCGAGATCCACGACAGGCCCCCACCGCGAAAGGCACCCACGTGACCACCCTCGGAGATATGCCCCGAACATCGGCATCGACGATCGCTGCCGAATCCACCTCGGACCGCAGGATCAAAGCGTTCCGGGCGATTCCGTCGCCCGACAGCATCCGCACCGAACTGCCGTTGACCGCGCGTCGAGCGCTGGCCGTGCAGCGTGATCGTGATGAGATCGCCGCAATCCTCGCCGGCACCGACGACCGGCTGCTCGTCGTCGTGGGGCCGTGTTCGGTGCATGATCCGATCGCCGCGCTCGATTACGCCCGACGGCTCGCACCGCTCGCGCAGCGTTACGCCGAGAAGCTCAAGATCGTCATGCGGGTCTACTTCGAGAAGCCGCGCACCACGGTCGGCTGGAAGGGCCTGATCAACGATCCCGGGATGGACGAGACCTACGACGTCGAGCGGGGCCTGCGGACCGCGCGGTCGTTGCTGCTCGACATCATCGACCTCGGTCTGCCGGTGGGATGTGAGTTCCTCGAACCGACCAGCCCCCAGTACATCGCGGATGCTGTCGCGTGGGGGGCCATCGGTGCCCGCACCACCGAATCGCAGGTGCACCGGCAGTTGGCGTCGGGTCTGTCGATGCCGATCGGGTTCAAGAACGGCACCGACGGCAACGTGCAGGTGGCCATCGACGGTGTGAAAGCGGCTGCCGCACAGCATGTCTTCTTCGGCGTCGACGACTTCGGGCACGGCGCGCTGGTGGAGTCGGCGGGTAACGCCGACTGCCACATCATCCTGCGCGGCGGCACCCACGGGCCGAACTTCGACGACGACTCGGTCACCGCTGCGGTCGCCGCGCTGGCGAAGGCCGGTCTGCCGGCGCGCGTGATGATCGATGCGAGCCATGCCAATTCGGGTAAGGACCACGTCCGTCAGGCCGAGGTCGCCCGCGAGATCGCGGCGTCGGTCCGCGCGCGGCGCGCGGCAGGCCAGGAGTCGCAGATCAGCGGTGTGATGCTGGAGAGCTTCATCGAGGCGGGCGCGCAGTCGCCCGACGCCACGCCGCTGGTGTACGGCAAGTCGGTCACGGACAAGTGCATGGACTGGGAGGTCAGCGCCGCGGTGCTGGCGGAGTTGGCGCAGGCCTGATCATCCTGGTGCCCAGGCTGATTGGCTGACCCTACCTCAGATCACGTCGATGTCGGGTCGGCCGTCGGGGATGGTGACGAGCGCGCGACGATGCAGCGGGGCGCCCGGATCGCCGATCGAATCGGTGACGCGGAATTCGGCCTGCCACTGTGTGTGGGTGATCCGGTGCAGCACATACCCGCGTTGGGAGCTGCCGAAGTGGATGAGCGGTGACCCGGCCTTGAGTGCGCGGTCCTGATCGTCGCTGTCCTGCCCGTCACCGCCCGAGGCGATCGAGGTGCCGGCGAGTTCGACCCCGACGGTGGGGGACGGGCGGGTGTAGGTGGATCGCAACTCCGACACGATATTCCGGTGGATGTCGCCGACGATGGACACGAGGTTTCCCACCCTGCGGTGGCGGGCGCCGTCGAGGATTCGGTCGCGCGACGCCTCGTATCCGCTCCACCCATCCATGCTGACGGCGCGAATTCCGTTGTCGTCGTGGGCCAGATCGGCGATGGGTGTCTGATGGGCGAGCACATTCCAGCGGGTCCGGCTCGCGGATAGCCCGTCGAGAATCCAGCGTTCCTGTGCCACCCCGGTGATGGTGCGACGTGTGTCGGCGGTGGCGGCGTTCTGGCCGGTGTCGTTGTCGCCGTTGACCTGATCACTGCGGTGGGTCCGGGTGTCGAGCACACTGACGGTGGCGAGGTCACCGAAGACGAATCGGCGGTAGGCGCGAAAACCGTTACCGGGCGCGGAGACCCGGGTGGGGGTGTTCTCCCACCAGGCTCGGATCGCCTGTGCGTGACGGGTCACGAACTGCGGTATCGGCTGATCGTCCTCGGGGATGTCGGCGGCCCAGTTGTTGTCCACCTCGTGGTCGTCGAAGATCGTGATGAACGGGCTGGTGGCGTGCGCGCGTTGCAGATCGGCGTCGAGTTTGTAGAGCGCGTACCGGTCGCGGTAGTCGTCGAGGGTCGCACACTCCCGATGCGCGGAGGCCGGCATGGCCGTCGTCGCGCGGGCACCGCCGTCCGGTGGGATGGGCTTCTCGTAGATGTAGTCGCCGAGATGGGCGATGACGTCGGGTGCGGTGCGTGCCATGTCGGCGAAGGCGTTGTAGAAGCCGTCGGCCCAGGACTGGCACGAGGCCATCGCGACGGTCAGTTGCCCCACCGGTGATCCCGCGGCCGGTGCGGTGCGGGTGCGTCCGACCCGTGACGTCTCACCAAGCGCCCGGAATCGGTAGAAGTAGTCGGTCGCGGGCGCGAGTCCGCGGACGTCCACGTGCACACTGTGACCGCCGCGCGCGGTGGCCGTCGTCGTGCCGCGTCGCAGCACGAGCCGCATGCCCTCGTCGGCGGCGAGTTCCCAGTCGACCCGATGTGACGCCGCGCCCATGCCACCGGCGCGGGCCAGGGGATCGACGGCGAGGCGGGTCCACAGCACGATGCCGTCGGGGAGGGGATCGCCGGAGGCCACACCGAGGGTGAACGGATTCCCGCCGGATCGTGGTGCGGGCGCCGACGCCGCGTCGGTGGCGAAAAGGGTCGGCGCGGTGGCGAGTCCGGCGGCGACACCAGTCCAGGTGAGGAATCGGCGACGGGTGAGGCCGCCGCGGACCACCTTGTCGGGTCCCACGCGCAGGGTCGAGAGTTGTGCACCGGGCATGCGGCTCAGCCGACCAGTGCCGGATGACGCCGAATCGGCCCACCGTCAACCGCGGGGTGCGGACGAGGTGAAGACGCGTGGCGGTGTGAGAGTGGCTGTCAGGCTGGCCGTCAGATCGCGTAGGCCAGGACCAGCCACACCGCGATGTAGTGCAGCAGCGCGGCGACGGCGGTGCAGGCGTGGAAGACCTCGTGGTGTCCGAAATGTGTCGGCCACGGATTGGGCCAGCGGGCGGCGTAGAGGATGCCGCCGACGGTGTAGAAGACGCCACCCAGGGCGAGCAGGACGATGACGGTGATGCTCGTGTGGGCCACCAGGGTCGGGGCGACGGCGACGATCACCCAGCCGAGCAGCACGTAGAGCGACACCCCGAGCCATCGGGGAGCGGCCGGCCAGGCGAGTTTGAGGACGACACCGCTCAGTGCCCCGGCCCAGACGATCCCGAGGACCCACCATCGGGCCGGGGACGGCAGGCCGACCGCGCAGAACGGGGTGTAGGTGCCGGCGATGAACAGGAAGATCATCGAGTGGTCGGCGCGTTTCATCCGGATCTGCGCACGCGGGGTCTTCCACGGGATGCGGTGATAGCTCGCCGAGACCGCGAAGACACCGAACACGGTGAGCGCGTAGACGGCGCAGGCCAGCGCCGCGGCGGTACCGCGCAGAAAGGCCGCACCGATGATCACGGCGACACCGCAGATCGCGGCGACGTAGGCCGAGTACTGGTGGATGACGCCGCGTAACCGTGGTCGGTCGGCGAGATGTGGCGGCAGCATCGAGGTCACGAAACCTACGGTACCGTAACTTAGCGGGTGGACGGGATGATCTGTCGATCACCCGCACGCCGTCCGGTGCGCGTGGTCACCGTGGTGGGAGTGGTTCGGAACCGTTGTACCTGCGCAGCAGCGCGGCGAACTGCTCGATGTCCTGCGTCGGCCAGTCGGTCAATCGGGAGGCGATCTCGACGCCGCTGCGGTGCCGGATCTGATCGAGGACTGCGCGCGCGGAGTCGGTGATCTCCAGCGCCTGAGTGCGCGGCGACTCGTGAGTGTCGCTGCGGGTGAGCAGTTCGCGGCGTCGCAGTTCGCCCAGTTGTCTACTCGCCGTGGACTTGTCGATATGGGCGGCACGCGCGAGGTCGGAGGCGCTGATGCCGGGGTTGTCGGCGACCAGGCTCAGCAGCGAGTACTCCACGAAGGTCAACCCGGCATCGCCGTAGATTTCCCGAGCCCCGTTCCGGAGGCGCCGGGACAGGGTCACCAGTTCGTGGGCGACCTGCTCGGCGGTCGTCGATTGCGACTCGGCATCCATGGTTGTATTCTACAACTCGTTATAGTTGCATAATGCAACTCAGCTGACTTCTGGAGGAGAGTGACATGTCTGCTGCGCCCACGCCACCGCTGCCGATCAAGACGATCGCGTCGCATGTGGCGGTGCCGTTCGTGATCGGCATCGTCATGGCCCTGTGCTATCTCGGTGGATTCCACAAGCCCGATCCGCAGGGCCTTCGCATCGATGTCGTCGGGTCGGGTGTGCAGACCGCGGTGACGGCACAACAGTTGCAGCAGGATCTCGGTGACAAGGTGGCGGTCCGCACCGTCGACGATGAAGATGCCGCCCGTGACGCGATCGAACGGCGCGAGATCGTTGCCGCGTTCGTTCCCGATCGGCCGACCGCGCAGCTGATGGTGTCGACGGCGGCCGGTGACCCGACGGCCGTCACCGTCGAACGCATCTTCTCCGCCATCACCATCGCCCGTGACCAGCCGCTTCGGATCGTCGACGTGGTGCCCGTCGATGCCACCCGTGATCCGTCCGGGCAGAGCATCTTCTTCTTCCTGGTCGCGCTGACGGTCGGGTCGTACGGCACGGGTATCGCGATCGCGGTGGCCGCGGGCGGCCGCGACATCCGGGTCCGGGCGGGGATCGCCGTCGCGGCGTCGGTGCTGGTGGCGGCGGTGATCTCAGCGATCGCGGTGTGGGGATTCGACGCCCTGCCCGGTGCCGAGTGGGAGATGTTCGGGTTGGCGATTCCGTATGCCCTGGCCACCATGCTCTTCGCGGTCGGGCTGCATCCGCTGATCGGGCGTTTCACGACGCTGGCGATGGTGACGATCTTCGTCGGCCTGAACTTCACCAGTTCGGGCGGTGTGTTCCCGCCGCAGTTGCAGCCCCGGTTCTTCGGAGTGCTGCACGACTTCTGGATCGGTGCCGGCTTCCAGGAATCGGCGCGTGACCTCGCCTATTTCCCACAGGTCGGCGTCGGCGGTGAGGTCGCCAAGATCATCGGCTGGCTGATCGCGGCGGTGGCGCTGGTCGGCGTGGCCGCGGCTGTGGAGCGTCGTCGTCGGCATCCGGAGGTCGCCGCACCCGGGGGTCCGGCCGGTCGGCACGAGCGTGCCGCACTGTCGCCGGCCGCCGAGGAGGAACTCGCCGAGGACGTAGTTGCCTGAGCGTGGCGGCGGTGTCAGCGTCGGGCGCTAATCTGGTCGCGATGAAACTGCTTCCCGATCGTCTGCGCGGACCGATGCTCAGCGTCTACGAGCGACGGCTGGTCCAACTCATGGACACGACCCGGCTGCCGCATCACGTCGCGATCATCTGCGACGGCAATCGGCGCTGGGCGCGTGAGGCCGGATTCGAGGATGTCAGTCACGGTCACCGGGTCGGGGCCCGGCGCATCGCCGACATGCTGGGCTGGTGTTCGGAACTCGACATCGAGACCGTCACCATCTACCTGCTGTCGACGGAGAACCTGCAACGCGAATCCGAGGAACTCGACGCGTTGATGGAGATCGTGCCCGACATCGTCGACGAGATCTCCGGGCCCGTCGGTGACGGCGCCGACGATGACGTCCCGGCCGGCGACTGGCGCGTTCGCATCGTCGGGACACTCGATCAGTTGCCCGGGGCGGTGGCCGATCGGCTGCGTGCGGCGTCGGAGCGGACGCAGGGACGTACCGGGATGAACGTGAATGTGGCGGTCGGGTACGGCGGGCGTCAGGAGATCGTCGACGCGGTGCGGGCGTTGTTGACCGATGCCGCCGATGCCGGTGCCACCCCGCAGGAGATGATCGGCGCGGTCACTGTCGAGGGGATCGATCGCAATCTCTATACGAAGGGGCAGCCCGATCCGGATCTGGTGATCCGGACCTCGGGGGAGCAGCGGTTGTCCGGTTTTCTGTTGTGGCAGAGCGCGTATTCGGAGATCTGGTTTACCGACGCGTACTGGCCGGAGTTTCGGCGGGTGGATTTCCTTCGCGCACTTCGTGATTACGCGGCGAGGAGTCGTCGGTTCGGGAAGTGAGTTTGGCTCCGGTCGGAATTGAGGTCACGCAGAGGCGTGACGCCAGGTGATGTCGTTTCACTCGAGCGGGCCGGGCGGGCTGCCATTCGTGATGAGTTCGGTCAGTGCGTTGACGTCGGTGTCGAATGTCGATGCGGCCGGGGTACCGAATCCGACGAGGATGCCACCCCCGGGGTTGCCGTCCCGGTCGATGACCGCCGGTGCATCGGGATGGCGGAGCGAGTCGAGGCCCACGAGCGAGAAACCGCGGTCCCACCCGGCGTTCAGCACCCGGCTCTCGGCGTCGTGACCCATTCCGACGACGGCGTGCAGGCCCGCCGGAATTCCGCCGACGGTGATGCCTTGTTCGGCCAAACGGGTGATCAGCGTGTCACGGCGGCGACGATAGAATTGCCTGCTGCGTCGGATGTGCTTGTCGTAAGCCCCCGTGGCGATCATGTCGGCCAACACCAGCTGATCGACGACGCTCGCATCGGGTTCGCGAATTCCCTTGGCCCACATGACCGTGTCCACCAGGCGAGGCGGCAAGACGATCCATCCGATCCGCACCGCGGGGGACAGGCTCTTACTGACCGAGCCGACGTAGATCACCTGTTCCGGCGCGAGCCCCTGCAGGGCGCCGACGGGTTCGCGGTCGTAACGGAGCTCGCCGTCGTAGTCGTCCTCGATGATCAGTGCATCGCTGCGGCGTGCCCACTCGATCACCTGGCGGCGGCGGTCGGGTTCCAGCGCAACGCCCAGGGGAAACTGGTGGCTCGGTGTGAGAAGAACGGCGGAGACATCCCGGTCGACGAGATCCTCGACGACGGCGCCGTGATGATCCACAGGGATGGGCTCGATCGAAACCCCTTGACGCGCAATGACGTCGCGGTGGAACGGTAGTCCGTAACCTTCGACCGCGATGCGTCGGCCGAGGACGGTGCGTCCGAGAAGCTCGAGCGCACTCATCACCGAGGTGGTCAGCACGATGCGGTCCGGCGTGGTGCGGACCCCGCGGGCCCGGGACAGATAGTGCGCGAGTTCGGTTCGTAGGCGTTCGCTGCCGTTCGGTGGTGACGGCCCGAACACTGCATCGGGTGCCTCGGCGAGCGCACGGCGGGTCGCGGCCACCCATTCGGCTCGCGGAAACAACGACGCGTTGGGCTGACCCAGTGAGAAGTCGTGTCTGACACTGGCGGTAGCCGATGGAACGTGGCTTCCGGGGCTTTCCACCGAACGGGCGGCCCCGGCAGCCACTGTGGTCCCCGATCCCTGTCGTGCGATCAGGCGCCCCTCGGCGACGAGTTCGTTGTACACCGCGGTCACCGTGCCGCGCGACAGGCCGACGTCGGCGGCCAGCGACCGATACGGAGGCAACGTCGTGCCGGCCGGGAGTCGGCCGTCGGCGATGGCATCGCGCAGCGCATCGGCGAGTCGGCGCCGCAACTGGGCGCCTCGACCGCGTGCCGTCGTGGACGGATCCGGCTGCAGGTCCAGGAACAGATCGGTGCCCAGCCGTGCCGCCAGCTCGTCCCACGGATCGGGCCCGCGAATGGCCTGTTGATCTGTCACCGAATTGACCCTCGATTCTGATGCACTCCGACGGTACCCGGATCGACGATAGTCCGCCGGTGAGGGGTGTTGTCGAACAACGAGAACCACGTGGGACGGGCGAAACCTGAGGGAAGAATGGTTCGTCCCCGGGGTTCGTGATCGTCCGTGGGAATTGCTGGGGGACGAATCTGTCAGTGGGGGAGGAGTTCTCGGCGCGGCAATCTGGCCGACCGGGTTGTGCACAGCCTGATCTGGTGCGGATGCCGCTTGATCCGTTTTGTCGGTGGTCGGGTATAGCGTGGGGGTCAGAGGGTTGGAGATGGTTCCGGCGGCGTGATCTCCGGGATCGGATTCGACTGTGAGCGAATGGTTATCCGGTTCTGCTGACTGCGTGGGAGGGGGTGGTGTCGGTGTTCACCTATGACGTCGATGCCGATCTCGCGCGGGTGCGGTCGATGTCGTTGGCCGAGTGTGGGGAGCAGGCGCGGTTGGCGTTGATGCGGTCGCGTCGTGAGGAAGCGCGAGTGGTGTTGTTGGCCGGGGAGATCGGTCGGCGTTCCTATGAGGAGGCCCTTGCCGGGTTGCCGGGGTTGCGGCAGATGGTGGTGCGGGATCGGGCGGTGAAGGCGGCGGTGGGGGATGTGTCGTTGGCGTTGGGGATCACGCGGTCCAGGGCGCGGCAGTGGATGAATCTCGAGGATCTGTTGCTGGATTTCCCGAAGATCCGGGTGGCGTTCTTGGAGGGGCAGTATTCGACGCATCGGGTGAGGATTCTGGTGCAGGCGGCTGAGCGTGCGGCGATGAACGCCAAGCCCGAGCCGAGCACCGGAGGTGGGGACAGTGCTGGTGGTGAGGACGGCACCGGCGGTGACGGCAGCACGTGTGATGGTGATGGTGTGCCGCAACCGGATTCCGATGGTGCGCAGGGTCAGACCAACGACGACGCCGCCGACGGTGATGCCGGCGAGGCTGATCGTGTCGACGGCGGTGATGCCGATCGTGACGCGGAGGTGGATGCCGAGGGTCGTGGCGTCGACGGAGATGACGCCGATCCCGACGCCGATCCCGATGCCGATGAGACTGACGCCGAGCGGCCGTCGTTTGAGGATATTGCGTTGGAGTTGGGTGCGCGGGATACCGCTGATTCGGTGTTGCGTGATGATCTGGATGACGCGTTGATCGCTGATGACGCGGATCGGGCGACGCGGTCGCGGGAGGAGTTCGAGCAGGACTGGGCGGATGTGATCGTCCGGAATGATATCGATGGTCACGCCACGATTGCTGCGTGTGTGCTGGCGCAGGATGGGATTTATCTGCGGGAGCGGATGGCGAAGTTGATTGCGCGGCGGGTGTGTCGGCATGATCCGCGGTGGGTGGGGTTGTTGCGGACGGTGGCGTTCGGTGAGTTGCTCGGCGCGCCGGGGGTGCGGTTGGGGTGTCAGTGCGGGTTGGATAATTGCCCTGCTCCGGCCGCTCGTCGGCAGCGACGGCACGAGGCCAAGGCGGCTGCGGGCCGCGCTGCGGGCAAGTCCACGCCGTCCGAGTCCTCGCCGACCCCGGCATCCGAGCCGGTCCAGGATTCCCCGCCGATCTCGTCTGAATCTGGCCCGTTCGAGTCCGCGCCGTCGGAGTCCGAGCCTGTCACGTCCGAGTCCTCGACCGAGGTGGTGGTGTTCGGCGAGGCGTCGTTCACGGTGTCCGGTCCCGACGAGGTGCTCGCTCCGAGACATGATGATGCCGAGGAGTACCTGCCCGACGAGGACACCGCGCCCGAACCCGATGACCCGCACGCTCATCACGACCTGCAGTGGGACCCCGATGACGATCGTAATGTCAACGGCCACAATGACACCAACGGCGACGGCAACGACGACAGCGCCGACGAGACCGGCGGCATGGACGCCGCAGGCGCGTCGACGGCTGTGGTGCCGGTCGACACCTCTCCGGTGCCGGTGATGGCGGTGACGTCCCCGATCGTGCCGGCCCCGCCGGTATCGGGGCAGGTCGTGCCGGTCACCCCGGCGCAACCACCGGCGTTTCTGCTGGTGCGTGACGCGAGTGGGCAGATCCCGGACCGGTTGCACGGGTACGGCGCGATCGATCCGGTCCAGGCCGAACATGTCGCAGCCCATGCCCGGGTGATCTGGGTGCCCGATCACGCCCGCCCGGCCCTGCAACGCTTACAGAAGGTGGTCGATCGGGCGCAAGCGCCGCCGGTGGACCCGACCGGTCATGGTGGCTACACCTCGCCGCCGCCGGGGGCGTTGACCTATGCCCCGTCGCAGCGGATACGTGATGAGGTCTTGTCCACCGACCTGTGGTGCCGGTACCCGTTCTGCGGGATGCCCGCACACCTCTGCGAACTCGATCACCTGGTCGCGTTCTTCCATGCCAACCCCGCCGAGGGTGGCTGGACCGTGGTGGAAAACCTTGCGCCCCTGTGTAAACCGGACCATCACCGCAAGCACGTCGGGCATTGGCGTGGCGTCATGCACCTCGACCGGTCCATCACCTGGACCAACATCCACACCGGACAGATCCTCATCACCTACCCCAGGTGATCGCAGGGCAGGGAGGGCGACACGGTCGTCGGGCCGTAGTCGGTACCGCTGCACGTTCCGTTGCGCATTGGCACCGCTGCACAATTGGCACAGATATCTACACCCGGATTGCACCGCATTTGCGATGCAATCGGTCGGTACCGTCGAACTGCGCCACCGTGGCGGAGGATGACACAAGGAGGCAGTGATGAAGGTTGTGGTGTTGGGGGCGAGCGGGATGATCGGACGTCATCTCGTCAGGGAACTCGCTGCGAAGGGAGTCGATACCGTTGCGGCGCAACGGTCATCAGGTGTTGATGCCTACTCCGGAAGCGGGCTCCAGAGTGCCTTCGCGGGCGCCGACGCCGTGGTGGACGCGACCAACGTCACCACCACCCGAGCCAAGGTCGCCGTCGACTTCTTCGGCACAGTCGCCGCCAACGTGTCGGCGGCCGCACGTTCTGCCGGGGTGTCGCGCGTGGTCTGTCTGTCCATCATCAACGCCGCCGACCCCGAGGTGAACGCCAAGTTCGGCTACTACCAGGGAAAAGGTGAGCAGGAGAAGGTGTATCGCGAGCGCCTCGACGCCGCGACACTGACCGTGGTGCGATCGGCCCAGTGGTACGAACTGGCGGGACAGATGATCGAACGCACCCGGTTCGGGCCGGTCGCCGTCGTTCCTCACATGCTCAGCCGCCCGCTGGCGGCCGCGGACGCCGCACGGGTCCTCGCCGACGCCGCCACGGCCCCCACCGCCGGCGACGTCGAGGTGGCCGGGCCGGCCGAGATGGATATGGTCGACGTTGCCAAAGCTTATGCGCGGCAAGAAGGTAGCCCACGGTGGGTGATAGGGGTCAACATCGGCGGGTCCGCGATGCGCAGCGGTGGACTGCTGCCGCACGGCGACGTCGAGAGGGCGTCGACGACCTTCGGTGACTGGCTGAAGCATCAGACCACCGACGGGGCCCGCCGATGACCCCACCGACGACGACCCCGCCGACGACGACCGCACCCGACGGTGTCCGGTACTGGCTACCCGAAGAGAACCCGGACATCTACAAGGCACTCGTCGCGCTGCAACGGGCCGTCGGACGTGGTCTCGATCCAGAACTGGTGGAGCTCATCAAGATCCGGGCATCCCAGTGCAACGGGTGCGCCTACTGCCTGCACATGCACGTCTCCGACGCGCTCGCCATGGGCATCGCGAATCTGAAGGTGTCGTTGGTCTCGGTCTGGCGAGAAGCGGGCGACCACTTCACCGCTCGCGAACGCGCAGCCCTCGAACTCACCGAAAATGTGACGAAGGTGGGCGAGCGGGGGTCCCCGACGACGTATTCACCCGTGTACGAACCGAATTCGACGACGCCGACTTCGGTCGTGTGCTGGCGTCGATCACGATGATCAACACCTGGAATCGCATCGCGCTGACCGGTGGCTACCCCGCGGGTCTGGACGAGCGGCGCACGTGAGGCCGCGTCGTCCGCGCGGCCGCGGTCGTCGTCGGTGGGCCCACGCCCGTCACAGTTTGCGCAGCCGCACCCGATTGATCGAATGGTCGGTGTCCTTGCGCAACACCAGCGTCGCGCGCGGCCGCGTCGGCAGGATGTTCTCCCGCAGATTGGGCAGATTGATCGAGGTCCAGATGTCGCGGGCCGCGATGGTGGCCTGCTCGTCGGTCAACGAGGCATAGTGGTGGAAATGCGAATTCGGGTCCGAGAACGACGTCGACCGCATCTGCAGGAACCGCGAGACGTACCACTTCTCGATGTCGTCGGTCTTGGCGTCGACGTAAATGGAGAAGTCGAAGAGGTCCGACACCATCAGCGTCTCGCCCGTCTGTAAGACGTTGAGACCCTCCAAGATCAGGATGTCGGGCTGCCGGATGTAATGACGGACGTCGGGCACGATGTCGTAGGTGAGGTGCGAGTACACCGGCGCCGTCACCTCACGCGCCCCCGACTTCACCTCGGTGACGAACCGCAACAATGCCCGACGATCGTACGATTCGGGAAAACCCTTGCGATGCATGATGGCTCGGCGTTCGAGCTCCGCGGTCGGCAACAGGAATCCGTCGGTCGTCACCAGGTCGACCTTGGGGTGCGATTCCCACCGCGCCAACAGGGCGGCGAGAACACGCGCCGTCGTCGACTTCCCGACGGCGACGGAACCCGCGATGCCGATGATGAACGGCACCTGCTTGTCGGTACGACGATCACCCAGGAAGGTCGACGTCGCCGCGAACAACCGTTGCCGCGCCGCCACCTGCAGGTGGATCAGACGCGAGAGCGGCAGATAGACCTCGGCGACCTCGGTCAGATCGATCTGCTCACCGAGACCGACGAGTTGATCGAGTTCATCCGAGTTGAGCACCATCGGCATCGATTCACGCAGTTCACGCCACTGTTTGCGGTCCAGTTCCATGTACAGACTGGGATCCCGGTCGCTCGAGTGACGTGCCATCAGCCCTGCCTCGGACCCGAAACGGCCGCTGCTGAGGTGCGAATCATGCGTACACCCTATAAGGCCCACCTGACCGAGTGGACAGGGCACACCCTGCGCGCCATCCGGGCGCAATCTGCCGGCCATCGGTAGCCTTCGGTGTCATGTCACGTTCCCACGGGGAGACGGTCGCCTCTGCCGAGTCGACGCTCGTCATCGACTACCTCCGGCTCGGGCTCGCCTTCGATCGCATCGAGGAAGGGTTCGTCGACGCATTCACCGGAGATCCCGAACTGCGCGCCGAGGTTCAGGCCGCCCCCGCACCCGAACCAGCCCGTCTCGCCGACACCGCCCGCGGCCTGCTCGCCGATCTCCCCGGCGATCTCGACGACGATCGCGCCGCGTTCATCGCCGCGCACCTGCGGGCGCTGGAATGTTCGGCGCGCAAGTTCGCCGGCGAGGACATCGGTTTCGTCGACGAGGTACGTGCCTACTTCGACGTCGACATCGCCCTCGGCGACACCGACGACTACCGGGCGGCGCACGGTCAACTCGCCGCCGCACTGGGCGTAGAGGGTACGACCGGAGCGCAACTGACCGACGCCTACGCCGCCTATCGCCGCGCCGACGAGATCCCCGCGGACCGCGTCGACGAATGCGTTCGGGAATTCAGTGGCGCGCTGCGCGAAAAGGTGCGGGAGGCATACCCGTTGCCGGACTCCGAGATCGTCGACTTCGAGGTGGTCACCGACAAACCGTGGTCGGGTTTCAACTATTACCTCGGCGGTTATCGGTCGCGGGTGGCGATCAACGTCGACCTGACTCAGCACATGTCGAACCTTCCGCACCTGATCGCGCATGAGGCGTACCCGGGCCATCACACCGAGCACTGCCGCAAGGAACAACGCCTCGTCGGCGGTGGCCAGACCGAGCAGACGATCTTCCTGGTGAACACCCCGCAGTGCCTGATGGCCGAGGGACTCGCCGACCACGCGCTCGGCGCGATCATCGGCCCCGAGTGGGGGACCTGGGCCGCCGAGATCTACGCCGACCTCGGACTCCGCTTCGACGGCGAACGCGCCCAACGGGTTTCGCGCGCCACCGCCGGCCTGCTCGGCGTGCGGCAGGACGCGGCCCTGCTCCTGCACGATCAGCATGCCGACACCGACACGGTCGCGGCATTCCTGCAGCGGTGGCTACTGGCCCCTGAACCCCGCGCCCGGCAGATGCTGCGCTTCCTCACCTCGCCGCTGTGGCGGGCCTACATCTCCACCTATGTGGAGGGGTACCGGTTGCTGCAGCGCTGGCTCGACTCGTCCGCGCCGGGGATCGCCGGAGCTGACCGGTCCGCACGGTTCGGTCGGCTCCTCGACGAACCGCTGATCCCGGCGTCCCTGCGCGCCGAACTCGGTGAATCCTGACGCCGCAGCTATCGGACCGGCGACGGCAGGTGAGCACCCACTTCGTCGGCGGGGGCCTCGGGCCATAGACTTGCGGGCATGACCGACAACGTCACCTCCGAACAGTCTGTGAACGCGATGTCGCTGGCCGACCTCGACCCCGATGTCGCCGCGGCGATGAACGGCGAGCTGAGCCGGCAGCGCGACACGCTGGAGATGATCGCGTCGGAGAATTTCGTGCCGCGCGCGGTCCTGCAGGCGCAGGGCAGCGTCCTGACCAACAAGTACGCCGAGGGGTATCCCGGTCGCCGCTACTACGGCGGTTGCGAGTACGTCGACGTCGTCGAGGACATCGCGCGTGACCGTGCCAAGGCACTGTTCGGTGCCGACTTCGCCAACGTGCAGCCGCACTCGGGCGCGCAGGCCAACGCCGCGGTCCTGATGGCGCTGATGAGCCCCGGCGAAACTCTGCTCGGCCTCGATCTGGCCCACGGCGGTCACCTCACCCACGGCATGCGGCTGAACTTCTCCGGCAAGCTCTACGAGAACGCCTTCTACGGAGTCAGCAAGGAAGACTTCCGCGTCGACATGGACGAGGTCCGCAAGATCGCCCTCGACACCCGCCCCAAGGTGATCGTCGCCGGCTGGTCGGCCTACCCCCGCACCCTGGACTTCGACGCATTCCGCTCGATCGCCGACGAGGTGGGCGCCTATCTGTGGACCGACATGGCCCACTTCGCCGGTCTCGTCGCCGCCGGCCTGCACCCGAACCCGGTGCCCGCCTCCGACGTCGTGTCCTCCACCGTGCACAAGACACTCGGCGGACCGCGTTCGGGCATCATCCTGGCCAAGCAGGAATGGGCCAAGAAGCTCAACTCGGCGGTGTTCCCCGGCCAGCAGGGCGGCCCGCTCATGCACGTCATCGCCGGCAAGGCCGTCGCGTTGAAGATCGCCGGCACCGAGGAGTTCGCCGAGCGTCAGCGTCGGACACTGTCGGGCGCGAAGATCCTCGCCGAGCGTCTGACCGGCGAGGACGTCAGCAAGGCCGGCGTGTCGGTGCTGACCGGCGGCACCGATGTGCACCTGGTGCTCGTCGACCTGCGCAACAGCCCGCTCGACGGCCAGCAGGCCGAGGACCTGCTCCACGAGGTCGGCATCACCGTCAACCGCAACGCCGTCCCCTTCGACCCGCGCCCCCCGATGGTCACCTCCGGTCTGCGGATCGGAACGCCCGCGCTGGCCACCCGCGGTTTCGGCGACGAGCAGTTCACCGAGGTCGCCGATATCATTGCCACCGCGCTGGCCGCGGGCACCTCCGCCGACGTCTCCGCACTCCGCGCGCGGGTGTCGCAGTTGGCGCTGGACTTCCCGCTCTACGACGGGCTCGAGTCCTGGGGCCTGATGAGCCGCATCTGATCTGGGGCGGTCCTCGATATCACCGGATTGCCCCATGTCCGGATTGCCCCATGTCCGGATTGCCCACAGCCGTGACGAATCCGTATCCTGTATCGCGATGAACGCACTCACCGAAGACGACCTGATCATCGCGCTCGAGAAGGCGCTTCCCGAGATCGCCGAGGACCACGCGGCGGCAGCCACCGTGTGGAACCCGCACGACTGGGTGCCGTGGGACGACGGCCGCAACTTCGCCTTCCTCGGCGGCGACGACTGGGATCCGTCCCAGGGCACGCTGTCCGACGAGGCCCGTGCCGGAGCCCTGGCGCTGCTGCTGACCAAGGACAATCTGCCGTCCTTCCACCGGGTGCTGGCCAAGTACTTCCCGGCCTTCTCCGACTGGCGACAGCTCGTCGGTGTCTGGACCGCCGAGGACAACCGCCACGCCGTGGTGCTGCGTGACTACCTCGTGGTCACCCGCGCCATCGACCCCGTCGACTCCGAGGAACGTCGCCGCGAGCACGTCACCAAGGGGTACCGGCAGAACCCGCAGGCCGTCGCCGAACTCGGCCCGCTCGACGTCCTCGCTCTGATGGCGGTGCACGAGTACCAGTGCGTGCAGTTCATCAAGAAGCATGCGGGCGCCGTCGTCGACGACAACTACCTCCAGATCCTCGCCAAGATCTCCGGTGACGATGCACTGCAGGCGACCACCTTCGCCAACTTCCTCAACGCCGCGCTGGTCGCCGATCAGGACGCCACCGTCATCGCCGTCGACAAGGCGCTCACGCGTCTGACGGTCGAGCCGCTCGGCTTCGACATCGACGACTTCGACGCCGAGCGGGCCCTGATCGCCGGGTACGAGAACGACGAGACGCACGCCGCGATCGCCGCGTCCCTGGCCGATGCCCTCAAGCTCGACAGCGTGCAGGGCCTGGGTGACGACGCCGAGGCCGCGCGGGGGCGCATCCTCGCGCTGGCCGGTCGCTGAGCAACCGGGTCGCCGAGCAGGCACCACACGATCGACCGACACCACTGCCGGTTCCGCACCGCGGGACCGGCAGTGGTGTTTTTCACTCGGTTCACCAGCGAATCAGGTGCGGTCGGGGAAGGGTGAGAAGTGGGAGTGTGGTGGGAGAAACCCGCTCTGAACACGGATTTCACCGTCGTGGCGGCCCCGGACGTCACTGGGACCCACGATAGCGCCGTTAACGCGAAATTCACGCCGACACACCCTTTCCGACGCGCCGCGCCGCGCCATTCCGCGTACGTTGACCAGTGACGGGCCGCGGGGAAGCGGTTCGTCCGGGAGGTTCGATTCGTGGTTTGCAACAGCAGCGCGAGAGGGCCGGCCCCGGTCCTCGTCCTCACCGGCCCACGCCGCTGAAGACACGAGAACCGACCGGCCCACTTGAACTGGTTTGTGCGGGCGCCGCACAAACGTAGGAGCCCACGTGACCACACGCACCTACGTCCTCGACACCTCCGTCCTGCTCTCTGATCCCTGGGCGGTCACGCGTTTCGCCGAACACCATGTGGTTCTTCCACTGGTGGTCATCGGCGAACTCGAGGGCAAACGTCACCACCACGAGCTCGGCTGGTTCGCACGTGAGGCCTTGCGGCTCCTCGACGACCTCCGCCTCGAACACGGCCGCCTCGACGTCCCGTTCCCGATCGGCGAGGCGGGCGGCACCCTTCAGGTGGAGCTCAATCACACCGATCCCGCCGTCCTGCCGTCGGGATTCCGCACCGAGACAAACGATTCGCGGATTCTCGCATGCGCCCTGAATCTTCGGGCCGAGGGCAAACACGTCACGCTGGTCTCCAAGGACACCCCGCTGCGCGTAAAGGCCGGCGCCGTCGGACTCGACGCCGACGAATACCACGCCCAGGATGTGGTGGTCTCGGGATGGTCGGGGATGACCGAACTCGAGGTCGAGTCGCCGGCCATCGACACCCTGTTCGCCGAGGGTGTCGTGGATATCGACGAGGCCCGAGAACTGCCGTGCCACACCGGTGTTCGGCTGGTCGGCCACGGATCGTCGAGCGCTCTCGGCCGGGTGAACGAGGCCAAGCAGATCCAGCTCGTCCGCGGTGACCGGGAAGCCTTTGGGCTGCATGGTCGTTCGGCCGAACAGCGGGTCGCCCTCGACCTGCTGCTCGACGACAGCGTGGGTATCGTCTCGCTCGGCGGCAAGGCCGGCACCGGAAAGTCGGCACTGGCACTGTGTGCCGGGCTCGAGGCGGTGCTCGAACGCCGCACCCAGCGTAAGGTCGTCGTCTTCCGTCCGCTGTATGCCGTTGGCGGACAACAGCTCGGCTATCTCCCCGGTGGTGAGGCGGAGAAGATGGGGCCGTGGGCGCAGGCCGTCTTCGACACCCTCGAAGGCCTGGCGTCGACCGAGGTCATCGAGGAGGTGCTCTCCCGTGGCATGCTGGAAGTGTTGCCGCTCACCCACATTCGTGGACGGTCGTTGCACGATTCGTTCGTCATCGTCGACGAGGCGCAGTCGCTGGAACGCAACGTGCTGCTGACGGTGCTCTCCCGACTCGGCTCCGGATCGCGCGTCGTACTGACCCACGATGTCGCCCAGCGTGACAACCTGCGCGTCGGCCGGCATGACGGTGTCGCCGCCGTCATCGAGAAGTTGAAGGGCCATCCGCTCTTCGCCCACATCACCCTCACCCGCAGCGAGCGTTCACCGATCGCCGCGCTGGTGACGGAGGTGCTCGAGGAGTTCGCTCCGGGCGCTGCATACTGACGTCCCACACCGACCGCGCCATCCTCGACTCCACGGGATGGCGCGGTCGGTGCGTTGATGGCGGTCTCACGCCCGACCGGACACCCGATCCGCCAGGCGCGCAACGAGATCGTTCGTCGGCGAGGCGCTCGCGAGCTCTCTGCGATCGGCGCCGCGGTAGGCGGCATACATGGTCGCGACACCGAGCCAGCGCAACGGTTCGGGTTCCCACCGTCGCGTATGGTGACCCACCCACGGCAGCGTGGTCAGCTCCGTCCGATCACCGACGACGAGGTCACGCAGGGTGCGGCCGGCGACATTGGTGGTGGTCAGTCCCGAGCCGACATATCCACTGGCCGAACCGATCCCGGTGACCGGGTCGTAGCCGATCGTCGCCGACCAGTCCCGGTTCACCCCGAGCACCCCGCACCACGCGTGGGCGATCGCCACGTCGCGGGTGGCCGGGAACATCTCGTGCAGCGCGCGGACCAGCGAATCGATGGTGCGCTGTTGGGTGCGCCCGTGATCGTCGACGCCGGAGCCGAACCGATACGGGACGCCCCGGCCGCCCAACGCGATCCGGCCGTCGGCGGTGCGCTGGGAGTAGGTGTAGGCGTGCGCCGTCTCGCCCAGCAATTCTGCCCCGGCCCAACCGATCTCGTCCCAGACATGCTCGGGCAGCGGCTCGGTGACGATCATCGACGAGTTCATCGGCAGCAGCCGACGCCGCCACCCGGGCATGGTGGGCGTAAAACCCTCGAGACACACCAGGATGGTCTCGGCGGAGACGACGCCGTGATCGGTGGACACCCGGCGTGGCGCGACGTCGAGCACGCGCGTGTTCTCGAAGATCGACACGCCGGAGCGTTCGACCGCCGCGGCCACCCCGGCGGTGAGTCTGGCGGGATTCACCCGCGCGCACTGCGCCGAGAACATGGCGGCGCGGGCGCCGGGGATGGCCAGCCGGTCGCGCAGTGCCGCCGCGTCGAGGAGATCCCACTGCCCACCGAAACGCTGCTCGTGCTCGAGGTCGTCGCCGAGCCTGCGCTCCTGCGCGGCGCACCGCGCGATGTGCAGCACACCGGACTTCACAGCATCGCAGTCGATGCCCTCCTCCTCGATGCGGTCGAGGACCTCGTCGACGCCGGCGCGCATCGTCGCGGTGAGCCGACGGTTCGCGTCGAGGCCGTCGCGGCCCCTCGACTCGGCGATCGCGGCGTAACGCGCCCGATTGCCCGCCACCTCGGCCGACAGCCAACCACCATTGCGGCCGGACGCACCGAAGCCGCAGAACTCGCGTTCGAGGACGGCGATCCGGGCGTCGGGCAGCGTGCGGGCCAGGTAGTAGGCCGACCAGAGCCCGGTGAGCCCTCCGCCGACGATCGCGATGTCGACATCGAGATTCCCGGGCAGGGCCGATCGGCGGGGGAGTTCGTCGAGGGTGGTGTGCCAGAAGGACACGTCGCCGTTGCGCATATCCATCACCGTATTCGAGCGAATGTTGCGAGCACATTAATAATCAGTCGCCGATGTGGCATTCAGCCACGAAATCCGTGACGATTATCCAGTCAGACTGATGATTACGCCAGTTCGACCGCATGGGCGGTATCGGATCGGATGCACGACAGGAAGGACCCGGTCCGCCCGTGTCACGAGCTCTCCCGGACACCGTGTTCCACTCGGGACCGGTCTTCGACGGTCGCCGCGTGCACCCCGACCTGGCCGTCGGGGTGCGCGACGGACGGGTGATCGCCCTGGGTGACGTGCGGCGGGTGCGCGAGGTCATTCCCGACGCCGCAGACATCGACCTGGCCGGACGTCTGCTGCATCCCGGCTTCACCGACGCCCACATCCACGCACTCTCGGCGGGGATCGACCGCAATGCCTGCGACCTGACCGACGCCGTCGACGCCTCGAGTGCCATCGCGACGATCGCCGCCCACGCCGCCGGTCATGACGGCGAATGGATCGCCGGATCGGGGTGGTCGATGAGCCATTTCGACCGCGGGTGCCCGACGGCCGCGGCACTGGATGCGGTGGTGCCCGACCGCCCCGCCTTTCTGCTGAACCGCGACCACCACGGCGCATGGGTCAACTCCCGTGCCCTGCACCTCGCCGGGATCGATGCGGACACCCCGGACCCGCCCGACGGCCGCATCGAACGAGACACCGACGGCACTCCCACCGGCACCCTGCACGAGGGTGCGATGGATCTGGTGTCGGCGCTGATCCCGCCGCCCGGCGACGCCGAGCAGGCGGCGGGGCTGGCGACCGCCCAGCGTTATCTGCATTCTCTGGGCGTCACCGGTTGGCAGGAGGCCATCGTCGGTGACTACCCGGGGATGACCGACCTCGCACGCACCTATGCGGCGGCCGAGGACGCGGGACGGCTCACCGGGCGCGTCGTCGGAGCATCCTGGCTGCCGCGCGGCACGACCCTCGGAGACATCGACGACGTGGTCGCCGAGTTCGTCAACCGCCGCGACCGCACGGCCGGGCGACGCTGGAGCATGCCCGCGGTGAAGATCATGGTCGACGGGGTCGTCGAGAACCAGACGGCACTGATGTCGGCACCGTACTGCACCTGCGGCGGAGATCCGGTCGGATCGGGACTCGCCTACTTCGACGAGAAGGTCCTCACCGCGGCCGTGATCGCCTGCGACGCGGCGGGACTCGACATCCACTTCCACGCCATCGGGGACGCCGCGGTCACCGCCGCCCTCGACGCGATGACCGCCGCGCGGCGCGCGAACGGCATCACCCCCGGTCGCCACCACATCGCACATGTCCAACTCGTCCGCCCCGACGACATCGAACGCTTCACCCACCTCGACGTCGCGGTCAACATGCAGGCGCTGTGGGCGTGCAACGACGACTCGATGACCGCGCTCGTGCATCCCGCGATCGGCGCGGACCGCTACCGATGGCACTATCCGTTCGCCTCACTGGCCGCCACCGGCGCGACGATGGTCGCCGGCAGTGACTGGCCGGTGTCGACGCCGGACCCGTGGGCGGCGATCTCGGTGGCGGTCAACCGCGTCGAACCGGATTCCGAGCGCCCACCACTGCTTCCCGGCGAGGCCCTGGACCTGGTCACCGCACTCGGCGCCTACACCCGCGGTTCCGCCCGGATCAACCGCCGCGACCGCAGCGGCACGATCCGGATCGGCGCCGTCGCCGATCTCGTCGTCGCCGACCGCAATCCGTTCTCCGAGCCCAGTGATTCGCTTTGGCAGACCCGATCCGATCTCGTCGTCGCCGACGGTGTCATCGTCCATGAAAGGCCCGATACATGACCGCACTTCCCGACGCCCCCCACAGCCCGGACACCGTCCCGGCGGACGGCTCCGCACCACGCGGAGCGGTCAGCCTGCGCGGGATCACCAAGGTCTACGACAACGGGCACGTCGCCGTGACCGACATCGACCTCGACGTCGCCGCAGGCGAATTCGTGTCGCTCCTCGGGCCGTCGGGCTGCGGCAAGACGACGCTGCTGCGCATGCTCGCCGGCTTCGAACGACCCACCGCCGGTGACATCTCGCTCGACGGTGCCTCGATCATCGACGTGCCACCGGAACGGCGGCCGGTGAACACCGTCTTCCAGTCCTACGCCCTGTTTCCGCACATGTCGGTGGCCCAGAACGTCGGATTCGGGCTGCGCCAACGCAAGGTCGGAAAGAAGGAGATCGGCCGGCGCGTCGCCGACGCACTCGAACTGGTGCAGATGACCCGCTTCGCCGACCGCAAACCGTCGATGCTGTCGGGTGGTCAGCAGCAGCGTGTGGCGCTGGCGCGGGCACTGGCCAACCGGCCCGACGTCCTGCTCCTCGACGAACCGATGAGCGCGCTGGATCGCAAACTCCGCGAGGAGATGCAGATCGAACTCAAACTCCTGCAGAAGGAGCTCGGCACCACCTTCATCTTCGTCACCCACGACCAGGAGGAAGCGCTCTCGATGAGCGACCGCATCGTCGTGATGAGCGAGGGCCACATCGCCCAGGTCGGCCAGGGGCAGGAGATCTACGCGGCCCCGGTCAACCGGTTCGTCGCCGACTTCATCGGCAAACAAACCTTTTTCGACGTCACCGGCGGCTACGTGGACGGACGGGTGCAGACCACCGACGGCGCGTTCGCCGCCTCCGGCGACGTCGACAACCTCACCGGCGAACTGGTGGTCGCGGTGCGTCCGGAGGCGATCTGGTTCGCCGAGGGCCAGGCCGACATCGACGCGGCCGACAATGTGGTGTCGGGCACGGCCTCCGGGGTGTCCTTCCTCGGTGACCTCACTCAGGTCGTGGTCACCACCGACGCCGGCACCGAGATCCTCGTCCGCGGCGCGACCCGCAACTTCCCGCCGCTGCACGAGGGGCAGCACGTGACCGCGACCTTCGCCGCCGCCGACACCCGGGTGTACGCCAAGTGAAGGGCCGCAACCGATCTCACACGGATTCGGCCACCGTCAATGCCCTCGTCCCGCGGGCGAGTGTGACGCGGATCAGCCGCCGCAGCTTCCTGGCCGGCATCGGGGTGGCGGCCGCCGGAGTGGCCGTCTCGGCCTGCGGCGGCAGCCACAAGGTGGCCGGGTCGGCGCCGATGGGTGACACCACCGAGAACCGACTCAACTACTACAGCTGGGGTGACTACGAGGACCCGGCCGATCTGGAGGCCTTCGAGGATGAGGTCGGGCTCACCCTGCAGGTCGACTCCTTCGGCTCCAACGAGGAGATGATCGCCAAACTCGCTGCGGCACGCGGCACCTCGGGCTACGACGTGGTGGTGCCGACCGGTGTCTACATTCCGCAGATGGTGGAGCACGGACTGCTCGACCCGCTCGACCACTCCCGCATCCCGAACCTGGCGAATCTGGAGGAACGCTTCTTCAACCCGTCGTGGAATCCGCAGTCACGGTACGGGGCGTGTAAGGACTGGGGCACCACCGGTTTCATGTACCGCAAGGACCTCACCGCCACCACGCCGACCACCTGGCGCGACTTCATCGAACTCGCCCGGGGCCCGGCGCGTGGCAAGGTGAGCGTGCTCGAGGACCCGTGGGAGGTCGTCTCGATTGCCATGGGCGCCTTGAACATCGACCCCAACACCACCGAACAGAAGGACCTCGACGCCGCGCGCGCACTGCTCGTCAACGAGCTCGCGCCAACGGTGCAGGGATACAACTCGTCGATCACCTCGGTGGTCTCCGGCGGTGCCTACACCCTGCTGCAGGCGTGGAACGGCGATGCGCGCCTGACCCTGTCGGAGGAGGACGACCCCGACGCGTGGGGCTTCGTCTATCCGCTGCCCACCGCAAACCTGTTCGTGGACAACTTCTCCATCGTGCGGGGCACCCAACACCCGGTCGCCGCACACGAATTCATCAACTACATGCTCGATCCGGAGGTCTCCTTCCGCGAGATGGAATACATCGGCTATCAGACCGGTGTGAAAGGACTTGCGGAGAAGGGGCGGGCGGCCGACCTCGACTTCCCGGATCTGCTGTTCCCACCCGACGAGGTTGTCAACCGGCTGGTGTCGGCCAACGTCGACTCGGCCACCCAGGAACGGACCGAGATCCTGAACCAGATGCAGGCGAGGAGCGCCCGATGACCACAGTCACCACCCCGGGCGGTCCCCGCCACGCCGCGCCCGAACCCGAGTCCATCCCCACCCCGAAACCCCCACTGCGGCAGCGGATCTTCGGTGCCGGTGGCCTCACCTTCCCGGCCTGGGCGTACCTGGTCTTCTTCTTCGTGATCCCGCTGGCGCTGGTGATCTGGTACAGCTTCGGCTACAAACCCGATCAGTTCACCACCTACGCCACCGACCAATTGGGCTTCGGCCGCTACTCCGAGGCCTTCGGCGCGGATTACCGTTCGACCTTCGTCAACACTCTCGGCATCGCGGTCACCGGGGTGGTGATCTCGCTGCTGGTGGGTATCCCGTTCGCGTATTGGCTTGCGGTGAAATCGAATCCGCGTCGACGTCCGGTCTACCTCGCCCTGATCATCATCCCGTTCTTCACCAACTTCCTGGTCCGCACCATCGGCTGGCAGATCACCCTGGCACCGTCGGGCTGGCTGTCGGGTCTGATGCAGAGCGTCGGCCTCGGCGAACTCGGCATCCTCTACACGCGCGCCGCGGTGCAGATCGGTGTCGTCTACAACTACCTGCCGCTGATGGTGTTCCCGCTGTTCGTCGCGATGGACCGGGCCGGGGTGTCGTTGCGGGAGGCCGGACGCGATCTCGGCGCCAACCGGGTGACCACGTTCTTCCGCATCACCCTGCCACTGGCGTCCCCGGGCATCGTCTCCGGTGCGTTGCTGGTGTTCATCCCGCTGATGGGTGACTACGTCACCCCGTCGGTCCTCGGTGGCGCCAAGGGCACGATGGCCGGTCAGATGATCGCGGCCCAGTTCGAGACCGCCCAGAACTGGGCGCTCGGCTCGGCGATGACGGTGTCGCTCATGCTGGTCGTGCTGGCGTGTGTGGTGATCGTCGGAGTGGTCATCAAGGGGATCGCGGTGGCGCTGGATCGGGGACCGTTCGCGGTGACGCTGCCCGCGCCGGCCGGTGATGCCGGCTCGCTGCCGCCGCTGGCCCCGTTGCGGATGACACCGCTACGCACACAGACGGATTGGTACAGCATCTGCCTGAAGGTGTGGGCGGTGCTGGTGTACCTCTTCCTGTTCCTGCCCATCCTGGTGATCGTCGTCTACTCGTTCAACACCGGCCGGGTGCTCAGCTCGTTCGAGGGGTTCGGGCTGAGTGCCTACACCGACGCCATCGGGAATGACACGATCCTGCAGTCGGTGAAGGTGTCCCTCGAGGTCGGGTTGCTCTCGGCGCTGCTCGCCACCGTGCTGGGTTCCTTCGCGGGCATCGCGATCGGGATGTCACGCCGGCCGCGGTGGTGGTCGGTCGGTCTGCTCGGTCTGCTGACCGTCACGCTGGTGACCCCCGACATCGCCGACGCGGTGGCCTTCCTGCCCTGGTATGTGACGCTCGGCGTGGACTGGAGCATCGTGCCGTTCAACAACGGCCTGGTCCGCCTGGTGATCTCGCATGCGGTGGTGTCGATGGTGGTGGTCACCTTCATCGTCCGGGCGCGCATCGCGGCGCTCGATCCGTCGCTGGAGGAGGCCGCCGCCGACCTCTACGCGTCGCCGCTCGCCCGCCTGCGGCACGTCATCGCACCGGCCGCCATGCCGGGGGTGTTCGCCGGCATGATGCTGGCCTTCACCTTCAGCCTCGACGACGTGGTGATCTCGTCGTTCGTGCAGCAGCCGGGCTACACCCCGTGGCCGGTGTACATCTTCTCGTCGGTCCGTGTCGCGCTGCGCCCGGAGATCGCGGCGATGTCGACCCTGATGCTGCTCCTCACCCTGGTGGTGCTCGCGTTGTCCGGGCTCATCCTGCGGCGATCCGGGGAGGACTCGACGTCGATGGCCAAGATGATCGGGTGAGCACCGGGACCCTCCGAGGGAACCGCGCCGACGTGAACCGACCTGCTTGAACTTGAAACCGGGTTCAAGTACGGTCGGTTCATGGAGATCCAGAACACAGTCGCCATCGTCACCGGAGCGGGCGGCGGTATCGGGGGAGCGATCGCGAAGGGCTTGAGTCGGGCCGGTGCGCGCGTGGTGGTCACCGACCTCGATGCCGACGCGGTCGCCGCCACCGCCGCCGCGATCACGGCCGACGGTGGGTCGGCGATCGCGGTCTCCGGGGACGCCGCCAGTGACGCCCACATCGACGAGGCCATCGCCGCCGCCGAGGCGTCATTCGGCCCGGTCGACATGTACTTCGCCAACGCCGGCATCGGCGGCAAGTCCGGTCTCGACGCCACCGACGCCGACTGGGCCACCGTCATCGACGTCAACCTGATGGCGCACATCCGCGCCGCACGGCGCCTCGTCCCCGAATGGACCGGGCGGGGCAGCGGCTACTTCGTCAGCACCGCATCGGCCGCGGGCCTGCTGACCCAGCTCGGATCGGCGACGTACTCGGTGACCAAGCACGCCGCGGTCGGATTCGCCGAATGGCTCAGCGCCACCTACGGTGACGCCGGTGTCCGGGTGAGCTGCCTGTGCCCGATGGGTGTCGACACCAAACTCCTACGGCCCGACGCCGGCGGCGACGACCCCGGGGAACGCCTCATGCAGCGCGCCGTGGAGACCGCCGGTGCGGTCCTCGACGCCGACGACGTCGCCGACGTCGTACTGGCCGCCATCGTTGCCGAGCACTTCCTGATCCTGCCGCATCCGGAGGTACTGGAGATGTACCGGCACAAGGGATCCGACTATGACCGGTGGCTGCGCGGAATGCGCCGCTTCCAGCAGTCGCTGCTCGCGACCGCCGATTCGTGAGATCGCCGGCCCCACACCTCAACCCTTTTTTCTATCAGGAGGAACAATGACCTTGTTCGAGCCCTCACCGCGCGCCGAGGAGTACCGGCAGAAGCTGCTCGCCTTCATGGACGCCTACGTCTATCCGAACGAGGCGGTCTATGAACAGCAGATGCGCGAGTCGTCGAATCCCCATGCGACACCGGATATTCTGATCGAGCTGAAGCAGAAGGCAAAGGCCGAAGGCCTGTGGAATCTCTGGTTCGCCGGGAGCGGTGCGAGCGGGAACGATCATGACGGCCATCCGCACGCGGAACAGGGGCCGGGGCTGAGCAATCTGGAGTACGCGCACCTCGCCGAGATCATGGGCCGGGTCGGCTGGGCGTCGGAGGTGTTCAACTGCAACGCCCCCGACACCGGGAACATGGAGGTGCTCACCCTCTTCGGCACCGACGAGCACAAGAAGAAGTACCTGCAGCCCCTCCTCGACGGCGAGATCGCATCGGCGTTCGCCATGACCGAGCCCGCGGTGGCGAGCTCGGATGCCACCAACATCGAACTGCAGATGGTCCGCGACGGCGACGAGTACGTACTCAACGGCCGGAAGTGGTTCGCCTCCAACGCCGTTCGCCCGGACTGCAAGGTGCTCATCGTGATGGGCAAGACCGACCCGAGTGCCCCGACGCACCGGCAGCAGTCGATGATGGTCGTGCCATCGGATGCCCCCGGACTCACCATCGTGCGCAACCTGCCGGTCTTCGGCTACGTCGACCGGGAAAGTCACGGCGAGTTGATCTTCGACAGTGTCCGGGTGCCGGCGACCGACGTGCTCAAGGGCGAAGGCGAGGGATTTGCCATCGCGCAGGCACGACTGGGTCCGGGCCGCATCCATCACTGCATGCGGACCATCGGCATGGCCGAACGGGCCCTGGAACTGATGTGCAAGCGCGCCACCGAACGCACCACCTTCGGTCGTCCGATCGCCGACCGTGCCAACATCCAGGATTGGATTGCCGAGGCGCGCATCGACATCGAGATGGTGCGTCTGCTCACGCTCAAGGCCGCCTACATGATGGACACCGTCGGCAACAAGGCCGCGGCCACCGAGATCGCCGCCATCAAGGTCGCCGCACCGAGCATGGCGCTCAAGATCATCGACCGGGCCATCCAGGTGCACGGCGGTGGGGGCGTCACCGACGACTTCCCGCTCGCCATGGCCTACGCGCACATCCGCACCCTGCGTCTGGCCGACGGACCGGACGAGGTGCACAAGCGGGCCATCGCCCGTCGCGAACTCCGCAGCTACCGGGACGCGGCCACGGTGCCCGAGACGGTGGCCGGGGTGTCCGACGACGCGCTCTCGGCGCGGTACTGAGCACCGTCGGGAAGGAATCACAGTGAGTGACGTGAGTGCGCCGGCCTCGGGGCTGGCGGTCATCCCGGAGGTCGACGCCGCCGCCCTGGTCGCCTGGCTCGGTGGCATCGGGGTCGAACCGCAGGGTGAATCGACATGCACGCGAGTCGGTTTCGGCCAGTCGAATCTGACCTACCTGCTCGCCGACGAGGCCGGCGCGAAGTGGGTGCTGCGTCGGCCGCCGGTGGGCAATCTGCTCGCGTCGGCCCATGACGTGGTCCGCGAGGCACGGATACTGTCGGCCTTGTCCACCACCGACGTTCCGGTGCCCGGCATCCTCGGAGTGTGCGACGACGCGGCCGTCGCCCCGGTACCGCTGGTGGTGATGGAGTTCGTCGACGGCGTCGTCCTGGACTCGATGGACAAGGCGACGGCGCTGTCGCCGGCAACGCGGTCCGCCGTCGGCGAGTCGATGGTGGTCACGCTGGCGAAGATCCATGCCGTCGACATCGACACGGTGGGCCTGTCGGATCTGGCCGGTCACAAACCCTATGCCGCACGGCAACTGAAGCGGTGGAGTGCACAGTGGGAGAAGTCGAAGACGCGGGAGGTCCCCGAACTCGACGCGCTGACCGCGCGGCTGTCGGCGAACGTTCCCGAACAACGCGAAACCCGATTGGTGCACGGCGACTTCCATATTCGCAACGTCATGGTCGACCCGGGCGATGGGCACGTCCGCGCGGCACTCGACTGGGAACTGTCCACCCTCGGTGATCCGCTCGCCGACATCGGCAGCACCCTTGCGTACTGGCCGGCACCCGGGGAGGCGCCGCTCAGCGCCGCGCCGGTAGAACTGCTCGACGGCTTCCCGGACCGAGACCGATTGGCGGCCTCCTACCTCGAGCGCACCGGCCGCGACGCCCAGGCCCTGCGATTCTGGCATGCGCTCGGATTGTGGAAGGTGGCCATCATCGCCGAAGGCGTACTCCGGCGCGCGCAGGACAATCCCGGTAACCGCGCCGCGGCAGGTGTACCGACCACGGCGGTGATCGACGGACTCGTCGCCAAGGCGACAACGGTCGCCGACGCCGCCGGGCTGTGACGACACCGGCTGTCACGACACCGGCTGCGACGACATCGGCTGTGACGACACGGGCAGACCTGGATGAGAAGGGACGGTCATGAATGTGAATTCGGCCTCGGGCCTGAGATGATGACGTCATGACCGCACGCGAGACCACTGATCGCGATCCGCTGCCGCCGCTGGCGGTGACGCAGGCCGACAAGGCACCGCCCGTCACCGCCCGCGGTGAGCGGACCCGGTCGGCGCTGATCGCGGCGGCCCGCCGGATCTTTGAACGCGACGGCTTCTCGGATGCGCGGCTGACCGACATCACCGCCGAGGCGAAGTGTTCGACCGGCACCTTCTACACCTACTTCGACAGCAAGGAAGAGATCCTCGACGCGGTGCTGGCCCTTGCACACGAGGACATGCTGCATCCAGGCTATCCGCACGTCGAGCCGGGACAGCAGGACGATCCGATCGCGGTTCTCGAGGCGGCCAACCGCGCCTACTTCGAGGCGTACAAGCGCAATGCGAAACTGCGGCTGGTGCTCGAGCAGGTGTCGGCCAACATTCCCGAGTTCCGCGAGAAGCGCCGTGCGCGTGGACAGGTCTTCGCCCTGCGCAATGCACGGCACGTCGCCGAACTCCAGGAGCGCGGCCTGGCCGACCCCGACCTCGATCCGCTCGCGGCGGCAAGTGCGCTCTCGGGCATGGTTTCTCGAATGGCCTATCAGGCGTTCGCCGTCGGAGTCGACCCGGACACGGGCGGTCCGGACACGGGCGGCGCCGACATGGATCAGCTCGTATTCACCGCAACCCGGCTGTGGGCCAATGCGATCGGGCTGAATCATCCCGACACGCGGTGATCATCGGACGGGGCGCACACCCATCAGTGTCGCCAGTTGTTGCGCCAGCGGAGTGAGGTTGAGCTTGTCCGGGTCCTTCTTGGGGGTGGCATCCCACGGCTGTGCGGTGTCGGGATCGGCGTAGACGGTGCGGGCGGCGCCTCGCACTCCCGTCGGATTGCCCAGCGGCACATCGCAATGGGCATCGGTGTTGAACGGGAAATCGTCGTAGCGGATGTCGAACTGCGGGTTCTTGCGTGTCAACTCGTCGATCATCCGCTGCGTGCTCTCGTATCCCCGGGTGCATGCCGGCGGATTGTTGGTCTCGAGCACGATGCCGAAGTGGATCTGACCATCCCCGGGGGCAGGGGAGTGGGCACCGCCGGACAACAGCGACAGCAGTGAAAAGGTGGTCGCCGTGGTGTAGGTGGCCGGTTCGATGGTGCCTGCGGTGTCGGCGAGCTGACGGACCACGGTCGCGAGGTCATCACCGTTGTTCTGCACGAGGGCAGAGATCTCGGTGGCCGAGGCCGAACCGGTCGTCAACAGTCGCCGCAGGTCGGGATCGGCGGTCGCCAGGGTCGCGGTGACGACGTCGAGTCCGCGTGACCACGTGAGAATCGCGTCGGCCTGATCCTCCTGGGTGGCCAGCGCGACGTCGGCGTCACGGATCAGCCCGATGGTCTGCGGCAGATTGTCGGCACCGGCGGCGGCCAGCGCCGACAGCGAATCGACCAGTCGCGGGAGGTTCTCGTGTTGCCCGGCGAAGGCCGTACCCAGCTCGGTGATCACGGTGTGCAGGTCATCGAGCGGGATCGACGAGGTGAGATCGATCGCCGACGACACCACATCCTCGAGGCGAGGCGGTACCGACGATCGCGTGACCGACGCCCCATCGGTGAGATATTCGCCGTCGATCGCGGCGGGTTGCAGATCGATGTACTGCTCGCCGATGGCCGAACGGTTGGCCACCACCGCCACCGACGATGCGGGGACCTGTGGGGCCGAGGATCATCTCCACGTCGACGCCGTCGGCGGTCAACCGCAGGTCACCCACCCGCCCGACCGGTACGCCGAGGTAGGTCACCTCGGCGTTGGTGAAGATGCCACCGGAGTCCGGGAGCGACGCGGTGACGGTGTAGACCCCGATGCCGGCCAGTCGATTGAGATGCACATACCGGATTCCGGCGAACACGCTCACGGCGAGCCCGATGATGAGAATCGCCGCAATCTGGAGGCGCGCAAGACGACTGAGAGGTGGCATGTGCCGCGGGGACCCGACCCTTCCTGTCCCCGACCGGGACTCGGTAACCCTACTCGTCGGTCAGTTCGGTGGGGAAGGGCTCGGTGATGTGGCCGCGCACCGACTCGCACAGTAGCGGCGGCCACACTCACCGATCGCTGTGGCGCGTCACCTCACCGTGGCGCTCAGGGGATCCCGGTCGATGGCCCGTTTCAGGATCTTGCCGGTCGCGCCCTTCGGCAGCGCGTCCACACAGTGGATGATCCGCGGCACCTTGTACGCCGACAGCCGTTCCTTGGCCCAGGAACGCAACGCCTCGATGTCGATCTCGGTGCCCGGACGCGGCGCGATCACCGCCGCGATCTCCTCGCCGTAATGATCGTCGGGAACGCCGATCACGGCCACCTCGACGATATCCGGGTGTTCGTAGAGCACCTCCTCGACCTCGCGGGGATAGACGTTGTACCCACCCCGGATGATCAGGTCCTTGGCGCGGTCGACGATTCGGACGTCGCCGTCGGCGTCCATCGATCCGAGATCGCCGGTCTTGAGCCAGCCGTCGACGAGGTCGGCCGCGGTGGCCTCGGGTCGGTTCCAGTAGCCGGTCATCACGGTCGGGCCGGAGATGACGATCTCACCGACCTGGCCGTCGGGCACCACCCGGCCCTCGGGGTCGCGCACCTCGATGCGGAATCCGGGTAGGGCGGTACCGACCGTGCCGACCTTGGCCGGTCCGTCCAGGTTGCGGAACGTTGCGGTACCCGCGGTCTCGGTGAGTCCGTAACCCTCGAGGATGGAACAACCGAAGCGCTCCTCGAAGGCGCGGATCACCTCGCCGGGCAACGACGCTCCACCCGAGCAGGCGAGCCGCAGATGCGTGAAGTCGTCCGGGCGGTAGCCGGTGGTGACGTGCAGCATGGCATTCCACATCGTCGGCACCCCGCACGCGATGGTGATCTGCTCGTCGCGCAGGCGATCCATGAACTCGCGCGGCGAGAACGGGCTCAGCAGCGACAGAGTGCCGCCCCAGGTGAGTGCGCCGTGCATGACGACCACCTGACCGAAGCAGTGGAACAGTGGGAGGGCGGTGGCCCAGCGTTCCTGTTCGCCCAGTCGCAGGGCGGGGCGGAAGGCCTGTGGTGCGGCATCGACGTTCGCGACACTGAGCTGCGCACCCTTGGGTCGGCCGGTGGTGCCGGAGGTGTAGAGGATGACCGCCGTGCTGTTGTCATCCCGGTCCACATAGGTGCTCACCCGGTCGGTGTCGGTGTCGGTGTTCTCACAGGGTTCGACCACGACGAGCGGCAGGCCAGCCGAGTCGGCGACCCGGCGGGCGGCGTCGGCGCAGTCCTGCCACGCCACGATCATCGAGGTCCCGGAATCGGTTGTCACATACTCGATCTCGGGTGCCGTGGACATCACATTCACGGTGATGACGGTGGCGCCGACGGTGTGCAGGGCATAGTAGGTGATGGCGAACTCCGGGATCGTCGGAGCGATGAGCAGGACGCGGTCGCCGGGGGTGACGCCTCTGCTTCGGAAATCGGCTGCTGCACACGCGATGTGATCGACCAGTTCGGCGTAGGTGAGGGTGCGTGCCCCGCTGCGCACCGCGATGCGGTCGGGGTGGTGCTCGGCGCCGCGCCACAGTGCGGCAACGGGGTTGGCCATCAGTGCTCTCCTTCTCGAGGGTGTGGCCGGTGAACCAGTGCGGCAACGGGATTGGCCATCAGTGCTCTCCTTCTCGACGGCGTGGCCGGTGAACCAGTGCGGCAACGGGATTGGCCATCAGTGCTCTCCTGGTCGGCAGTGTGGCCAGTAAGGCAGTGCGGCAACGGGATTGGCCATCAGTGATGTTCCTTCATCGGGCGGGGTCGGGGAGTGGGTGATCGCGTGGCTCATTCGAAGTAGCGGCGTGGGACGTCGACGAGCATCGTGGTGATCTGTTCGTCGGTGACACCGCGTTCGCGCAACGCCGGCAGCACGTCCTCACTGATGTGCCGGAAGTTCCACTTGGGCACCACTTTCCGCTTGTCCTCCGGGTCGAACCAGTCGATGAAGCAGGATGCGTCGTGGGCGAGGCCGATGCGGTCGGCGTAGCCGCGCTTGACGAGCTCGACGATGGTGTTGATGCGGTCGTCGAAGGGCAGCAGGACGTCGAGGCCGAACCGGTCCATCCCGAGAATCGACCCGGCGTCGGCGATCTTCATCAGATAGTCGAGGTCGGTGCTGTCGCCGGAGTGGCCGATGACCACCTTGGTGAGGTCGGCGCCCTCCTCGGCGAGGACGCGTTGGGCGACCAGGCCCGACTCGGTGTGCGGGTTGGTGTGCACGGTGATCGGCGCACCGGTCTGCACACTGGCCTGCCCGACGGCCCGCATGACGCGTTCGACGCCGGGCGTCAGGCCGGGTTCCTCGATGGCGCATTTCAGGAAGGCGGCGCGGACGCCGGTGTCGGCGATTCCCTTGGTCAGGTCGGTGACGAAGTAGGTGACCAGCGGCTCGTCGACGTCGAAAAGCAGGCCCGGGCCGGTGTAGTGGAACTGGAACGGGACGTCGTTGTAGGTGTAGACGCCGGTGGCGACGACGATGTTGAGGTCGATCTGTTCGGCGATGCGCTGGATGCGGGGGATGTAGCGGCCGAGGCCGAGCACGGTCGGATCGAAGATCGTGTCGATGCCGAGGGACTTGAGTTCGGTGAGGTCACGCACGGCCTCGGCGATCTTCTGCTCCTCGTCCCAGTCGTACTGGTAGTTCTCGCGGAACTCCTCACCGAGCACGAAGACGTGTTCGTGGATCAGCGTGCGGCCGAGATCGGCCGAGTCGATGGTGCCGGTGACGGTGTTGACGGCGGACATGCGCTTCCCTTCGCTGCGAGCGGTATCCCCGCGACGTCCGAATGTGGTCTGCGTCACGGTCAGGCCAGCGTAATTGAGTGTGAGTTCAAGTTCAAGGGCATGGGTGATCGGATTCATGCCGCACCGTGACCATCGCGAGACTCAACGCCTCTTGCCTTTTGTCACACTGGTGTGGTGCAGAAGTTACTGATGAGGCGAATGAGGTTTTTGGGACTACTGGTGATTGCGCTGTTCGCCGCGCTCGCCGGTGGAGCCGGCCACGCGGTCGCCGCACCGGAAACCACGACACCCACGACGACGCCGGGTGCCGGTGCCACGCTGCCCGGGGGGATCAGCATTCCGCAGACCGGTATCCCCGAGGTCGACGGGATTATGAACACGTTGTCGGGTAGTGGTTCCGGCGACGGCGCGACCTCCGGTGACACCAGCCAGATGATCGTGGTCACCGCTCCGAATGCGAGCGACGAGACCGGCACACTCACCGCGTTCGAGAAGGATGCGAGCGGAACGTGGAAGCCGGTCTTCGGGCCGACGAAGGCCTACCTCGGCGAACTCGGAATGGGTCAGGCGGCCGACAATGTCTACCGGACGCCGGAGGGCACCTTCGCCCTGGATCAGGCCTTCGGGCGACTGGCCAACCCGGGCACCAAAATGCCGTACTTCAAGACCGACACCCAGGACTGGTGGGACTCGGACATGAAGTCGCCGACCTACAACACCCACGTACGCCAGGTGCAGAGCCCCGGCGGTGACAGTGAGAACCTGTACAACTCCGGCGCGGCCTACGACTACGCGGTGAACATCGCGTCCAACCCGCAGCGTATCCCGGGCAAGGCGTCGGCGATCTTCCTGCACGCCAGCACCGGCGAACCGACGATGGGATGTGTGGCCATCGACAAGGAGGTGCTGCGCAACATCCTCGTCTGGCTCGACCCGGCCAAACGTCCCAAGATCACCATCGGCGTGAACCAGGGAGCACCGACCGGCACCGCGCCCGCGGTGACCACGCCGGGTACGACGACTCCGGGTACGACCACTCCGGGAACGACGACTCCGGGTACCACCACCCCCGGTACCAGTGACCTCGGCTCGAATGCGTTGACCCAGTTGCTCGGTCAGCTCGTCGGACTGCTGCCGGCGCTGCTGGGAGCGGGTGGATAACGCACACAGACTCATCGGTGACGAGGTGACGCCGTCGATCGTGATGATCGGCGGCGTCGCTGCGTGTATCGCACTGTGTCACAACAGCTTCGCTGCGAATCCCACCGCGCGGCGGCCGTCGTAGTCCGGTCGGGCGGCGGTCATCTGATCGACCTGTGCGCGGGCCTGCTCGGCGACCGGCGTGTCGGGATCGAGGACTTCCAGATAGACGCGGTGGGCCGCCAGAGCCCGGATCGCGGAGTCGATGTCGGTAGCGCTCACCGGGACGGCGTGCGTGGCATCAGGACCGTTCTCGAACAACCACCGCGGTCGATCGGCCTGCTCCAACGCCGAGAATGCCTCGCGGACCGCGGCCGAGAACTCGATGTGGTCGGGCTGATTGGGTGCATCGGGGGCCCAGTGCGTGCCGCCGTAGAGCGACACGATGAGGTCGGGACGAATACGGCGGATGGCGTCGGCGATGGTCGCGCGCAGGGTCGCGCTGTTGCGGATGTCGCTGTCGGGGTACCCCCAGAATTCGACCTCGTCGACCCCGACGATCGCCGCCGAGATTCGTTGTTCATTCTCGCGGAGCGGGCCGGCCTCGGCGGGATCCATTCCGGCGATCCCCTTTTCGCCGCTCGAGGCGAGCGCGTAGACGACGTGCTTGCCCTCGTCGGTCCATCGGCGTACGGCGGCGGCGATCCCGTACTCGGGGTCGTCGGGATGGGCGACGAGCACCAGTGCGGTGTGCCAGTCCTCGGGAAAATCGGAGAGGGTGGACATGGACCGACCTTACAGCGGGCCACCCACCGTGATGCCCCCGATGAGCGATGCCCCCGATGAGGAGCACCGCCACGAAAACCGCTCGAAACCGCGCGCGGCCGGTCCGCTACTCTCGTTTCGGCCTCGCCCAAGGCGCCGTGGCCACCGGATGACGGCGCCCGCAGTTGGTGAGGGTGGTAGCCCGTTCGAGCCGGGCCGAGGACCGGGGGGCGCCCCATCCGGGCGCCCCCACGCCTCGTCGGGCTCGGGGTCGGGTCAGCGCTCCCGATCCAGATTGGCCATCTTGAGCACGTCGAGGCGCTTGTCGAGTTCGGCCTCGCTGAGATTCTCACCGATCAGTCCGCGATCGATGACCGTCTGCCGAATCGTCTTGTGCTCCTTGAGGGCCTGCTTGGCGACCGCGGCCGCTTCCTCATAGCCGATCGCGCTGTTCAGTGGTGTCACGATCGACGGCGAACTCTCGGCCAGGGTTTTGAGATGCTCGGTGTTTGCGGTGAGTCCGCTGATGCACCGATCGGCGAAGATCCGGGAGACGTTGGCGAGCAGCTTCAGTGACTCGAGCACGTTGCGGGCCATCATCGGGATGTAGACGTTGAGTTCGAAGGCGCCGTTGCCGCCGCCCCAGGTGACCGCGGCGTCGTTGCCGATGACCTGTGCCGCGACCTGCGTCACCGCCTCGGGCAGAACCGGATTCACCTTGCCGGGCATGATCGAGCTGCCGGGCTGCAGGTCCGGCAGATGGATCTCGCCGAGGCCGGTCAGCGGACCGGAGCCCATCCAGCGGACATCGTTGGCGATCTTGGTCAACGACACCGCCACCGTCTTGAGCTGACCGGACAACTCGACGAGGCCGTCACGCGCGGCCTGCGCCTCGAAGTTGTCCTTCGCCAGCGCGAGGGCGTCGACGTCGGTGAGATTGCGGAGTTCGGCGACGACCTTGGTGCCGAATCCGGCGGGCGCATTGAGGCCGGTACCCACGGCGGTCCCGCCGATCGGCAGTTCACCGACGCGCGGCAGGGTCGCGGTGAGACGCTCCATGCCGGCCTCGACCTGTCGTGCGTACCCGCCGAATTCCTGGCCGAGGGTCACCGGCACCGCATCCATCAGGTGGGTGCGGCCACTCTTGACCACCTCGCGCCACTCCTCCGACTTCGCCAACAGGGCGAGCCGCAGATGATCCAGCGCCGGAATCAGGTCGCTGACCACCGCCTCGGTGGCGGCCACATGGGTGGCGGTGGGGAAGGTGTCGTTGGACGACTGAGACATGTTGACGTGGTCGTTGGGATGGACTTCGACGCCGGCGGCCTTCGCGATCGAGGCGATCACCTCGTTGGTGTTCATGTTGGAGCTGGTACCCGAACCGGTCTGGAACACGTCGATCGGGAACTGGTCGTCATGCTTGCCGTCGGCGATCTCCTTGGCCGCGGCGATGATCGCGTCGGCCTTGGTGGCGTCGAGCAACCCCAGATCCTTGTTGACCTGCGCGCATGCCGCCTTCAGCAAGCCCATCGCCCGGATCTGGGTGCGTTCGAGCGGCCGGTGACTGATCGGGAAGTTCTCCACCGCGCGTTGGGTCTGCGCCCGCCACAGCGCGTCGACGGGCACCTTGACCTCGCCCATCGTGTCGTGCTCGATGCGGTACTGCTGTTCGGCGGGGTGCTGCTCGGCCATGGTTGCAATGCCTCCGGCTTCGTCGGGGAGATAAGGGTGTCCTTGGTCCACCGTACTCAGCGTCTGCAGAACCAACTCCACCCGCTCGTCACAACGGGTTGTTGGTCACAACAGTAGATCGCCGAGCAGATAGGAGATCCCCAATGCCGAGACGCCCACGATGACCGATCGCAGAATCGTGGGCCAGATCGCCGAATGTCCCAATCGGGCAAGGAGCACCGATGTCACGACGAGGGATGCCATCATCGCCAGAATCACCGAGCCGACGTGCCAGCGCCACGGCGTGACGATGGCGAAGAACGCCGGGATCAGCGCACCCAGGGCGAAGCCGACTCCCGCCATCACCGATTCCTGCCACGCCTGACGTGGCGTCGTCCGCTCGCGGATGCCGTATTCGATCTCCAACTGGGTCGACAACGAGTCGGCCGCGGAGAGTTCTTCCGCCACCGTCCGCGATGTCTCCGGGCTGACGCCTTTGTGTTCGAACCATTCGATCATCTCGGCGAGTTCCTCGTCGGGACTGAGTTCCAGCAGTCGCTGCTCGTGAGCGATCGTGGCCTGCTCGGCTTCGAGTCCGGCGAACTCCTCGCCGAGGCGAACGCCGAAGACCGCGAGCGCTCCCACCACCGTGTTGAGGATGATGATCCCGTACGTGGTGTGGGATGCGACGTCGGCGCCGGCCAGACCGAGTCCCATACCGGCGACCGCGATCACGCCGTCGTTGACGTCGACCAGCCGGGTTCGCACGGCGTCGGCGTCGATGCTGCCCCACCGGGAGGTGACGCGTGTGAGGAACGACGACCGACTCAGTTCAGGCTTCTTTCCTCGGATGGGACGACGTCGCTTCACGCTACTCGTGCGCCGCGGCGATCGGGTGGCCGAGAGCCCAGTGCCGTACGCAGGTGTCACGGGGTGGCACCTACATACGGCACTGATCGAGGGTGGGGTGCGCCGTTGTCCACAGGGACGCCGACGCGCGGGCCGACCCTCGTCTCACACGGCCACAATGAGCGTCCATGACGGTGACCTCACGTGTGACCCAGCCCGATGCGACTCGTCTCGACCAACTGCTCGTCGCGCAGGACGGTGTCATTGCTCGTAGGCAGGTCGTCGAGTGCGGATTCTCCGCCGCGTTTCTCCGTCGAAAGCTACGACGCCGGGAGTGGGTGACGGTGTACCCGGGCGTCTACGTCAACCACACCGGGCCGATCACCGGGACGCAGCGGGCGTGGAGCGTCGTGCTCGACGCATTTCCGGCGGCATTGAGTCACCTGTCCGCGATCTCCGACGGTGAGCCGAATGCCGGCGGGCCGGTGCACATCCTGGTCGACCGCCACCGTCGGGTGACCCGACGCGCGGGCGTCGTCGTCCACTACGGCTCACGACTCGATGACAGGGTGTTGTGGCATGCGCATCCACCGCGCGTCCGCCTCGACGAGGCGGTGCTCGACGTCGTCGCCGAGGCCACGTCGACCACCGCCGTCATCGCCTGCCTGGCCGATGTGGTGGGTGCGCGCAGGACAACCGCGGACCGACTGCTCGCGGCGCTGGAGAGCAGGCCGCGCATGGCGAAGCGGGAGTTCGTCGCCGGCGTCCTCCGCGATGTTCGTGACGGTACGTGTTCGGTTCTCGAGCATGGCTACCTGACGAGGATCGAACGAGCACACGGCCTACCCACACCGGAGCGGCAGGCTCCGACAACCGCAGGGCGGCACGGCTTTCGCGACGTCGACTACGAGGACTGGGGGCTCGTCGTCGAACTCGACGGTCGGCTCGGTCATGACGGCCCGGTGGCGCGTGACCGTGACCTCGAGCGGGACCTCGATGCCGCGGTGGCAGCGAGCCGGTTGACACTGCGTCTGGGGTGGGGACAGGTTTTCGGAAGGCCATGTGCCACGGCGGTGAAGCTCGCTCGCGCTCTGCATGCCCGCGGCTGGCGGGGACCAGTCGTCCGCTGTGCGGAGTGTCCACCTGTGCCGTAGATCGGTGTCACATACTGGCACCGATCTACGGCACTGTGCTCTGGCTGTCTCGGGGCTGGCTGTCTCGGGGCTGGCTGTCTCGGGGCTGGCTGTCTCGGGGCTCAGTGTTCCCGCGAACGAATCCGCACCCCACCCAGCGGAACCGTCACGGCGCCACCGGGATCGGTGAAGAAGTCGTTGCCCTTGTCGTCGACGACGATGAAGGCGGGGAAGTCCTCGACCTCGATCTTCCAGACGGCCTCCATCCCCAACTCGGGGTATTCGATGACCTCCTGGCTCTTGATGCAGTCCAGGGCCAGGCGTGCCGCGGGCCCGCCGATCGAGCCCAGGTAGAAACCGCCGTGGGTGGCGCACGCGTTGGTGACCTGCTTGGAGCGGTTGCCCTTGGCCAGCATCACCATCGAGCCGCCGGCTGCCTGGAACTGTTCGACGTAGGAATCCATCCGGCCCGCGGTGGTCGGACCGAAGGAGCCCGATGCCATGCCCTCCGGCGTCTTGGCCGGACCCGCGTAGTAGACCGGGTGATTGCGCAGGTACTCCGGCATCGGTTCGCCGGCGTCGAGACGTTCGGAGATCTTGGCGTGTGCGATGTCGCGGGCGACGACGAGCGGTCCGGTCAGCGAGAGCCGCGTCTTGACCGGGTACTTCGACAGTTCGGCGAGGATCTCCGGCATCGGCCGGTTCAGGTCGATCGCGACGACCTGACCGCCCTCGATGTCCTCGGCCACGCCGGCGTCGGGCATGTAGTGGGCCGGGTCGGTTTCGAGTTGCTCGAGGAAGACGCCGTCGGCGGTGATCTTGCCGAGCGCCTGACGGTCGGCCGAGCAGGAGACCGCGATCGCGACGGGGCACGACGCGCCGTGCCGCGGCAGGCGGACGACGCGGACGTCGTGGCAGAAGTACTTGCCGCCGAATTGTGCTCCGATACCGAAGGATTGGGTCAGCTTGAACACCTCCTCCTCGAGTTCGAGGTCGCGGAAGCCGTGCGCCGACATCGAACCCGAGGTGGGCAGGGTGTCGAGGTAGTGCGCGGAGGCGTACTTCGCGGTCTTGAGCGCGAATTCGGCCGAGGTGCCGCCGATGACGACGGCGAGGTGATACGGCGGGCAGGCCGCGGTTCCCAGCGAACGGATCTTCTCGTCGAGAAACTCCAAGAGGCGCTTGGGATTCAGGATGGCCTTGGTCTCCTGGAACAGGAAGGACTTGTTGGCCGAGCCGCCGCCCTTGGCCATGAACAGGAACTTGTACTCCGGGCCCTTCGGTCCCTGCTCGGTGGCATAGATCTCCACCTGTGCGGGCAGGTTGGTGCCGGTGTTGCGCTCCTCGTAGGTGGTCAGCGGGGCCAGCTGGGAGTAGCGCAGGTTGAGTTTGGTGTAGGCGTCATACACCCCGCGCGAAATCCATTGCGCGTCATCGGCTCCGGTCAGCACGCCCTCGGATTTCTTGCCCATCACGATCGCGGTGCCGGTGTCCTGGCACATCGGCAGCACGCCGCCGGCGGAGATGTTGACGTTCTTGAGCAGGTCGAGCGCGACGAAGCGGTCGTTGCCCGACGCCTCCGGGTCGTCGATGATCTTGCGCAACTGGGCGAGGTGCGCGGGACGCAGGTAGTGGCTGATGTCGTGCATCGCCTCGGCGGTCAGCCTCTGCAATGCCTCGGGGGCGACCTTGAGGAAGCGGTGACCGTCGACGTCGACGGTGGACACCCCCTCGGTGGTGATCAGGCGATAGGGGGTCTCGTCGGCGCCGGAGGGCAGCAAATCGGCATAGCGGAACTCCGGAGCAAGGGCTGGTTTGCTCACCATCGGATTCTATCGTGGCCGGTCAGCGTCGCAATGGGCGCCCGCCGGCCCCGTTCCGAACGGCGGAGGCGGGGATGTGTGTGCCACAGATCACATGCGATGGCTATTGTGGCCTCATCATCAGTGATGGCGGGGAGGAAGGCGGGTGGTCAGGTGCCGGCAATCGTGTTGGCGGAGGTTCGAACGTCGTGTGAGCGGGAGGCGGTGGCCGAGTGGGCTGCGGCCACCCACCCCGAGGCGACGCTGCGCACCCTCGGCGAGGTCGACCCGGACGGCCTCGATCCCGACACCTCGTTGATACCCGCACGGGCCGTGTGGCTCCCGCCGGTACGTCGCGGTGAGCGGCGGGTGTCGATGGCCGATGTCCTCGCACTGTCGAATCCTCGGCGTCCGATGGCCTTCCGGCAGTCGGCCATCCGCAACCGGGCACCGGACCGGCTGCGGGTGGTGGCCGGTGAGGCGGCCACCGTCGACGATCTGCGCACCCGGCACGCGTCGGCGTCGGCCGAAGGGGAATCGTTCGCGAGTTACGTTGCGCTGCAAGCGTCTCTGTCGGCCGAACGCGCCGAACGGCAGCTGGTGGGTGACCGCTACAAGGTGCCCCGGCTGGTCGCCGAACAGATCGGGTCGTCGGCGCGGTTCCGCACCAACGCGGCGAAACTGGCGGCCGAACTCGGGCGTCCGGCGGCCGCGGTGGTGGCCGAGGCCACCGACAAGATGTCGACCTTCGTGGCGACCCAGTCACGATTGATGGACGACGTCTTCTCCTCGACGTTCCGCGCCCTCTACGAGCGCACCTGGACGGTGTCGGCCGACCTCGACACCCTGGGGAAGCTACGGACCCTCAACAAGACCCACGGGTTGATCTTCCTGCCGTCGCATCGCTCCTACGTCGACACCCTGGTGCTCTCGGAAATCCTTCGCTCCCATGACTTCCCACCGAATCTGGTGCTGGGGGGCAACAATCTGGCGCTGTGGCCGCTGGCCCCGATCGCGCGGCGCGCGGGGGTGATCTTCATCCGCCGCCGCTTCGGTGGCGACCCGGTGTACAAGTTCGCGATGCGCTCCTATCTGTCGTTCATCGTGGAGAAACGCTTCAACCTCGAGTGGTACATCGAGGGCGGCCGCAGCCGCACCGGCAAGCTGCGCCCACCGAAGCTCGGCCTGCTGTCCTATGTGGTCGACGCCCTCGCCAACCTCGAGAACGCCGACATGATGGTGGTCCCGACGTCGATCGTCTACGACCAGCTCCACGAGATCGGGGCGATCGCCCGCGAATCGGCCGGCGGGACCAAGAAGCCCGAGAGCGTCACCTGGCTGCTGAAGTACGCCAAGGCGCAACGCACCTACATGGGTGAGGCGCGGGTGCGTTTCGGCGAACCGTTCTCGTTGCGGGAGGCGATCGACAAGGTCGCCGACGACCCGGCCGGGCTGGAGAAGGTCGCGTTCACGGTGATGGACGAGATCAACGCGGCCACCCCGATCTCGGCGACGTCGCTCGCAGGGTTCGCGTTGCTCGGTGCCGGCGATCGCGCCTACACCGTCGCCGAGATCGAGACGATCCTCGCGCCCCTGCTCGACTACATCGACGCCCGCGGACTGCCCGGCCCCGACCCGTCGCTGTGCCGCGGGCTCGGTCTGCAGACGACCCTGCGGGAACTGGAAACCGCCAAGGTCCTCCAACGCTTCACCGGCGGCCCCGACACGGTGTGGTCGATCGCCCCGAACAGCCACGCGATCGCGGCCTACTACCGCAACGGGGCGCTGCATCACTTCGTGGATCGCGCGATCGTCGAGGTGGCGTTGCTGGCGGCGCTCGACGGCGACCTCGGGCATGACCATGAGCACGAGACGATGCTCGCCGCCGCGCAGGAGGAGGCACTGCGGATCCGGGACCTGCTGAAGTTCGAGTTCTTCTTCCCCACCAAGACCGAGTTCCTGCACAGGCTCGGCGGCGAGGTCGACCTGATCGCACCGGAATGGCGCACCGTCACCCCGTCGGCGGAGTGGTTCCACAACACGCTGCTGTCCACGTCGGGAGCATTGTTCGCGCGGCGGACCCTGCAACCGTTCTTCGACGCCCAGTTGGTGGTGGCGCAGCTGCTGGTCTCCGGTGGTGCGGCCGCCCTCGGCAAGGAGCAGGTGATCGCCGACGGACTCGGGCTGGGACGTCAACTGGCGCTGCAGGGTGTTGTGCGCAGCCAGGATTCGGTGTCGACCGAACTGTACGACGCGGCCTACCGGCTGGCGGAGAACCGGCGGCTGATCTCCGGTGGCGACGACGTCGACGTGGTGAGCGCACGGACCGCGTGGCTGGCCGAGGTCGAGCAGATGCGTGATCGTCTCGCGCGTATCGCGGCCATCGAGGTCGCCCAGGAGGAGGCGCTGTCGTGAGTGCGTTCACCCGACGGCTCGAGGCGATCCGGTCGTCGCCACGTGGCAAACACATCGGTGCCTTCTTCGACTACGACGGCACCCTGATCGAGGGATTCTCGGCCACCGCGATCTTCGGGGAACGTCTCCGCAGTCTTGAATTCGGGCTCGGTGAGGTCGCCGACTTCGCCCTCATCGGACTGCGCGGAGTGGAATCCGAACAGGATTACGCCGAGGTGCTCGAGGCCACCAAACCGACCTTCGCCGGCAAACCGTACACCGAGGTGCTGGCCATGGGGGAGCGGCTCTTCCGGCAGGACACCGCCGCCAAACTCCGGCCGCAGATGTGGCAGATCCTGCGGGCGCATCGGGAACGCGGGCATCGCATCGTGATCGCGTCGTCGGCCACCCGGTTCCAGATCGAACCGATCGCGCGTGAGATCGGCGCCGATCACGCCCTGGCCACCGACGTCGAGGTGGTCGACGGCATCGTCACCGGAGCGGTGATCGGCCGACCGCTGTGGGGACCGGGCAAGGCCGCCGCGGTACGCACCCTCGCGCGGGAACACGACATAAACCTCGACGCCTCGTTCGCCTACAGCGACGGCAACGAGGACATCCCCTACCTGGAGAGCGTGGGACATCCGGCCGCGGTGTCGCCGCGCCGCACCCTGCGTGCCGAGGCGAGCGCCCGTGGCTGGCCGATCCTCGACCTGCGCAACCCGTCACACAACCGATGGGCGATGGCGGCGCGGACCGGCGCCTGCTACGGCTCGTTCCTCGCCTCTGCCGCAGCGGGTTTCGTTGCCGGACTGGTACCCGGCGTCGGATCGGAGACGGCCATGCAGGCCGCGGTGGCGATGGGCACCGACGTCGGACTGGCCCTTGCCGGTATCGACGTCAGCGTCCTCGACGGTGGTCAGTACCTCACCTCGTCGCGGCCGTGCGTGTTCGTCTTCAACCATCAGTCGAAGCTCGACCTGGCCGTCATCGTCCACCTGGTGCGGCGTGACGCCACCGGGGTGGCGAAGAAGGAGGTGGGGGACCTGCCGGTCTTCGGGCAGATCCTCGACTCGGCGGGACTGGTGTTCATCGACCGTGCCGATGCCGGACGCGCCATCGACCAACTCGAACCCGCCGTGCGCAAACTGCGCGACGGCGGTGCGTCGCTGGTGGTGGCGCCGGAGGGCACGCGCTCGGCGACCCCGCGGATCGGGCCGTTCAAGAAGGGGCCCTTCCACATCGCCATGCAGGCGGGTGTGCCGGTGGTGCCCATCGTGCTGCGCAACGTCGGCGAATTGATGTGGCGCGGAGCGCAACTCATCTCGCCGGGCACCGTCGAGGTGAAGGTGCTGCCGCCGGTGGACACCTCGACCTGGACCACCGAGGCCGTCGGCGAACATGCCGAGGAGGTGCGTCAGATGTTCGTGTCCACGCTGGCCCAGTGGCCCGTCGAATCGTTCGAGGACGGCCGGATGACCCGCACGATGGAGGCGTGAGATGAGTGAGGACGCACCCCTGTCGTGGGGGACCGAACCGCATATGAGCCCGGTCGACGCCTTGATGTGGCGCGGCGATGCCGACCGCAAACTGCGGGGCACCATCTCCATGCTGGAAATCTATGACCGCGTACCGGATTGGGACCGGTTGCTCGCGGCGCACGACTGGGGAAGCCGGATGGCGCCCCGATTCCGGCAACGCGTCATCGAGTCGCCGTTGGCCACCGGAACACCGAGTTGGGCGGTCGACGCGGAATTCGACCTGCACTATCACGTGCGCCGGATCGCACTCGTCGGCGACGGTTCGATGCGCGAATTGCTGTCCACCTGTGAACAACTCGCGATGACGGCGCTCGATCCGGCACGGCCGCCGTGGGAGGGCTACCTGATCGAGGGACTCGCCGGCGGCAAGTGCGCCTACTTCCTCAAGGCGCACCACGCGCTCACCGACGGCCTCGGCGCCATCCTGGTTCTCGCGCAACTGCATTCGACGTCACGTGACCCGATCCCGGGTAAGCCGCAGCCGCCCGCCCCGATGCCGACATCCATCTCGGCGCTCGATGTGCTCCGGCGACAGATCGGCGAGGAGGTGGCCCGGATACCGCATCGTGCCTCGCTGGCGCTGCGCGGTGTGGCCGCCCTGCGGGACCCGGCCCATGCGCTCAGTTCGGTTCTGCGGTATGGGCGTTCGGTACCGCGGGTGGCCGGGATGGTGTCGCCGCCGGGATCGCCGCTGCTATCGGCGCGCAGCGTGTCGTGGCGGTTCGCCGCGTTCGAGGTGCCGTTTCCGGACATGCAGGCCGCGGCGCGCGCGGTGCGGGCCTCGATCAACGACATCTACCTCGGCGGGCTCATCGGCGGATTCCGGATCTATCACGAGAAGAGCGGTGCCGCACTCGCCCCGATACCGGTGGCCATCCCGATCTCGGTGCGGCGACCCGAGGATCCCGAGGGCGGCAACCGCATCGCCGTCGGGCGGATGGCCGGCCCGATGGACATCGCCGATCCCTTCGAACGGGTCCTGACCATCCGCGAACAGGTGCGGGCCGCCAAGAACGAACCCGCCGTCGACATCTTCAACACCCTGGGGTCGGTGCTCGCCTGGATGCCCGGCCGGCTCCTCGGACAGTTCAGCGGCGCGACGAGCCAGAACGACCTGCAGGCCAGCAACGTCCCCGGAATCCCGTGGGACACCTACGTCGCCGGCGCAAAGGTGGAGCGGCTCTTCCCGTTCGGGCCGCTGCCGGGGTGTGCGGTGATGGCCACGTTGATCACCCACAATCAGATCGCGTGTCTGGGACTGAACTTCGACGCCGCGGCGGTCACCGATCCGGAACTGTTCGCCGAATCCGTCGTCGCCGGTTTCGACGAGGTGCTGGGCCTGGTGGCCGAGGGCCCCGACGGTGCCGATGCCACCCCGGGCGTGATGCGTCGGGTCGTCTGAGGGGGATGTCGAGGCGGGGCCGGTCGCCGGGTGGTCGGCCGGCGCATGGTCGGTGGCCGGGTGGTCAGTCGCTGCGGTGCGGCAGGAACGCGGCGATCACCAACGCCACCACCGCGATCCAGATCGACGACACCCCGATCCAGCGGTAGCCGAAGCCGCCGGCCATCGCACCGCAGGCGAAGACGAGCCAGGTCGCCACGGTGGTGGTCCACTGCCAGGCGTCGTCGGTCCTGATGCCGTACACCAACTGGTGCGCGGCCTTGACCAGGGTCCCGGTGACGTAGGTCAGCCCCACATGCACATCGGTGGATCGCGACAGGGCCGTGTTGATCAGGCCGCTGCCGATCGCGACCACGGGCAGGCCGATCTCCGGTGACACCACGACGGTGAGCAGTGCCCCGAGCGCCACCCAGGCGATCGTCGCCGAGGACTGGATGTGGTGAGCGCGTGGCCCGCCCCATCGGGTGATGACGTTGCCGAGGATGTTGCCGGCGAAGAAACCGATGATCAGGGCCGCGCAGATGGCCAGGGTGTGCCAGTGACCGTAGGCGATGGACTGTCCGAGGATGGTGGTGTTCCCCGACATGAAGGCGACGAAGATTCCGCTGAGAGCCAGGAATGCGACCGCGTCGAGGTACCCGGCCGCGGCCAGCAATGTCAGTGCCAGCGCGCGTTCGGACGGCGCCCGCCCCGGCGTGGCTGCGGCTGTGTCCGACACGGGTGTGAGGGTATCAGCCGAGATAGGTCGGAGAATCGGTGAATGCGCGTGTGTCCATACGACATTCGCCCGGTCCCCTCGTGGGGGACCGGGCGAGGTCAGGAGATCGGACGACTAGATGTCGAGGCGGGCGTACTCACGCAGCTTCGCGGTCTTGTGCACGGCCTCGATGCGGCGGATGGTGCCGGACTTCGAGCGCATCACCAGCGAGCGGGTGGTGGCGCCGCCCGGTCGGTAGGTGACACCGCGCAGCATGTCACCGTTGGTGACGCCGGTGGCGCAGAAGAAGGAGTTCTCGCCGCTGACCAGGATGTCGTTGGTGAGGACCCGGTCGAGGTCGTGGCCGGCGTCGAGGGCCTTCTTGCGCTCCTCCTCGTTACGCGGCCACAGCTTGCCCTGGATCTCGCCACCCATGCACTTCATCGCGACGGCGGTGATGATGCCCTCCGGGGTGCCACCGACACCCATCAGCATGTCGACGGTGCTGTAGTCGCCGGCCGCGGCGATCGACCCGGCGACGTCGCCGTCGGAGATCAGGCGGATCTTGGCGCCGGCCTGACGGATCTCGCCGATCAGATCGGCGTGGCGGGGACGGTCGAGGACGACCACGGTCAGGTCGGCGACGTCGATGCCCTTGGCCTTGGCGACCGAGTTGATGTTCCACTCCACCGACTCGTCGATGTTGATCGCGCCCTTGGCCTCCGGGCCGACGGCGATCTTGTCCATGTAGAAGACGGCCGACGGGTCGTACATGGAGCCGCGTTCGCTGACCGCGATCACCGCGATCGAGTTGGGGCGGCCCTCGGCCATCAGCGTGGTGCCGTCGATCGGGTCGACCGCGACGTCGCAGTCGGGGCCGTCGCCGTCGCCGACCTCTTCGCCGTTGAACAGCATCGGGGCCTCGTCCTTCTCGCCCTCACCGATCACGACCACACCGCGCATCGACACCGTCGACAGCAGTTCGCGCATGGCGTCCACGGCGGCACCGTCGCCGCCCTTCTTGTCGCCGCGACCCACCCAGCGACCGGCCGCGAGCGCGGCCGCCTCGGTGACTCGCACCAACTCCATCGCCAAGTTGCGGTCGGGTGCCTGGTGGGTGGATGCGCTCATGTCTCTTCGACTCCTCGGCGTGCGGCGTTGCGGCTCACCGTCCATCCTCGCATGTCACGCCGCCCGCGCGTCGGCGGGTCGCCCTTTGGGCGCGCGGGGTGTGCGTGCCTGCCATCACACGATTGGGGTCGGCGCGAGGCCGACTGCAATACTGGCCTCATGGCCTCCAAACCGCGCTATCTGACCAGCGGCAAGGACATGATCTGGTCGATCATTCCGCTGCTGGTGATCTGCGCGTTCGTCGCCATGGTCTCCGGCAACTGCTCGGTCGGACTGACCGGGACCGCCAAGGACGACCGGCGCGCACCGTTCGACGTGCAGGGCGCACTGCTCGCCGATTCGCAGTCGATGCCGTTCCCGGTGCGACGCCCCGCCGATCCGGACGGCTGGAAACCCAATTCCGGAAGCCGCGAGAACGCCTCGGGACATGTGCTGAGCAATGTGGGATGGCTGACCCCGTCGGGTAACTACGTGCAGCTCACCCAGACCGACGCCTCCGAGGACACACTCGTCACCCATCTCGCCGGGGGTGGCGACGACGACGAGGTCGCCTCCGGTACCGGTACCCGCGAGATCGGTGGCCATCGCTGGGTGCTCTATTCCACCTACGACGGCAACAACATCTGGATCACCGATCTGGGGAACGTGCGCATCGCGGTGATGTCGACCGGTTCCGCCGACGACATGGAGAAGATGGCCGCGGCGGTTCTCGCACAGCAACCCCTGCCCGGTCGGGGCTGAACCCGGGTCTCACACGCGGTTGGGCAGACACTCTCCCGGCCGTCGTGATCTCATGTCGGATGACGTTGCCGACGTGGCGTCGTGACATGTGGTCGGAAAGAAGGTGTCGGGGTGTTACGACTGCGGATTGTGAGCATGGGCGCACTGGTGGTGGCCGCGGTGGTCTGCATCGTCGGGGCCGTGATCGGCTCCTGGGTGTGGATCATCCCGGCGGCGATCCTGACGCCGCTCGCCGCCCTCGGCATCTACGACCTGCTCCAGCGCAAGCACTCGATCCTGCGGAACTATCCGGTGCTCGGACACATGCGATTCCTGCTGGAGATGCTGCGTCCGGAGATCCAGCAGTACTTCATCGAGCGGAACTTCGACGGCCGCCCCTACGATCGTGACGTCCGCTCCCTGATCTACGAGCGGGCCAAGGGCACCGCGTCGGAATTGTCCTTCGGCACCGAACGCGACATCGACGCCGAGGGTTACGAATACCTCGTCCACTCGGCCGCACCGCTGATGGCGCCGCCCGAGCCGTTCCGGGTGCGGATCGGCGGACCCGACTGCACCCGCCCGTACGACATGTCGCTGCTCAATGTCTCGGCGATGAGTTTCGGTGCGCTGTCGTCGAACGCGTTGCGGGCGCTGAACGAGGGGGCCCGGAAGGGCGGTTTCGCCCACGACACCGGCGAGGGCGGGCTGACGCCGTATCACCTGACCGGTGCCGACGTCATCTGGGAGATCGGCTCGGGCTACTACGGAACCCGCACCGCCGACGGACATTTCGATCCGGACACCTTCGCCGAGAAAGCCGCCACCGAACAGGTCAAGGCGATCCTGGTGAAGCTGAGTCAGGGCGCGAAGCCGGGCATCGGTGGCGTGCTGCCCGGGTCGAAGGTCACCGAGGAGATCGCGCGGTATCGAGGTGTGCCGGTGGGGCGCAAGTGTGTGAGCCCGCCCGCGCATTCGGCGTTCTCCACCCCGCGGGAACTCATCACCTTCATCGGGCGGCTGCGGGAACTGGCCGACGGGAAACCGGTGGGGTTCAAGCTGTGTGTGGGTTCCCGGGTGGATGTGCTGGCGATGTGCAAGGCGATGGTGGAGGAGCAGATCACCCCGGATTTCATCGTCATCGACGGTGCCGAGGGAGGTACCGCGGCGGCGCCGCTGGAATTCGAGGATCACGTCGGTCTGCCCCTGACCGACGGACTGATGACGATGCACAACGCCCTGGTCGGATGTGGTCTGCGGGACCGGATCCGGATCGGGGCGAGCGCCAAGGTGGCCTCCGGCAACGACATCGTCAAACGCCTCATCCAGGGCGCCGATTTCACCAACGCCGCACGCGCGATGATGATGGCGGTCGGCTGCATCCAGTCGCAGCGCTGCCACACCAATCAGTGCCCGGTGGGAGTGGCCACCCAGGACCCGCGGCGGGCGCGGGCGCTGGATGTGGCCGACAAGAGCGAACGCGTCTACCGCTATCACAAGGCGACGGTGGCGCAGGCGATGCGGCTGATGGGTTCGATGGGTATCGACGATCCGGCCCGCCTCGGCCCGCACCTGCTGCGCAAACGGCTCTCGACCACTGAACAGCGGTCCTACGCCGAGATCTACGAGTGGCTCGACGACGGTGTGCTGCTGTGTGATCCGCCGGAATCGTGGGTGGAGGACTTCTCCCGCGCTGATCCGGATTCGTTCCGGCCGGTCGGCTGATCGGGGCCGGTACATCCCGGTCAGGTCCCGACGGCGCGCGGGTCAGTCGTCGAAATCGTCCTCGTCGTCGTCACCATCGTCATCGCCGTCGTTGAGCACTGCCTCGATGCGGTCGCGGGCACCCGCGAGGTGTGCCTCGCAGCGGTCGGCGAGCGCCTCACCGCGTTCCCACAGGGCCAGTGACGCATCGAGATCGAGGCCGCCGCGTTCCAGGGTGGTCACCACCTCCACCAGTTCGTCGCGGGCCTGCTCGTAGCCGAGTTGTTCGACCGGGACGTCGGTGGGCTGGGCTGGATCTTTCGGGGCTGAATCTTTCTGCGATGAATCTTTCTGGCTCCGTTGCGGACTCACTGATCGGGCTCCTGATGATCGGGATGTGCGGGCTGATCGACGTGCGCGTGCAGGGAACCGTCGGCGACGCGGATGCGCAGCGCGGTCCCGGCGCCGACGCCGTCGACGGAGTCGAGGACCTGCGGCGGATCGACGTCGGTGCGTTGCACGACGGCATAGCCGCGGGCGAGGGTCTGGGCCGGCCCGAGGGTGGCCAGCCGCGCGGCGAGGGCCTCGGTGCGGCGCTCCTGGGTGTCGATGAGGCGCAGCACATCACGCCGGATGTCGGAGCGGGCCCGCTCGACGCCCTCGACGTGCCGGTCGATCATCGAGAACGGATCGGCGAGAACGGGTCTCGCGCGCAGGCCGGCGATCACCCGATCCTCCCGGTGCACCCAGTTGCGCAGGGCGTGCGCACTGCGTCGCCGCAGCGCGGTGATGCCGGCCAGTTCGGCCTCGACGTCGGGGACCACACGTTTGGCGGCGTCGGTCGGGGTGGCCGCGCGCAGGTCGGCGACGAGATCGAGCAGCGGCGTGTCGGGTTCGTGGCCGATGGCGCTGACCACCGGGGTGGTGCAGGCGGCCACCGCGCGCAGCAGGGTCTCGTCGGAGAACGGCAACAGGTCTTCGACGCTGCCGCCGCCGCGGGCGATGATGATGACGTCGATGTCGGGGTGTGCGTCGAGGTCGTTGAGGTGGGCGATGATCCGCGTTACCGCCGTCGGCCCCTGGACCGGGGCGTCCCGCACGTCGAAACGCACTGCCGCCCAACGGGTTGACGCGACCGTGACCACGTCGTGCTGCGCGGCGCTCGCCCGCCCGGAGATCAGGCCGATGGTGCGGGGCAGGAAGGGCAGCCGGCGTTTCATCCGGGTGTCGAACAGGCCCTCGGCGGCCAGGAGCTGCCGCAGCCGTTCGATCCGCAGCAACAGTTGCCCGATGCCGATGGGGCGAATGTCGCTGACCCGCAACGAGATCGTACCGCGGCCGGTGTAGTAGCTGGGGCGTCCGAGCATCACCACGTGCGCGCCCTCGGTCAGCGGCACCTCGGAGCGGGCGAGCAGATCGGGGCTGCAGGTCACCGAGATGGAGATGTCGGCGGCCGGATCCCGCAGTGTCAGAAAGGATGTGCGGGTGCCCGGGCGTCGGCTGATCTGGGTGATCTGGCCTTCCACCCAGATCTGGCCGAGACGATGCACCCAGTCGGCGATCTTGGTGTTGACGGTGCGGACCGGCCAGGGATTGTCGGCGGTGTTGGCCCCGGCGGTCACGGTGTCCCCGGTGCGACGGTCACAGCCCCCGGAAAGGTGACGCGCCCCGTCACGAGGAGGTGGAGCGCTTGTTCTCGGCGGCGGTGATCCGGTTGTCGATCATCGTGATGAACGGTGCGCGGTTGCGGGTGCTCTTCTCATACGCCAGAAGCGCGGTGAGGTCGTCGACGCTGACGGTGCGCAGCTTGGCGCGCAGCTGGGCGAGGGTGAGGGTGTCGTAGTCGGTGTACTCGACGACTTCGGGCACATCGCCGGATGCCGGCGACTCGGCGTCCGCCTCGGAGGCGGACTCGTGGGCCGAGTCGATGACGTCCTGGGGCGCGGAGCTGTAGAGCGCGAACCGGCCGGCGTCGGCGCGGGGCGCCTCGGATTCGGGCGCCGGGGCCGGAGCGGATGCCTTCTTGGCCGGAGTCTTCGCGGCCGCCGGAGTTTTCTTGGCCGCCGGGGCCTTCTTCGCCGGCGTCTTTGGTTCAGGGGCCTTGGTGGCGGGTGCCTTCTTCGCGGCCGCCTTCTTCGCCGGAGCCGGTGTGGCCGCCGCCGGCGTCGACTCGTCGGTGGTGCCGCCCTTGCGCCCGGACTCGATCGGCACGACCGACTCGGTGACGTCGATCTCGTCGTCGTCGAAGCGGGCCCACGACGGTTGCTCGTCGGGATGGTCGAAGAGGAACTCGAGCGCGGTGTCACCCTTGATGGCGAGTTCGGCGATGCCCTGCTGTGCGCGCATCGCGAACTGCAGGGTTTCGCTGACCGCGGTCATCGGCAGGGTGACGAGCAGAGTGGGGAGCTTGCGCGTCTCCTCGATCGCGGTGACGACGAGACCTGCGGCGATACGGGCCGGATAAGGTGCGCGAACCATGGGTTCACTCTGCCATCTTCGCTCGTGGCGGCCAACACGTACCCTGGGAGTCATGTCTGAACCCAAGCGCGTCCTGCTCGCCGAACCGCGGGGGTACTGTGCCGGCGTCGACCGGGCCGTGGAGACCGTCGAGCGTGCCCTCGACAAACACGGGGCTCCCGTCTACGTCCGCAAGGAGATCGTGCACAACCGGCACGTCGTCGACACGCTGGCCGAACGCGGTGCGATCTTCGTCGGGGAGACCGACGAGGTGCCCGAGGGGGCGATCGTCGTGTTCTCCGCGCACGGTGTGTCCCCGGAGGTCCACCGCACCGCCGCGGTGCGCAACCTGAAGACCATCGACGCGACATGTCCGCTGGTCACCAAGGTGCACCAGGAGGCCAAGCGATTCGCCCGCGACGATTACGACATCCTGCTCATCGGCCACGAGGGCCACGAGGAGGTCGAGGGCACCGCCGGTGAGGCACCCGAGCACATCCAGCTCGTCGACGGCCCCGACGCGGTGGACAAGGTGACCGTGCGTGACGAGTCCAAGGTGATCTGGCTGTCGCAGACCACGCTGTCGGTCGACGAGACGATGGAAACCGTCCGGCGCCTGCGCGAACGTTTCCCGGAACTCAACGACCCGCCGAGCGACGACATCTGTTACGCCACCCAGAACCGGCAGGTCGCGGTGAAGGCGATGGCCCCGCAGTGCGACCTGGTGATCGTCGTCGGGTCGAAGAACTCGTCGAACTCGGTGCGTCTGGTGGAGGTGGCCCTGCAGAACGGGGCGGCCGCGTCGTATCTGGTCGATTACGCCCGCGAGATCGACCCGTCGTGGCTCGAGGGCGTCAGCACCGTCGGCATCACCTCCGGCGCGTCGGTCCCCGAGGTGCTGGTGCGCGGCGTCATCGACTTCCTCTCCGAGTACGGATTCGACTCGGTGGAGAAGGTCACCACCGCCGAGGAGACGCTGACCTTCGCGTTGCCGCGGGAGCTGCGGCCGGCGCGGACGGCGCGCTGACCTCCCTGACCTCCTCGGCCATCTGCATGCCCAACTCCCACCTGCACGCAATGCATTCCGTGCAGGTGGGAGTTGCGCGCGCAGCTTCCGGAGCCGACCGCTCAGTACTCGTCGGGTTCGAGTCGGCGGACCCGACGATGCGGTAACGACAGCGCGAGCACCACGATCACCAGTGTCACCGCCACCGCCACGCCGATCAGGGCGACGTTGCGGGCGGTGTGGTCGACGACCGGCGGGGCTGCCGGGGCGGCGATCGGCGCCGACGTGGCCGGCTCGACCGCGGGACCGAGTTCGGCGGTCAGGGCCGCCACCGGATCGATGACGCCGTAACCGATGGCCTGGTCGTGCCCGGTCCCGGGCGCGTGGGCCGTGGCGATGATGCGGTCCATCACCTGTCCCGCCGACAGTTGCGGGTAGCGGGCGCGGATCAGCGCGGCGGTCCCGGCGACGTAGGGCGCGGCAAAGCTGGTGCCCAGCACCGGAACCGGGCCGGAGTCGCTGCGCAGGGCATTCACCAGCGCGGAACTGCGCGGGGTGCTGTCGAGGCTGACGATGTCGGTCCCCGGGGCGGCGACGTCGACCCACGGGCCGTGCAGGCTGAAGGAACTCGGGGCACCCGAACCGGCATCGACCGCACCGACGGTGAGCACATACGGGGAGAACCAGGCGGGGCTGGCGACGGTCACCACCGAACCCCAGCCCGCGGTGTCGGCGGGATCGGGTGCCGGATTCTGTTGTGCGCAGGCCGATCCCTGTGACAGATTGCCAGCGGCGACGACCACCACCACATTGCGTTCATAGGCGTGGCGGACGGCCGCGCCCAGCGCTCGATCGGCGGGACGGTCGCCGGCGGACGAACAGGCCACCTCGGAGATGTTGATGACCGTGGCACCGAGATCGACGGCCCGGACAACCGCGTTCGCCAGTGTCGACACGGACCCGTAGCCGCCGCCGACCGCGGGATCGGAATCCTCCCGCCGGCGGTCGGCGGCGTCGAACGCCGCGCTCGACTGCCGGATCGAGATGATCGAGGCATCGGGCGCGACCCCGACGAAGGCATCGTCGGATGACGGTGCGGCGCCGATGATCCCGGCGACCAGTGTCCCGTGCGCGTCGCAGTCGGACAGGCCGTCGCCGGCCGAGACGTAGTCGCCACCACCGCGGAGCCGGGGCAGGCGCGGGTGCGGTGACACACCCGTGTCGATGACCGCGACGCGCTGCCCGGCGCCCCGGGAGAACCGCCACGCGTCATCGAGATTCATCATCCGCTGCGCGGGCGGGACCCGGGTGGGGGACGGTGCGGTGAGGGGCCGCGCGCACAGGGTCCGCTGTTCGGTGCGTTCCGGCGGTGCCACCGGCGCCGAACGCACGAGTGCGCCCGTGTCGATGACCGGCGGTGTCAGGGCGGACGCAGGCGCCGCGCCGCCCAGTGCGACGATCACCGCGGTGAGCGCTGCGGCCAGGACACGCCGGGCACCCGACGCGGTGTCCGAGGTCATCTCACAGATTCCGGACGGTCTGATACAGGTCGAGAATCCATGCCAGCAGCGGCACGATCACGGCGATCAGCGCGTACTCCGTCAGCTCCGCCAGCCGACGCATCACCGGCGAAAACGCATGTCGCGGAGCCACAACCCCGCCGATCATGGCGGCGATCATGGCGAGGACACCCACGGCGAAACCGGCGAGCGGCCACATCCCCGGGCCCAGCGCCCACGACGCGACGATCGCGGCCAGCGTCAGACACCCGCCGGTGACCAGGGTGGCGGCCTGCGCCAGATCGGAGTGCGACCGCCCGCGCAGGCACAGCACGACGGCGACGATCATCGCCAACGACATCGACCGCCAGTCGATTCCGGCCCACGGGGTGGCCGTCACAACGGCGGCGACCGCCGTGATCACCGTCGATCCGGCGACGATCCCGGTGAGGTAGGCGTTCGCCAGGTAAGAACGACGTTCCAGTGCATCGGTTTTGGGTAGGGCGATGGCGCCGATCGCGCCGATCCCCTCGATGGTCGGGGGTGGCTCCGCGTCGTCGATGTCGATGGGTGCCCCGGCCGTCGGCACGGGCGGAAGCGGCAGTTTGGCGAGCACGATGGTCAGCCGTGGCGCCAGGCCGATCACCACCAGGCCGACCACCGCGGTCACCGCCGCCACGTCACCACCGGGCGCGGTCAGGAGAAGATCGGCGACACAGGCGCAACCACCCAGGATCGATGCCGTGATGACCGCGCTGTGGATCACCGGCCCGGCCGCCGAACACCGATAGGAGATCACCGCACACACCAGTGCGCTCGCGAACCCCAGGCTCACTCCGGCGGAGCCGAAAGTGCCGGGCACGCCCAGCATCCCGGCCGCGAATGCGGGCGGGATCGCGGCCGCCGACAACGCCGCGGCGGTGGCTCCGTCACGACGATGACGCGCCACGATCGTCGACGCGGTGATCAGTGCGACGGCGGCGAGCGCGGCCGGGATCGCCGGCCACCAGTCACTGTGCTGGGCACGCATGCCGCACAGGCTCACCGCGGCGACCAACGACGCGAGGATCGTCGCGGAGAAACCGAGAATCCGGGCGGCACGTGCAGACCAGTTGGCGAAATGCGACTCGTTGAGCCGCGCGACCGCGTCGACGACGTCGTCGTAGAGGACCGGTGCCTCGCCGGTACGCAGCCGGGAGATCACCAGCAGGTCGCCGTGGCGGACCCCGCACTCCGCCAGCGACCGCTCGAGGGGCAGTGGGTGTCGGCCGATGTGCGACAGGGTCCACCGGTGACGGTGATCGTCGGGTCGCGAACCCTCCGACGCCGCATCGCCATCCGGGTCATCGCTCCGGCTGCGCCGGGGACTGCGGGATTCGACGTGGGCGATGAGATCGGTCATCAGCGCGGCGATGGGCACACCGGCCGGGAGTGCCACGTCCATCTGGGTGTTGCCACCGAGCACCGACACCCGCACCATCGTGGGCTCGACTGTGGGGGTATCCGCCGACGGCGCGGAATCCGGCGGTATCGATGTGACCGGGTGCCCCGTTGACCGTGTATCCACAAGTGACATCTACCGTTACCTCCCCGCTGGTTCGCAGTTACCATAACCGGACATCACGGTCCGGGTGACCCGGGCCACTGCCGGCGGTGGATAACCCGACCCGTCACGACGGCGCGGAGATGGTCGGCACGGGTGGACTGACGAGGGGGAGTTGGTTGGTGCTCACGGACGGCTTCGTGCGGCGACCGCGTATCACGCCGCCCCGCATGCCCGGTGGTGAACTCAACATCGCGCAACCACCGGACGTGCCCCGCGTGGTGCCCGGCAATCTGCTGGTCAAGCTGTTGCCGGTGGTCATGATCGTTGCGGTGGTGGGCATGGTCGGACTGATGTTCGCGACCGGTGGACGCAATATCCTCTCCAACCCCCTGTTCATGATGTTCCCGCTGATGATGCTGATGTCGATGTTCGGGATGTTCGCGGCCGGCGGACGTGGCGGTGGGAAGAAGGCGGCCGAACTCAACGAGGAACGCAAGGACTACTTCCGGTATCTGGCGCAACTGCGGGGCCAGGTCGACGAGACCGCCCGGGCCCAGCGCGTGGCGTTGTCCTGGAGCCATCCCGACCCGCGGTCGCTGGCCGAGGTCATCGGTGGCCGGCGGATGTGGGAGCGGCGTCCCACCGACAGCGACTTCGCCCACGTCCGTGTCGGTGTCGGCACGCAACGGTTGGCGACGCGACTGGTCCCGCCGGAGACCGGGCCGCTCGAGGACATCGAACCGGTGTCGATGGTGGCGTTGCGCCGGTTCGTCCGTACCCATTCGGCGGTCCACCGGCTGCCGACGGCGGTGTCGCTGCGGGGTTTCCCGGCCCTCAACATCGAGGGCGTCCGGCAGGAGACCCGGGACCTGGTGCGGGCCATGGTGATCGAACTGTGTGTCTTCCACGGTCCGGATCACCTGCGGGTGGCCGTGGTCACCGCCGATCCGGTCGGAGAGGCGTGGGATTGGGCCAAATGGCTCCCGCACGTGGGTCATCCGCGTCTGGCCGACGCCATCGGTCCGATGCGGATGATCTTCCCGAGCCTGGGCGATCTGGAGCTCGCGCTGGCCACCGAACTGTCCGAGCGTGGCCGGTTCAGCCGCTCGGCCCCACCCACCCCGGGCCGGCCCCACCTCGTGGTCATCATCGACGACGGTCTCATCGAGGGTGGCGAACGGCTGATCAACGACGCCGGCATGGAAGGTGTCACCGTCGTCGATCTCACGGCGCCCGCCGACGGGCTGGCCGCCAGACGTGGTCTGTCCCTGGTGGTTCGAGATGACACGGTGTCCGCGCGGAGCGCATTCGGCGTCGAGGAGTTCGCCACGAGGGACGGCGTGTCGATCGCCGAGTGTGAGGCCATGGCCCGACGTCTGGCACGCTACCGCCTCGCGTCGGCGGCCAGCATCGCCAGCCTCGACGCGGAGGCCACCGCCGTCGATCCGGGTCTGCCCGCGCTGCTCGGCATCGACGATGTGTCGCGATTCGATCCGGCGTCGGGTTGGCGCGGCCGATCCGGACGGGAACGACTACGGGTGCCCATCGGCTACACCCCGAACGGCTCGACCGTCGAACTCGACATCAAGGAGAGCGCCCACGGCGGTACCGGACCGCACGGCCTGTGCATCGGAGCGACGGGCTCGGGGAAATCGGAGTTCCTGCGGACACTCGTCGTGGCCCTGCTGGCCACCCACTCACCCGCCGAACTCAATCTCGTTCTCGTCGACTTCAAGGGTGGCGCAACCTTTCTGGGACTCGAGCGAAGCCCGCACGTGGCGGCGATCATCACCAACCTGGAGCAGGAACTGGCGATGGTCGACCGGATGAAGGATGCCCTCTCGGGGGAGATGAACCGCAGGCAGGAGGTGCTGCGCTCGGCGGGAAATTTCGCCAACGTCACCGAGTACGAACAGGCCCGGCTGGCCGGGGCACCCCTCCAACCGCTTCCCGCGTTGTTCATCGTCGTCGACGAGTTCTCCGAATTGCTCTCTCAGAAACCGGATTTCGCCGAACTGTTCGTCGCGATCGGCCGTCTGGGACGGTCCCTGCACATCCATCTGCTGCTGGCCTCGCAACGGTTGGAGGAGGGGAAACTCCGTGGGCTCGATTCGCACCTGTCGTATCGGATCGGACTGAAGACCTTCTCGGCCAACGAGTCACGATCGGTGCTCGGCGTTCCGGACGCCTATCATCTGCCCAGCGTGCCCGGTTCGGCATATCTCAAGGCCGACTCCGGTGAACCCGTCCGCTTCAACACCTCCTATGTGTCGGGTCCGTATCACCCGCCGGTGCACGGCTCGCCCGACGAGTTCGGTGCGGCCGAGGCACGGGGTCCCCGCGCCCGCATGAAGGTCTTCACCGCGCTACCCGTGCCCTTCGATGGGCCGCCGCCACCCGAGAGCGCGCCGGTGGTGGGTTCGGTCCTCGACAATGCGGCCGCGTTGCTCGAGGAGACCCCACCGGCGACGTCGATGCCCGATCCCCCCGAGCCGGGTGCCGGAGGTCCGAATCCTGCTGCGCAGCACGGTGGTTCGGTGACGGTGCCCACGCTGCTGCAGACGCTGGTGGGGCGTATCGTCGGATACGGTCCGCCGGCTCACGAGGTCTGGCTGCCGCCCCTGGACTCCTCGCCCACCGTGGACGCACTCGTCGGCGACCGCGACTACTCCGCGCCCGCACCGCCGGGCGCGCTGCGGGTGCCGATCGGCATCATCGACCGACCCTTCGATCAGCGGCGGGACGTGCACGTCCTGGATCTGTCCGCGGCCGCAGGCAATGTCGCGATCGTGGGTGGACCGCAGTCGGGCAAGTCGACGGCACTGCGCACGCTGATCGTGGCCGCGGCGGCCACGCACACACCCGAGCAGGTGCAGTTCTACTGCCTCGATTTCGGTGGCGGTTCGCTCGCCGGGGTGGCGGGGCTCCCGCACGTCGGGTCGGTGGCCACGCGCGCCGACATGGATGCGGTGCGTCGCACCGTCGCCGAGGTGGCCGCGGTCATCCGGGCCCGCGAATTGCGTTTCGCGCGGGCCGGTCTGGAGTCGATGCAGGATTATCGACAGCGCCGGGCCGCCTGGGCGGGCACCGGACGGACCGACCCCGACGATCCGCTCGCCGACGACCCGCACGGCGACGTCTTCCTGGTGCTCGACGGTGTCGGCGTGCTGCGCGGCGAGATGGAATTCCTCGAGGAGCAGATCTCCATGATCGCCGCGCAGGGGCTGTCCTACGGTGTCCACCTGGTGATCACGGCCACCCGGTGGGCCGAGGTCCGACCGGCGATGCGTGACCTCATCGGAAGCCGTGTCGAACTACGTCTCGGCGACGCCATGGATTCCGAGGTCGGGCGCCGGGCCGCCTCACTTGTTCCGCACAACCGCCCGGGCCGCGGACTGAGCCCGGACGAGATGCACCTGCTGGTGGCGCTGCCGCGGCTCGACGGCGACCCTACGCCCACGTCGCTCCCGGTCGGTGCGCAGATGGCGGTCGACGCCATCTCGCTGGCCTACGGCGACCGTCGGGCGATGCGGGTACGCACGCTGGGCACCGAGATCGCGATGTCCCACGTTGCCGAACGCGTCACGGCCGAACGGGGACCACTGCCGGTCACCCAGGTCGCCATCGGCCTCGGCGAACTCGAATTGGCGCCGGTGATACTGGATTTCGCCGCGCAGCCGCACTTCATGGCGTTTGCCGACGTCGAGCACGGCAAGACGACGCTGCTGAGAACCATTGTCGCCGGCCTGGTTTCGGGGTCGACGCCCGAACAGGTGAAGATCGTGCTGGTCGACTACCGGCGGACGATGCTCGGCCTGATCTCCGGTGACCATCTCGCCGGCTACGCCAGCTCCAACGACAACGCCACGGCCATGATGCGCCAACTGGCCGGCTACTTCACCCAACGCCTTCCACCCGAGGACATCACGGTGGATGCGCTCAAGGACCGCAGCTGGTGGTCGGGCCCGGACGTCTACGTCATCGTCGACGACTACGACATGGTCGCGACGTCGTCGGCGAATCCGATGCTGCCCCTGCTGGATCTGGCCTCGCACGCCCGTGACATCGGGATGCACATCGTTCTCGCACGCCGATCCGGCGGCCTGGGGCGGGCGATGTTCGACCCGGTGATCGCCCGGCTGCGCGACCTGTCCTGCGACATGTTGCTGATGAGCGGTGACCGGGACGAGGGCTACATCACCGGACGCTCGCGATTGCAGCGACTCGTTCCCGGGCGCGGTGAACTGATCTCACGCAGCCGGCCGGCGGAGATGATCCAGGTCGGCATCTCCGATCAGGTGTCCTCGTGACCGCGACGACGGCGCCACCGCGAGCCCACCCGCCGGCGCCGGTGGTGTCCCGGCGGGCGACCGTCATCGACCTCGCCTACGGGCAGGTGGTCCTCGGCGATGCGGGGGCGGGCCCGGATGTGTCCGCGCTGCTCAACGCCATCGACGCCGACACGATCGTCGTCGATGGTGTCGCCGCGCCGGCACCGGCGCGGTGGGCGGCGGTGTTCGCGGCGATCGCCGAGTCGGTCGGATGGACTCCGCTGATCCTCACCCACCCCAGCACCTGGGGATCGGTGCGCACCGGGGTGCTGCGCCGCGCCGCGGCGATGGTGCCGACCGACATCGACGTGCTGCCCCGCGCGGTGCAGATCGCCCGCACCCATGCCGACGTCACCGTCTCGCGGTGCGCGGTCGTGGAGACGACCGCCCTTCCCGACCATGACGACGGCCGCCGCTCTCCCCGGTGGGACGTGCAGCGGTTGCGCCGCATCCCGACCGGGTGGGAGATCGAGGCGAGTGGCATCCTGCGCGCGGTCGGCGACGCGACCGATTCCGCCGCGGTCCAGGCGGTGATCGACGACGGCGTCGAAGCCGTGTTCGTCGACGGGGTCACCGCCGCCGAGGTGACCCGAGCCGTCGACACCATCACCGAACACACCGTCGCCGGTCGGGTGGTGCGGGTCGACCGGCGCCTGGTCACCCGGGCGCCGTCGACGGCCGGCTCGGCGGGATCCGCCGCTACCGACCCGGCCTGGGCCGACGCCGCGGCGGAGGCGATGCCGAGTACCTCGCGCGCCGGTCGACGGCGGTGGGCCTGGGCCGCCGCGGCGATGGCCGCGGTGATCGTCGTCGCGATCGCCGGGCTGGTGGGGATCGTCCAGACCGACGAATCACCACCGCCCACACCGCTGGCCGTCACGGTGGGCCGCACGTCGATGCTGATCCCACCCGCCTGGCACCGCGACGACCCGCCGGCACCGGGCTCGGCGCCGGCGTCACCGGCGACCCGGTCACCGTCCCAGTCACGCACCGTCTTCGTCGCTCCCGACGACGGCGCCCGGCTCATCCTCGTGCAATCGCCGATCCGCGCCGGATCGACACCGGCGTCGGTGGGCGTGAGCATGGGTAACCGGATCGGACAGCGCGGCGACGACGTGGTCAGCGAGTTTTCGCCCTCGACCCGATTCGCCGGCCGGGATGTGATCAGCTACCGCGAGGCACCGGCGTCCGGCGCACCGATCCGCTGGTACGTCCTGGTCGAACACGATCTCCAGGTCAGCATCGGATGTCAGGCCGGAACCGGCGGCCAATCGGTGGACGGGCCGTGCGTGCAGGCGGTCGAATCGGCCCGGATCGCCGCCCGATAGTCCCCGCCTCTGGTGCCCTTACCGGCCAGCTCAGACAGCGTTTTGACCCCGATGGGGCCGCTCCCGTACTCTGGATCGCTGGTGCGTGGCACCCTCATGCCGTCGTGGTGTGCGGGTAGTCGAGGCCCGGGTCCCCACTGGTCGCCGGAACAACCTCTGCCATCGTGCCTGACCAGCACCGATCACAGACAAGTTGAGGACCAACTGTGCCTACCTACACCCCGAAGGCCGGTGACATCACACGCACGTGGCATGTCATCGACGCCACCGACGTGGTGCTCGGCCGGCTGGCCGTGCAGAGCGCGAACCTGCTCCGCGGCAAGCACAAGCCGACCTACGCCCCGCATGTCGACGGTGGCGATTTCGTCGTCATCATCAATGCCGACAAGGTCGCCCTGACCAGCAACAAGGCCGAGCGCAAGCTGAACTACCGGCACTCCGGGCATCCGGGTGGCCTGAAGGTCCAGACGACCGCCGAGCTGCTCGAGTCCAACCCCGAGCGCGTGGTCGAGAAGGCCATCAAGGGCATGCTGCCGCACACCAAGCTGGGACGCGCCATGGCGTCGAAGCTCAAGGTGTACGCCGGCCCGAATCACCCCCACGCCGCGCAGCGGCCCGTCCCCTTCGAGATCAAGCAGGTGGCCCAGTGACCAACGAGAACATTTCCGACGAGGCCGTCGAGGCCGCCGTGGAGAATGCCGCCGAGGCCCAGGCCGCTGCCGGTGACGACACCGCTGCCGCCGAGACCGCCGTCGAGCAGGCCGTCGAGGCCGTCGAAGAGGTCGAGGCCGCTTCCGACGACTACGACGCCGACGCCGATGTCGTCGCCGAGCCGGCCGTGGATCGTGCGCCGGTCGTCATCGACCGCCCGATCCAGACCGTCGGCCGCCGCAAGGAGGCCGTGGTGCGGGTGCGTCTGGTTCCGGGTTCGGGCCAGTTCACCCTCAACGGCCGCACCATCGAGGAGTACTTCCCGAACAAGGTGCACCAGCAGCTGATCAAGGCCCCGCTGGTCACCGTCGAGCGCACCGAGTCGTTCGACATCTACGCCAAGCTCGTCGGTGGCGGCCCCTCGGGCCAGGCCGGTGCGCTGCGTCTGGCCATCGCCCGTGCCCTCATCGAGGTCACCCCGGAGGATCGCCCGGCCCTGAAGAAGGCCGGCTTCCTGACGCGTGACCCGCGTGCGGTCGAGCGCAAGAAGTACGGCCTGAAGAAGGCCCGCAAGGCGTCGCAGTACTCCAAGCGCTGACTTGGCACGCCTCTTCGGAACCGACGGCGTCCGAGGCCTGGCCAACGCCGAGCTCACCTCCGAGCTCGCGTTGCGCCTGGCCTCGGCCGCCGCGTTCGTTCTCGGTACCGGCCCACGCCCCCGCGCGGTGGTGGGTCGCGATCCCCGCGCCTCCAGCGAGATGCTCGAGGCCGCGGTCTGCGCGGGGCTGGCCGCCTCCGGCGTCGACGCGATCCGGGTGGGTGTGCTGCCCACCCCGGCGATCGCCTTCCTGACCGCCGACTACGGCGCCGCCTTCGGTGTGATGATCTCCGCATCGCACAACCCCATGCCCGACAACGGCATCAAGTTCTTCGGCGCCGGCGGACACAAACTCGACGACGAGATCGAGGACCGCATCGAGGCCGCGATGGACGGTGACCTGCCGCGCCCCACCGGCGCCGGCGTGGGCCGACTCTCCGACGCACCCGACGCGGAGGACCGCTACGCCCGTCACCTCGCCGCCGCGATCGATGTGCGACTCGACGCGCTGACCGTCGTCGTCGACTGCGCGCACGGCGCCGCCTCGCACGTCGCGCCGCACGTCTACGCCGCCGCGGGTGCCACGGTCATCCCGATCCACGCCGATCCCGACGGCATCAACATCAACGAGGACTGCGGCTCCACCCACATGGGCAAGCTGCAGGCCGCCGTCCTCGAACACGGCGCCGACCTCGGCCTGGCCCACGACGGTGACGCCGACCGCTGCCTGGCCGTCGACTCGACCGGCCAACTCGTCGACGGCGACCACATCATGGCGATCCTGGCGAGCGCCATGCATCGTCACGGGCGTCTGCGGGACGGTGTCCTCGTGGCCACCGTGATGAGCAACCTCGGACTGCACATCGCCATGCGCGAGGCCGGAATCTCGTTGCACACCACCGCCGTCGGCGATCGGTACGTGCTCTCCGAACTGCGCCGCGGTGACTACTCGCTCGGTGGCGAACAGTCCGGGCACATCGTCGTCCCCGGCTCCGGGACCACCGGCGACGGCATCCTCACCGGCCTGCTGCTGATGGCCGAAATGGTGGAGAGCGCCACACGTCTGGCCGATCTGGCCGGAGTCATGACGACGTTGCCGCAGGAGCTGATCAACGTCCGGGTGGCCGACAAACATGCGGTCGCCGTGGCGATCTCGGTGACCGAGGCGGTCACCGCGGCCGAGGCCGAGCTCGGCGATCAGGGCCGAATCCTGTTGCGGCCGTCGGGAACCGAACAACTCGTACGGGTGATGGTGGAAGCGCCGACCGCCGAGTTGGCGCACGCCATCGCCGCGCGCGTCGCCGACGTCGTCGCCACCGCGGGTGCCTGAGGCCCCGTCGAATGAGCGGCGCACCGAAGGCCGTCCTGTTCGACTTCTCCGGCACCCTGTTCCGGTTCGAGGCGCGTGACGAGTGGTTCGCCGACCTGCACGACGAGCACGGTGAGCCACTGCACGTCGACGCCCAGGCCGAACTGATGCGCCGGATGACCCAGCCCGTCGGGCTGCCCGCCGACATCGTCGACGATGATCGGATCGCCTGGGAACGACGCGATCTCGATCCCGAACAGCATCGCCGCGCCTACCTCGCGGTGCTCCGGGCATCCGGTCTGCGTACCCCCGGGCACGCCGAATCGCTGTACGAACGTGTCCTCGACCCGCACTCGTGGGTGCCCTTCGGTGACACCACCACCGTGCTCACCGGACTCGCCGCCGCGTCGGTGCCGGTCGGCGTGGTCAGCAACATCGCCTTCGATCTCCGGAAAGTCTTTGCCCTGCACGGACTTGCCGACACGATCGGCACCTTCGCGCTGTCGTATGAGGTCGGCGCCATCAAACCCAACCCACGGATCTTCCACGCCGCCCTCGAGCCGCTCGGTGTGCCGGCCTACGACGCGCTGATGATCGGCGACAGCGCCGAAGCCGACGGCGGTGCCACCCGCCTCGGCTGCGCCTTCGAACTCGTGCACGACGTCCCGGTCGCCGGGCGTCCGAGCGCCTTGACCGACGCCGTCCGGGCGCACGGCCTGCTGCACTGAGTACCGGTAGTTGTGGATTCCTCCGGCACAGATGGGGGATCGTGGGTCACAATCGTCTGACGACGGGAGGGGGACCACGTGGAATCGTCGAATGTCGCGGTCGATGATGTCGCGATCGATGCGGACGAGGTGGCCGAGGTGATCGCGTTCTACCGGCGTGCGTCGCACGTGTTGACGGCCGCCACCGATGATCTGACCGCCCACGACTTCGGTGCGTGGAGCAGTGGCGGGTGCGGCGACCTGCCCGATCACGCACTGCCCGATCACGCACTGGCCGACGACCTCGGCGTGCGGGTCGGGGAGATGGGCCGCGCGCTCGCGCAGGGCCTCGCCGCGCAGGCCGCATCGGCGGCCCGGCTGGCCGACATCCTGGCCCACGGCCTGGCGGCGCTCGCCGATGCGGATGCGCAAGCGGCCCGGGTGGTGGCCGCATCCGCCGATCCGGAGCCGGCGTCCTGATGGTTCGGGAGCCGGAAACCCTTGCGGTGCTGCGTGATCGGGCCGTCGCGGGTGTGGAGGACCTGGTGACGGTGCTCGGTGTCGGGCGCACCATCGGGGTGACGGTGCCTGCCGACGACGACGTCCGAACCACACTGCGTGAGGTCGGGACCCTCGACCTGACCCGGCTGTCCGCCGATGCGCATCGCCTGCAGACCGTCCACCGGGTGGTCGCCGATCTGTGGCACCGGCTCCCCGAACAGCAGGTCCGACTCGATCACGCCTGGTCGTCGGGTGCCGGTGCGGTGGCGATGACCCTGGCCGTCGACCATCAGCGGCGCGCCGAGGCCGATCTGCAGGCGCTGCGTTCGGTCGCCGACGCGACGGCCGCGGCGGCGTCGGGAATCGATCAGGTCCTGCGCACCTGGTATCTGACCGTCGCGCGCCTGTCCACGCCGCTGATCGCCGGCGTCCCGCCGGGCGAACTCCCCGCCGCCGTCCTGTCCGGTCGGGTGCCCCTGACCGTCGTCGCCGCCGACATCGGCGCCCGGGTGCATCTTCTGCACACCACGGCCGATTCCACCCGCACCGGGATCTCGGCCATCCTCGAACAGCTGGCCACCTCGGCCGGCTCCTGGTCACCGCCGTCGAACGTGCGGGCGGAGTCGGGTCTGGCGGGCGCGGGCGGTGGGTACGGCCCCGGCGACGACAGCGGTATGGCCGCGGAATCCACCGGTGACGTCGTCCACGGCGTCAGCACCGGCGTCGGCACCGGAGCCGACGCGTCGGCGGTGGGGCACCCGAGTACGAAGGACAATGCGGCCGACGTACCGCTGACACTCACGGCGCAGAAGTCCGATGTGGTCGTTCCTGACGAAACATCCGGTGAGGCAACAGATTCCGGTGTCATATCCAAGTCCGGGCAACCCGGCCACGCGCTGGGAGGTCACGCGCCGATGCCGCCGCCTCCCGCACCATCCCCGTCGCCCTCGCTTCCGGAATCCGACCTCGCACTGGCGGGTGATCAGTGAACGCCGCCGAGCAGATCGAGATGATCGCGCGCCGGACCGTCGCCACGGTGACCGCGGAGTCACGCCGGTTCAGTGAGACGACACTGCGTCTGGCCGCCGAACTCGGCGAACACCAGCAGACCCGCCGCAACGACGTCGCGGACCTGCGCACCGAACTGCAGGCCGCGGCGGACGCCTGCGACACCGCCACCCCCCGAATCCTGCTGCCCGCGGACATGTCCGAGGCCAGTCCCCATCGGGGCCGTCCGAACGCATAGGCTGTCACACGTGCCCGGCAAGAAGCGTTCCCGCAAACCTTCCACGCCCCCGGAGAAGCTGATGAAGGAGCTGACCCGGCGAGGTCCGCACCGCGTGCTCGCCGGTGGTCTCGGCATCGTCGGCATCGAGGGTCGTGTGTTCGCGCCCGCCGACGGCACCCGACGACCCGTGCTCGCCTTCGGGCACGGCTGGCTCACCGGGGCCGGTCGCTATCGCGACTTCCTCTATCACCTCGCGTCCTGGGGCTTCGTGGTCGCGGTACCCGAGGGCCAACGCGGACCCTTCGCCTCCGACGTGGGTCTGGCCGCCGAGATGCGCTCGGCGGCCACCATCGTGTCCTACGCGCCCCTCGGCGACGGCACCGTGACCGCGGATCCGGCCCGCATCGGTTTTCTCGGCCATGGCTTCGGGGCGGCGGCCGCGGTGATCGCGGCCTCCGACGAGGTCGTCCTCGGCCAACCGGCCGTGTCGACGTCGGGTGTGGTCGCGATCTTCCCCGCGCCGACGACCCCGATACTCCCGGCCGCCGCGGCGCAGGTCCGCGCGCCCGGTCTGGTTCTCGCGGCCGGTACGGCCCTCGACACGTTCGACGCCAACGCCCGCCCGCTGGCGCAGGCCTACGGCGGCGATGTGGTCTTGCGCACCCTGCCCGGGGCCACCAGCAAGGGATTCCTCGAACACCGCTCACCGAAATCGCTGCTCGGCATCAACGGTGCCGACAAGGTGACCCACACGCAGGTCCGCGCGTTGACGACGGGCTTTCTGCTGCATGCGGTGGCCGGTGACGACCGCTATGCCGGGTTCGCCGATGCCTCGGAGATCATCAAGAAGACCGTGGTCAGCGATCCGTCGGAGACCACGGAGGGCGAGCTGGATCACGTGTCCCGGTTGCTGGGCGCCAAACCGCGCAATCAGCGTGGCCGGATCGCCCGCAGAATCCCGGTACCCTGACCTTCTATGTGTGGAATCGTCGGATATGTGGGCAGCCGTGACGCCCTCGACATCGTGGTGGAAGCACTGCGACGGATGGAATACCGCGGATACGACTCCGCCGGGGTCGCGATCCTCGACGGCCGTGGTCACACGGCGGTCGAGAAGAAGGCCGGCAGGCTGGAGAACCTCGACAAGCAGATCGCCACGGTGGGACGGGAGTCGCTGGCCGGGACGACCGGCATGGGACACACCCGCTGGGCCACCCACGGGCAGCCCACCGACCGCAACGCGCATCCGCACGTCAGCACCGACGGCAAGATCGCGGTGGTGCACAACGGCATCATCGAGAACTACGCCCCCCTGCGGACCGAACTCGAGGATGCCGGCATCGAGTTCCGCTCCGACACCGACACCGAGACCGCGGTCCACCTGATCGAGCGGGAGTACGCCCACGGCGCCACCGCCGGCGACTTCGTGGCCAGCGCGTACGCCGCCCTCAGTCGACTCGAGGGGGCGTTCACGCTCGTCTTCACCCATTCCGACCATCCCGGCACCATCGTCGCCGCGCGACGATCCACCCCGCTGGTGGTGGGCGTCGGCGACGGCGAGATGTTCGTCGCCTCGGATGTGACGGCGTTCATCGAGCACACCCGTGACGCCGTCGAACTCGGGCAGGACGAGGTCGTGGTGATCACCGCGGACAGCTTCACCATCACCGACTTCGATCAGAATCCGCAGGCGGGCAAGCCTTTTCACATCGATTGGGATCTCGCGGCCGCAGAGAAGGGCGGCTACGACTTCTTCATGCTCAAGGAGATCGCCGAGCAGCCCGCCGCGATCGCCGACACCCTGCTCGGTCACCTCGACGAGGGCCGGATCGTGCTCGACGAGCAGCGGCTGTCCGATCAGGATCTCCGCGACGTCGACAAGGTCTTCGTGGTGGCCTGCGGCACCGCCTACCACGCCGGCATGCTCGCCAAGTACGCCATCGAACACTGGACCCGCCTGCCCGTCGAGGTGGAACTGGCCAGCGAGTTCCGCTACCGCGATCCGGTGCTCGACCGGTCGACGCTGGTGGTGGCGATCTCGCAGTCCGGTGAGACCGCCGACACCCTGGAAGCGGTCCGGCACGCCAAGACGCAGAAGGCGCGGGTGCTGGCCATCTGCAACACCAACGGTGCGCAGATCCCGCGCGAGTCGGACGCGGTGCTCTACACCCACGCCGGACCCGAGATCGGGGTGGCCTCCACCAAGTGCTTCCTCGCGCAGATCGCCGCCGCCTATCTGGTGGGTCTGGCGCTCGCGCAGGCCCGCGGCACCAAGTACTCCGACGAGGTCGCCCGCGAGTTCGCCGCGATGGAGGCGATGACCGACGCGGTCCGCGAGGTCCTCGGCACCATGGAACCGGTGCGGGAACTCGCCCGATCCCTGGCCCACCACAACACCGTGCTGTTCATCGGTCGCCACGTCGGCTTCCCGGTGGCCCTCGAGGGTGCGCTGAAGCTCAAGGAACTCGCCTACATGCACGCCGAGGGTTTCGCGGCCGGCGAGCTCAAGCACGGCCCGATCGCCCTGATCGACGACGGCCTGCCGGTGATCATCGTGATGCCGTCGGCCGACGGTCGTGCCGTGCTGCATTCGAAGATGGTCAGCAACATCCGCGAGATCCAGGCACGAGGTGCGCGGACCATCGTCATCGCCGAACCCGACGATGACTCGGCCCGCGCCGTCGCCGATCACTTCATCCCGATCCCCAAGACGCCCACGTTGCTGCAGCCGCTGGTCTCGACCGTCCCGCTGCAGGTGTTCGCCGCCAGTGTCGCCCAGGCCCGCGGCTACGACGTCGACAAGCCCCGCAACCTGGCCAAGTCGGTCACCGTCGAATAGACAGCCATGCCGGTCACCTACGTCACCGCCGAACGGGTCCGCGAGGCCGAACGCGCGACCGGCGACCTGCTGACGAACGGCACGCTGATGCGCCGCGCGTCGCACGGGGTGGCGCAGGCGGTGATCGACGAGTTCACCCGCGCGGGCGGCTGCCACGGACGCCGCGTCGGGGTGGTCGTCGGCGCCGGTGACAACGGGGGAGACGCCCTCTACGCCGGGGCCGCGCTCGTGGGTCGGGGCGTCGCGGTCAGTGCCCTGCTCCTCGCGCCCGACAAGGCCCATCCCGGCGGGCTCGCCGCGCTCCGCCGCGCCGGCGGCCGCGTCGTCGACGTGCTGCCGACGGGACTCGACGCGGTCATCGACGGTGTCGTCGGCATCGGCGGTCGGGGACCGTTACGCCCGGCGGCCGCGGCGGTGTTCGCCGCGCTCGACCCGCGCACCCTCGTCGTCGCGGTCGACCTGCCCTCCGGTGTCGACGCCGACACCGGCGAGGTGCACTCGCCCGCGGTGCGGGCCGACATCACCGTCACGTTCGGTGTGCGCCGCCACGCCCATCTGCTGGCCGCGCCGCAGTGCGGGCGGGTGGTGCTCGTCGACATCGGGCTGGCGCAGGACGCAGACGGGGAGCCGACGGCGCCCGGCGCGGCAGGGGCGACGGGGGCCACGCACCTGTATGCGCTGACCGACACCGACATCGCCGAGAGCTGGCCGGTCCCCGGGCCGCACGACGACAAGTACACCCAGGGGGTCGTCGGCATCATCGCCGGCTCTCATCGGTATCCGGGGGCGGCCATCCTGTGTTCGGGGGCCGCGGTGTCCGCGACCTCCGGGATGACCCGATATGTCGGGTCCGCCCACGCCGAGGTGGTCTCACACTTCCCCGAGGTCGTCTCCGTCGCCGAGCTCGCCGACGCCGGGCGGGTACAGGCGTGGACGATCGGGCCGGGGGCCGGCACCGACGACGATGCGTTGGAGACCCTGCGTACGGTCCTGGCGACCGATCTGCCGGTACTGGTGGACGCCGACGCCCTGACCCTCATCGCCGATCACCACGACCTCGTCGTCGGCCGGGACGCGCCGACCCTGCTGACCCCGCACGCCGGCGAGTTCGCGCGGTTGACCGGTGAACCCGTCGGCCCGGACCGGCTCGCCGCCGTCCGGGATCTGGCCCGACGCTGGGGTGTCACGGTCCTGCTCAAGGGCCGGATCACGCTCGTCGCCGAATCCGACGGGATCGTCTACGGCAACGACGCCGGCTCGTCGTGGGCGGCGACCGCCGGCGCCGGGGACGTGCTGTCCGGGATCGCCGGGTCGCTGCTGGCCGCGGGCCTGCCACCGGCCTGGGCCGGTGCGGCCGCCGCGCGGGTCCACGCACACGCCGCCGCGCTGGCCTCGCGGGGCGCACCCATCGGGGCGTCGGCACTGCTCGGGGCGCTGCGACCGGCGATCCGCGAGCTGCTGACCTCACACGGTCGTGAGCACGAGCAGCGACGGTAACGCCATCAGGCAACCGATGACCACGAGTGTGGTCGCGAAGCCGAGTTCGGTGGTGCGCGCGGGCGGCTTGTGACGGTAGGCCGCGATCAGGCACACGAGCGCGGTGGTCGCCGACACCAGGGTTGCCGCGGCGAAGCAGCCTGCCGGAAGGTAATAGCGCTGGGCCTCCTCGTCGGGCGCGTTGAAGGCCGCGTCGAGGGAGAGGAAGAAGATCCATGTCAGGGCGGCGAACAAGATCGGTGTGAGCAGGCCGAACACCCAGGTCAGAATCAGTGCGCGGGACTTGGGTGATGGCGCGGGATACGGCAGCGGGTCAGACATGCCCACCACCCAACACCGCCCGGAACGTCGGCGGATGCGTAGAAACACCTGCCGTGGCTGCGTGATCGGCCGAGGAGTACCGGTCGGTTGGGTACCTCACCGTCGCACCTCACGTGGTGCTGGTCACGATGCCGTTCAGAGTGACGGACCAGTCACCGCGACCGTCGCCTCGGTCGGCAGAGCACTCCGCGTCATCTGGGACAATGGACGCCGATGACTACCTCAGCGCTGACCGCAACCATCGACCTCGACGCGATCGCCCACAACGTGGGCGTGGTGCGCGCGGCGTCGGGGGCCGGTGTGATCGCGGTGGTCAAGGCCGACGCCTACGGGCACGGTGCGGTCCCGGTGGCGCGGGCCGCCCTGGCCGCCGGGGCGAGCGAACTCGGGGTCGCCGTCATCGGCGAAGCGCTCGACCTGCGTGCGGCCGGCATCGACGCGCACATCACCGCGTGGCTGCACACGAACTCGGCCGATTTCTCGGCGGCGATTGCCGCCGATGTCGACCTCGCGCTGTCATCACGCAGGCAACTCGCCGCGGTCCTCGATGCCGCCGCGGCCACCGGGACCACCGCCACCGTCACCGTCAAGCTCGACACCGGGCTGGGACGCAGCGGCGTGGCACCCGACGAATGGGCGGACTTCGCCGACGATCTCGCCAAGGCCGTCGCCGACGACGCGGTCCGGGTGCGCGGCCTGATGTGCCATCTCGCCCGCGGAGACGAACCCGATCACCCGCTGAATTCGCTTCAGGCGCACCGGCTCGAAGAGGCACGCGATGACCTGGCCCGGCTCGGTGCGGCGCCACAGGTGATGCATCTGGCGAATTCGCCTGCGGCACTGACCCGTGCCGATCTCGCCTACGACCTGGTCCGGCCCGGTATCGCCCTCTACGGCGGTGTCCCTATCCCCGGACGTGACTTCGGACTGATCCCGGCGATGACCCTGACCGGGGAGATCGCACTGGTCAAACGCATCCCGGCGGGACAGGGCGTGTCCTACAGCCACACCTGGGTGGCCGAACGGGACACCACCATCGCGGTCATCCCGGCCGGATACGCCGACGGGGTACCCCGCCTGGCGTCCGGGCGGCTGCGGGCCCGCATCAACGGCCGGGACTTCCCGCAGATCGGCCGGGTCTGCATGGATCAGATGGTCGTCGACCTCGGACCCGACGGAAGTAACAGCGGAGCGGGCGACGTGCGCGAGGGGGATGTGGCCGAACTCTTCGGCACCGGTGCCGACGGCGGCCCGACGGCGCAGGAATGGGCCGAGACCATCGGCACCATCGACTACGAGATCCTGTCGCGTATCGGTGGCCGCGCCGCCCGGGTGCACCGATCATCGGTATCGCCGAGCGACTCAGTGGTGACCGCACACAAGGTGGCCGGACATACAGCGACGGGGGATCGCCGATGAACACCACCGAACGATTCGGTGTGGCAGCGGGTTTGGCGGGCGTGGCGGCACTGGGCGGCCTGGTGGCCTCGGGCGCCGCACGCACCGCGGTCACCCGCAGACGGATGGCCCGCGGCGACGATGCCTATGCCGGAATCGATTTCACCACGATCTATGACGATCCCGCCACGACGGTCACCACCGACGACGGCCTGGCCCTCGCGGTCCGGACCGTCGATCTCGGCGGCCTCGAACCCGGACAGACGCCGGAGTTCACCGTGATCTTCGCGCACGGGTTCAGCCTGCGGATGGCGAGCTGGCACTTCCAGCGCTACGACCTCGCCCGGCGGTGGGCCGACCGGCGAATCCGGATGGTGTTCTACGACCAGCGCGGGCACGGAGCCAGTGACGCCGCGCCGGCGCAGGAGTGCACCATGGCGCGCCTCGGTGACGATGCCGCCACCGTGATCGAGGCGATGGCGCCCGCCGGACCGGTTGTCCTCGTGGGACATTCGATGGGCGGCATGTCGCTGATGAAGCTGGCCGATCGGCATCCGCATCACTTCGGACCGGACGGCCGGGTGGCCGGTGTCGCGCTCGTGGCCACGGCCGCGAGTGGACTGACCGAGGCCGGACTCGGTCGCGGATTGCGCAATCCGCTGCTCGACGCCTTCGCACTGGCGGCCCGGCGCACCCCGCGCGTCATCCAGGCCGGACGGGACCTGACCCGCCTCGCGCTCGAACCGGTGCTGGTGGAGGCGAGCTTCGGGCCGGATTTCCACAGCCCGGCCGCCGGCCGTGCGGTGGAGAAGATGATCCAGAACACGCCCATCACCACCGTCGTGAACTTCCTCGGCGCGCTCGAACGGCACGACGAGATGATGGCCCTGCCGATCCTGGCGCAGGTGCCGACCGTGGTCGTCTGTGGGGACGCGGACAAGATGACACCGCTGCCGAACTCGTTGCGCCTCTACGGGGAACTCGGTGCCGATTCGGTGATGGAAGTCGTCGACGGTGCCGGGCACATGGTGCTGATGGAGGAACCCGATCGGGTCACCGATGCGATCGATCAACTCCTCGATCGTGCCCGGGTGGCGCTGCCGCAGCCACCCCGACGGTGGTGGCAACGGCGCAAGGTGCGTGCATGAGTACCGGGGTGCAGACCCGCGAGCTGCCCGACGTCACCGACACCGAGAGCCTGGGAGAGTCACTGGCACATGACCTCTCGGCCGGGGATCTGGTGATTCTGGATGGTCCGCTGGGCGCCGGGAAGACCGCGCTGGCCCGGGGGATCGCCCGTGGACTCGGTGTCGTCGGCAGGGTGTCGTCGCCGACGTTCATCATCGCGCGCGAGCATCGCCCGGGCGGCGACGGGCGGCCCGGAATGGTGCACGTGGATGCCTATCGGCTCGGCGGTCTGGAGGAACTCGACGCCCTTGATCTCGACACCGATCTCGCCGACGCGGTGGTGGTGGTCGAGTGGGGTGAGGGGGTGGCCGAGCGTCTCGCCGACCGTCATCTGCTGGTGCGGTTGACCCGCGACCCCGACACCGACGTCCGTCACGCCGAATGGGGATGGGTGAATCACCAATGAGCACAATCACTTCGGGTGCGCAGACTCCCGATGCCGCGGCGCTCACCGTGCTGGTCATCGACACCGCGACCGACACCGTCGTCACCGGGGTGGCGCGGTGCCACCCGACCGGCGACGTCGAGGTACTCGCGCAGCGGGCGAATGCCGACGGTCGACGCCATGCGGAGATCCTGACCACCCTGATGGCGCAGTGCCTGGACGAGGCGGGAATCGGTCGCGATCAGATCGACGCGGTGGTCGTCGGCACCGGTCCGGGACCCTTCACCGGACTGCGGGTGGGTATGGCCACCGGCGCGGGTTTCGCCGACGCCCTGGGTATTTCGGCGTACGGGGTGTGTTCGCTGGACGCCATCGCCCGCGAGACCGCCCGTGCGGTGCCGGCGGCGACGGCGGTGCTGGTGGCCACCGACGCGCGTCGCCGCGAGGTGTACTGGGCCCTCTACGGGCCGGGCGGGCACCGCCGCGTCGGCCCCGAGGTCACCGCACCCGCCCACGTCGCCGATCTCATCGACGGTGGACCCGCCGCCGTCGACGCGGTGGGTGGCTCCGCCGAGCATCTCCGCCTGATCGGTTGGGCCGGAAGCGATCCGGTGGTCTCGGTGCCGACGGTGGCCGGCCTCGTCGAGGCCGCACGTGGTGACCTCTACGCCGATGCCGCCCCGGGACCCCTGACGCCGCTGTACCTGCGCCGGCCCGATGCGGTCGAACGCAAGGATCAGCGGCCCAAAACGGTGAGCGCCCAGTGACAGGCGAGACGGTGACAGGCGAGACGGTGACAGGTGCGCAGGTGACCGGCGGCGGGATCATCGACGCGTTGGAGTATTCGGACATCCCGCGGTGCGCGGCGTTGGAACGCGAGATGTTCAGCGAGGATTCACCGTGGCCCGCCGCGGCCTTTCGCGCCGAACTCAACGCACCGTACAACCGGTATTTCGCCGCCCGGGACGAGCGCGGTGCGCAGGTGGTCGGCTATGCGGGGATATCCACCCTCGGATCGCCCGGCGACCACGAATGCGAGATCCACACGATCGCGGTGGCACCGACCCATCGAGGTCTCGGATACGGACGCGGCCTGCTCGCGGCGATGCTGGCGGTCGCCGACGCCCTCGACGCACCGGTCTTCCTGGAGGTCCGCGTCGACAACGACACCGCGATCGCACTGTATGAGCGCAACGGTTTCGTGACGTCGGGTGTTCGGCGTGGCTATTACCAGCCGTCGGGGGCGGATGCCTACACGATGATCCGCCCGCGACGGTCCGAGCAGCCGCAGGTGCCGCCGTCGGCCGATGCGCCGGACGACGTGCGCGGCAGTAGGAGTGAACAACCATGATCGTGATGGGAATCGAGAGTTCGTGCGATGAGACCGGGGTCGGCATCGTGCGATGGGAACCCGGCACGGGTGCAGAACCGGGACGTGCGGTGCTGCTCGCCGACGAGGTGGCATCGAGCGTCGACGAGCACGCCCGATTCGGGGGAGTGGTGCCCGAGATCGCGTCACGCGCGCATCTCGAGGCCATCGTCCCGACGATGCGGCGGGCCCGTGAGACGGCCGGAATCGACCGTCCCAACGCGATCGCGGTGACCATCGGACCCGGTCTGGCGGGTGCGCTCCTGGTGGGGGTGGCCGCCGCGAAGGCCTATGCGCTGGCCTGGGATGTACCGCTGTATGCGATGAATCATCTCGGCGGGCACGTGGCGGTCGACACGCTCGAACACGGTCCGATGCCGGAATGCGTGGCGCTGCTGGTGTCCGGTGGACACACCCATCTGCTGCACGTGACCGACCTCGCCGAGCCGATCGTCGAGTTGGGCACCACCGTCGACGATGCGGCGGGTGAGGCCTTCGACAAGGTCGCCCGGCTCCTCGACCTGGGTTTCCCGGGTGGCCCGGCACTGGACAAGGCTGCCGCACACGGTGATCCGCACGCCATCGAGTTCCCGCGTGGAATGACCGGCCCCCGCGATGCCCGCTACGACTTCTCCTTCAGTGGGGTGAAGACGGCGGTGGCGCGGTATGTGGAGAAGTGCCGCCGCGACGGCGTGGAGGTGCCGATCGCCGACGTCGCCGCCTCGTTCCAGGAGGCCGTCGCGGATGTGTTGACGCTCAAGGCCGTTCGGGCCTGTCAGGATCTGGGTGTGACCACCCTGGTGCTGGGTGGCGGGGCGACCGCGAATTCGCGTATCCGGTCGCTGGCCGCGCAGCGGTGTGAGGCTGCCGGCATCACCCTGCGGGTTCCGACCCCGCGACGGTGCACCGACAACGGCGTGATGATCGCGACCCTGGGTGCTCATGTGATCGCCGGCGGGGCGCAGCCGTCGCCGCTGACCGTGGCGACCGATCCCGGGTTGAGCGTGCAGCTCTCGCAGGTCTGACGAGGCAGGTCGGTCTCGGCGGGACCGGCTCGGCAGGTCTGACTCGGCCGGGTATGACTTATCGGGCCTGCTCGCGGAGCAGGTCCGGGCAGCCGACGCACAATTCGGCCAGGATGCGGCGCTGGGTGGGGCGGGCCTGGTCGTAGCGGGTGATCCCGGCGGGGGTGAGTGCGGCGAACACCGACCGGCGATCGGTCGCGCACATCGTCCGGTGCACGAGTCCGTCCTTCTCGAGTCGGCCGACCACACGCGACAACGCGCTCTGCGTCAGGTGCACCTCGCCGGCGAGGTCGTTCATCCGCAGCGAGTGACCGTCGGCGGCGCAGAGTTGTTCCAGTACTTCGAATTCGCTGGCCGTGAGCTGGTGGCGGTCGTGGAGTTCGCGGTCGAGGGTGCACTGGATGCGGTGGAAACGGATCGAGAGGTCGTGCCAGGCGGACGCCAGATGATCGGCGGCCGTGTCATCGGCGGCACCCGGTTGCCCGGTGGTGTCGATCGCGGCGGTCGGCTCGGACACCCTGCTCATGGCCGCATACTAACACCGCACGAGATTCGTATGCAAGAGAACATTATGTGAGATCAATAGATGCACAAGCATTAAATGCATATGCATATACTTTCCTCATGACGCAGACAGATCCGCATGTGATCGCGCATCAGGAGGCGCTCCGCGCGCCAGAGCTCAACCCGTCCGACCATGTTGCGGCCGGCCACATCACCTCGGGAGGTGGGTGGCCGGCGCGTACCTGGATTCTGCTGGTGGTCCTGGCGGGGGCGTTGTTCCTTGACGGCCTGGACATCTCGATGGTCGGCGTCGCGCTGCCGTCGATCGGTGCGGACCTGGGGATGGGGCAATCCGCGCTGCAGTGGATCGTGAGCGGATACGTTCTCGGCTACGGCGGTCTGCTGCTCCTGGGCGGGCGGGTCAGTGATCTGCTCGGCCGACGACGGGTCTTTCTGGTGGCCCTGGGTGTGTTCGGGGTGGCGTCGGTGATCAGCGGGCTCGTCGATGTCGACGGGGTGATCGTCGGATTGCGGTTCGTGAAGGGGGCGGCCGCGGCGTTCACGGTGTCAGCCGGTCTGTCCATCATCACCACGACCTTCGCCGAAGGTCCGGCCCGTAATCGGGCGCTGAGCATCTACACGGTGTGCGGTGCGAGTGGATTCTCGCTGGGTCTGGTCTTCGGTGGACTGTTGACGGAGTGGTCGTGGCGCGCGACGCTGATGTTCCCGGGCCCGGTTGCGTTGGCGCTGTTGGTGATCGGTATGCGGGTGATCCCCCGGGGCGAGCGCACGCACTTCCGGTGGTCGCAGTTCGACGTGCTCGGTGCGGTGGCCAGTACGGCCGCGTTGCTGCTGCTGGTGTTCGGGGTGGTGCGGGCCCCGCAGGTGGGCTGGGGTGCGCCGGCGACGATCGGGGTGTTCGCGGCGGCGGTGGTGGCCGGTCTGCTGTTCGTCGTGGTCGAGGTGCGGCATCGGCATCCGCTGATCCGGCTCGGCATTCTGCGGTCGACCCTGCTGGTGCATGCCAATGTGTCCGGTGCGTTGATGTTCGGCGGATACGTCGCCTTCCAGTTCGTGGTGACGTTGTATCTGCAGGATGTGTTGGGGTGGTCGCCGCTGATGATGGCGCTCGGGTTCCTGCCCGCCGGACTCATCGTCGCGGCCAGTGCGGTGCGGATGGACCGGGTACTGGACCGGGTGCCCACGCCGGTCCTGATGATCTTCGGGTTCGCCGCATTCCTCGGCGGCTACCTCTGGTTCGCCCGGGTCCAACCGGGGATGGGGTACACGGAGTTCCTGCTGCCCACCATCATCCTGCTCGGCATCGGCTTCGCGCTGACCTTCCCGTCGGTGACCGCCCAGGGCACCAGTGGGGTCGACGACGACGAGCAGGGTCTGGCGTCGGGGCTGGTCAACACCAGCGTGCAGATCGGGGGTGCGGTGATGCTGGCCGTCATCACGGCCATCCTGACCAGTTCCGCCGAGCCGGCCCGCCCGGGAGCGCTGCTCGGCGGGATGACGACCGCGATCTGGGTGGTGAGCGCCTTGTCGGTGGCGGGGCTGATCGGTGCGGTGGGCGTGGCCTGGTGGAGTCGCCGGATCCGGGTACCGTCGACGACGTCGCCGCCGGATGTCACCGCCGATGCCGACCGTGACCGGGAGCTCTGCGGCCAGGTCTGAACTTTTTGCACCCACCAACCTTGAGTGCTGGCACTCGCATGTATAGAGTGCTAGTAGGCACTGTGTTGTGAACCTCGGCACCCGCGACGACGAGGTTTGTGGCAGAGCCCCAAGTGCAGGACATCTGCAACAAATACATCGATTTCTCAGACGAGAAAGTTGAGGACTCACATCGTGGCGAGCGTGAACATCAAGCCGCTTGAGGACAAGATCCTGGTGCAGGCCGTGGAGGCCGAGACGACCACCGCGTCGGGCCTGGTCATCCCGGACACCGCCAAGGAGAAGCCGCAAGAGGGCACCGTCATCGCTGTCGGCGAAGGCCGCGTGACCGAGCAGGGCAACCGCGTCCCGGTCGACGTGAAGGAAGGCGACACCGTCATCTACAGCAAGTACGGCGGCACCGAGATCAAGTACGCCGGCGAGGAGTACCTGATCCTGTCGGCGCGCGACGTGCTCGCTGTCATCGGCAAGTAAGAGATCACGAGGTTTTCTCGTGTTCTGCTCCGCCCCGGTACCCCACAAGGGGTGCCGGGGCGGAGTCGCAGAGAGAGCCGACAGCTCAACAATGAAATAGCCACTTGATCGCCACCGGCAACGTGCCGCGTGCAGGAGCAGGCGCGCAAGCGGGTGGTGAGTGGAGGAAACGCCACCACCACCTGTTTGCGCCGCGCCGCGATGCAGGAGGAGCCCGCAAGCGGGTGGTGAGTGAAAGAAACGTCACCACCACCTGTTTGCGCCGCGCCGCGATGAGGAGGAGCCCGCGAGGAGCGAAGCGACAATGCGGGCGACGACGAAGAGTGGTGCACAAGGGCGCAAACTGCGCGTCGCCGGAGGCGGCGCCGACAACAGAGTGGCGCAAACTGCGCGTCGCCGGAGGCGACGCCAAGAACAAAGGTGTGTATGTCCAAACAAATCGAGTTCGATGAGAAGGCCCGTCGGGCGCTGGAGCGGGGTATCAACCAGCTCGCCGACACGGTGAAGGTGACGTTGGGGCCGCGGGGTCGGCATGTGGTGCTGGCCAAGGCTTTTGGTGGTCCGAGTGTCACCAATGATGGTGTGACGATTGCGCGTGATGTGGATCTGGAGGATCCGTTCGAGAATCTCGGTGCGCAGTTGGTGAAGTCGGTGGCGACGAAGACCAATGATGTGGCCGGCGATGGTACGACGACGGCGACGGTGTTGGCTCAGGCGATCGTGGCGGCGGGTCTGCGCAATGTGGCCGCCGGTGCCAATCCGATTGCGTTGGGCGCGGGTATCGGCAAGGCCGCCGATGCGCTGGGCGCGGAGTTGTTGCGGGTGGCGACCCCGGTTGCCGGTGAGAAGGCGATCTCGCAGGTGGCGACGGTGTCGTCGCGTGATGAGGAGGTCGGTGAGATGGTCGGTAAGGCCATGGAGACCGTGGGTGTCGACGGTGTGGTCACCGTCGAGGAGGGTTCGGGTCTGCAGACCGACCTCGATGTGACGGAGGGCGTGCAGTTCGACAAGGGTTATCTGTCGCCGTATTTCGTCACCGACGCCGACGCCCAGGAGGCGGCGCTCGACGACGCGCTGGTGCTGCTGTACCGCGACAAGATCAGTTCGTTGCCGGATTTCCTGCCGCTGCTGGAGAAGGTGGTCGGTGCGGGTAAGTCGTTGCTGATCATCGCCGAGGACGTCGAGGGTGAGCCGCTGTCGACGTTGGTGGTCAACTCGATCCGCAAGACGATCAAGGCTGTTGCGGTGAAGGCCCCGTTCTTCGGTGATCGTCGCAAGGCGTTCCTGGAGGATCTGGCGGTGGTCACGGGTGCGACGGTGATCTCGTCGGACATCGGTCTGAATCTTGCGACCGCCGAACTGGATCTGCTGGGGTCGGCGCGTCGTGTGGTGGTCACCAAGGACACCACGACGATTGTCGAGGGTGCCGGTACCTCGGAGGCCGTTGCCGATCGTGCCGCGCAGTTGCGCCGTGAGATCGAGGCGAGCGATTCGGATTGGGATCGGGAGAAGCTGGCCGAGCGGCTGGCGAAGCTGGCCGGTGGTATCGCGGTGATCCGGGTGGGTGCGGCGACCGAGACCGCGCTGAAGGAGCGCAAGCATCGCGTCGAGGATGCGGTGGCGGCGGCGAAGGCCGCGGTCGAGGAGGGCATCATCCCCGGTGGCGGTTCGGCGATCGTGGCCGCGGCGTCGGTGCTCGACGCATTGGCCGATGAGCTGATCGATGCTGATGAGGCGCTGGGTGTGCGGGTGGTCCGCGAGGCCGTCAAGGCACCGTTGTTCTGGATTGCCACCAATGCCGGTGTCGACGGTGCGGTCGTGGTGAACCGGGTTGCCGAGTCGGGGGAGGGTTTCAATGCCGCGACCCTGACCTATGGCGATCTGGTGGCCGAGGGCATCATCGATCCGGTGAAGGTGACCCGGTCGGCGGTGGTGAATGCGGCGTCGGTGGCGCGAATGGTGCTGACCACCGAGACCGCGGTGACCGACAAGCCCGAGCAGGGCGGCGATGATCATGGGCATGGTCACGCCCACTGACGTGCGGGGGTGACCTGACGGTCATCGCCTCGTCAGACAGACACACCTCCGGGGTGGTCACTTCCATGGTGACCACCCCGGAGGTGTCTGGTCTGGTTGCGTGATCCGACCGGCGATGATCCGGGCGGTGTGACAGTCAGCTGGCGATGCGGCGTCCGACGCCGCGCTTCATCAGCATGCTGCGTTCTGACTCGGACAGCCCGCCCCAGATGCCGTAGGGTTCGGCCACGGCGAGTGCGTGTTCGCGGCATTGGGCGATCACCGGGCATTGGTGGCACATCTCTTTGGCGCGACGCTCACGTTGTGCGCGGGCACGGCCGCGTTCTCCGTCCGGGTGGAAGAACATGGACGACTCAACGCCGCGGCACAGGCCGTGCATCTGCCAATCCCACACGTCTGCGTTGGGTCCGGGGAGGTGATTGGGCTGGGGCATGGCAGCTTCTCCTTGTTGCAGGACGGGGATCGCGGGTGATCGCGTCGTGGCGTGGTCCGTGCGCGGTTGCGGTGACGATCGGGTTCGGACGATCGGGTTCAGGGGGTCTGACCCGGGTGTTTTCGCTCGGCGCAAGCAAACACTAAGCGGGCCTGAGAAACGACGTCAATACCGTCAATTGGGGGGCAGAGATCGGAAAGATTCCGCCATTGTTAACGGGGTGTTAGTGACGTACTGGCCGTTAGCACAGGTGCTCTCGGGCGTGGATTCGGGTGGCGGTTTCGGTGCCGAGATGTACTGTGACCAGCGGATACTGGCGGTTGGATCGCGATGGGGGTGCCGAGGTGGTCGTGCGGGAGGGGCGGCACGCCGGTGCGGCGATTAACGTAATAGAAACATTGGCGTCATCGCCCATTGACCTTGGAAGGGTTTTTAACAATTGTGTCGCCGGGTTAAATTCATGCTAACTGGTTCTTCTGAGGGTGATCCGGACCACGTTTCGCCAGGTGATCGACGTTGGGCGGCGTGGTCGGAGGCCGTCGAGATCGGTGCGCGGGGATATGGCTGTGTTGCCATGACCCGCCTCGACGAGGTCGGTCTCGTCGCCCGACGCCTGGGCGATGCGCGTCTGGCGGCCCTGTCGGTGAGTGCGGGTGCATCGCTGTTGCGGCAATCGGGTCGGCACGGTGATGCGCTGACGCGTGACGGTCGGGCGCTGGCTCTCGTCGACCCGCGGCCCGATGTCCACGACCACGCCGCGGTTGCCGCGGTTGCCGATGTGATGGTGAATCTCGCGGCCGACAACCTCGGGCTCGGCCGTTTCGGTGCCTCCGAACGCCTCCTGAATCGAGCGGACCGGGTGCTGGCGCCCCACGACGAGACCGTCGGCGAGGAGTGGGTGACCGGTCGTCCGCGGGTACGACTGTTCTGGGTCCGGGCCGAACGGGCCCTCTACACCGGTGATCCGGCGACGGCGCTGATCGAGGCGCGGCGGGCGCTGGCCCTGGTGCGGCGTTTCGGGGCCGCCGCACCGCCACGACACCGCATCAAGACCGAACTCATCGTCGCCGCGGCGGTGTCCGCCTCCGGTGACACCGATCCGGCGATCCGCACGGCCCGTCGGCTTCGTGCCGAAGCGGCCGCGGGCGATTTGATCCCGTTGGAGTGGGCGGCACTGTCGCTGTTGGCCGGTATCGGTGACGACGACGCATATGTCCGCACCGATATGGACGACAGGTATCGGTTGCTGTATGCGCGCGGCATGCCATTCGTGACCGTGACAAACGATCGCTAAGGTGTCTGCTTGGGGTCCACTGCCCGGCCACGCCGCCTGGTCGCCGACGCGGTGCCTTCATCGCCCGCTTCGCCGGGCGGGAAAATGGCCGATAAGGGCTGGTGAGACCAGTCACACAACGTGTAACGCGGGGATCAGTACTGACGATGAAGCTGACAGGTGATGAGTTGGACGCCGCCGTCCACGCCGCAAGGCAGGGCGACCGCGCAGCGCTCACGTCAGTTCTCGAAAGTGTGCATGAGCCGATCCTGCGCTACTGCCGAGGGCGAATCGGGGTCGGAGAACGACATCTGTTCTCCGCCGACGACATTGCTCAGGAGGCGTTGATGGCGGTGATGACGGCCTTGCCCAGGTATCAGGATCAGGGCAAACCGTTCATGGCCTTCGTTTATGGGATCGCCTCGCACAAGGTGGCCGACGCGATGCGGGTGGCCGGGCGGGTCAAGGCCGACCCGGTCGACGAGGTGCCCGATGTGACCACCGTCCTCGGTGGGCCCGAACAGGCGGCACTCGAATCCGATGCGAGTCGGCAGATGAGGCAGTTGATGTCGGTGCTTCCGGACAAGCAGCGGGAGATCCTGGTGCTGCGGCTGGTCGTCGGGATGTCGGCGGAGGAGACCGCCGACGCCGTCGGGAGCACACCGGGCGCGGTCCGGGTGGCCCAGCATCGAGCGCTGGCGAAATTGAAAGACGAGCTGAGGAAGGCAGGTGGACGACGTGACGAACGACGAGCGTGATCGACGTCGCCCGCAGCCGGATCGTCGGCCGTCGGGGGACGCGTCCGGCGCCGGGCAGCGGCGGGGATATGTGCCATCAGGCGCCCCCGACGATTCCATCGATGTGCGAGAGGTGCATGTCGATGACGCATTTCTCGATGCGCTCTCGCGCGACCTGTCCACTCCCACCAGGGATCCGGCCGAGTATGAACTCGCGGTCCTGTTGTCGGGGTGGCGACATGACGTCATCGGCACACCCGAACCACCGCTTCCGGCCCTCGACGAGGTCGCACGCGCGATGGCCGCCGAGATGCCCACCCGCCGCGCCGCCGGGGTGGTCCGTTCGCTGCGGATCGTCGCCGGGGCGGCCGCGATCGCGGTGGTGGCCGCTGCCGGCCTGACCGTCGTCAGTGAGGGCGCCCAGCCCGGGGATCCGCTCTGGGGTGTGAAGAAGGTGGTCTTCGCGCAGGCGGCGTCGGAGACCCAGGCCGCCTACGACGTGCGCTCGGATCTCGAGCAGGCCGAGGCGGCCCTCGCGGCCGGTGACACCGCGCAGGCGCAGCAGCTGATCGAACGTGCCCAGAGCAAGATGGGGCCGGTGTCGGATTCGGGTACGCGTGAGCAGATGACCCAGTGGATCAACCGATTGCGCTCCGACGAGTCGAGTCGCCCGTCGACGTCGACCACGCGCAGCGGCTCGGCGTCGGTGGAGCCGGCACCGCCCGCCGATGACACGGACGCGACCACGGCGCCGGAGACATCGGAACCGACGAATCAGACCACCGTTCCCAGTGTGCCGCCGACCAGTCAGGTGCCGCCCACGTCGGCGGAGGTTCCGGTGCCGACCAGTGGAGGCGTTCCGAGCACCACGGCCGCGGCGTCGACGGTCCTGAGTCCGAGCTGATCTGAGTCCGAGCTGAACTGAGTTCGAGCCGATCTGCGCGGGGCGGGGAGCGCTCAGCCGTTCAGCGTTCGCTGCCGAGGTGTCCGTGGGCGTCGGCGTAGCCGCGGCAGTAATCCCAGGTGACGTAGTCGTCCGGACGCGGGTCCACGGCCGGCTCGTGCGGGCGCACGGTGCCGTCGATCAGCAGCTGTAAGAGGTTGGCGCGCAACATATCCCAGTCGTGATAGTGATCCTCGTGGCAGTCTTCGCAGACCACCACGAGACCACGGACCCCGCGCTGGGTCAGTAGGGCCTCGTAGACGGCGAGGTCGGCGAGATCCTCCTCGACGGCCAGCCGCTCGTTCTCGTCGAGGGGGATACCCGGTTCGACGGAGTCCAATGCCGACGCCGGATCGCTGGGATCATCGGCGAACGGGTCCGGTGGTAGGCCCGGTGGAAGGTGGTCACGCACCCCACCACCGTAGCCGATGTCGCGTGACCTGCGCCGCATCGGTTCCACAGATCGACGACCCGGTCCGGTGCGGTCGACGTGACCCAGATCGCCGTATTCGGTTTCCCCAGAAACGCCCGATACCATGGACCGATGACACACGTGCGCACCGGTGGAGACGATCCCGGTAAGGTCGCGATGCTCGGCCTCACCTTCGACGACGTCCTGTTGCTGCCCTCGGCATCGGATGTGATCCCGAGCGAGGCCGACACCTCGTCGCAACTGACCAAGAAGATCTCGTTGCGGGTGCCGCTGGTGAGTTCGGCGATGGACACCGTCACCGAGGCCCGGATGGCCATCGCGATGGCCCGCTCCGGCGGCATGGGTGTCCTGCACCGCAACCTGTCCATCGAGGATCAGGCCTCGCAGGTCGAGACCGTCAAGCGTTCCGAGGCCGGCATGGTGACCGACCCGGTGACCTGTTCGCCGACCAACACCCTCGCCGAGGTCGACTCGATGTGTGCGCGCTACCGCATCTCGGGTCTGCCCGTCGTCGACGACACCGGTGAGCTCGTCGGCATCATCACCAACCGCGACATGCGTTTCGAGGTCGACCAGGACCGCGCCGTGTCCGAGGTGATGACCAAGGCGCCGCTGATCACCGCGCAGGAGGGCGTGTCCGCCGAGGCGGCGCTGGGTCTGTTGCGGCGCAACAAGGTCGAGAAACTGCCCATCGTCGACGGCAACGGGCGCCTGACCGGTCTGATCACGGTCAAGGACTTCGTCAAGACCGAACAGCATCCGTTCGCCACCAAGGACTCCGACGGACGACTGCTCGTCGGCGCCGCGGTCGGCACCGGCGATTCGCAGTGGGACCGCGCGATGGCACTGGCCGACGTGGGCGCCGACGTGATCATCGTCGACACCGCACACGCCCACAATCGACTCGTGTTGGACATGGTCTCCAAGCTCAAGGCCGAGATCGGCGACCGCGTGGAGATCGTCGGCGGCAACGTCGCCACCCGGGAGGCCGCGCAGGCCCTCGTGGACGCCGGAGCCGACGCCGTCAAGGTCGGGGTCGGGCCCGGCTCGATCTGCACCACGCGGGTGGTCGCCGGGGTCGGCGCCCCGCAGATCACCGCGATCCTGGAGGCGGTCACGGTCTGTCAGGCCGCCGGTGTGCCGGTGATCGCCGACGGCGGGCTGCAGTACTCCGGCGACATCGCCAAGGCGCTGGCGGCGGGGGCCTCCACAGCGATGCTCGGCTCGCTGTTGGCCGGTACCGCCGAGGCGCCGGGAGATCTGATCCTGGTGAACGGCAAGCAGTTCAAGAGTTACCGCGGCATGGGTTCGCTCGGTGCGATGCAGGGCCGCGGACAGGCCAAGTCGTACTCCAAGGACCGCTACTTCCAGGACGACGTCCTCAAGGAGGAGAAGCTGGTGCCGGAGGGGATCGAGGGCCGGGTGCCCTTCCGTGGTCCGCTGAGTCAGGTGATCCACCAGCTCGTCGGTGGGTTGCGTGCGGCGATGGGCTACACGGGGGCGTCGACGATCCCGGATCTGCAGCACGCGCGGTTCGTCCAGATCACCGCGGCCGGGCTCAAGGAGTCGCATCCGCACGACATCACCCTGACCGCCGAGGCGCCCAACTACTATTCACGCTGACGGCCTCGCCGGTGGCTCTCCACGCCGGCGGCTCCCGCCGTCGGCGAATCGTGATCTCGCCACACCGACGACCTCGGTGTGCGCAGAACCAGAAAGGCGCTCTCGGTGCATGACCTCGTGGACCTCGGCATGGGTCGCACGGCCCGGCAGACGTTCGAACTCGACGACATCAGCATCGTGCCGTCGCGACGGACCCGCTCGTCCAAGGACGTGTCGACCGCATGGCAGATCGACGCCTACCGGTTCGATGCGCCCATCCTGAGTCATCCGACCGATGCGCTGGTGTCCCCGGCCGTCGCCGTCGAACTCGGGCGTCTCGGCGCGCTCGGCGTGATCAACGGTGAGGGGCTCTGGGCCCGGCATCGCGATGTCGAGGACAAGATCGCCGAACTGATCGAGCTGGCCTCCACCGATCCCGACCCGCAGGCGGCCGTCCGGCGCCTGCAGGAGCTGCATTCGGCTCCACTCGACACCGACCTGCTGGCCGAGGCGGTCGCCACCGTGCGCGACGCCGGAGTGACCACGGCGGTGCGGGTCAGTCCGCAACACGCACCCGAACTGACCCCGGCGCTGCTGGCCGCGGGTGTGGAGATCCTGGTGGTGCACGGCACGATCATCTCCGCCGAACACGTCGTGCAGGGCGCGGAGCATCCGCTCAACCTCAAGACCTTCATCGCCGACCTCGACATCCCGGTGATCGCCGGTGGCGTCCACGATCACCGCACCGCGCTGCATCTCATGCGCACCGGCGCGGCCGGTGTGATCGTCGGATACGGGTCCACGGCCGGTGCCACCACCACCGGTGAGGTCCTGGGCATCGGGGTGCCGATGGCGACCGCGATCGCCGATGCCGCCGCGGCGCGTCGTGACTACCTCGACGAGACCGGTGGCCGCTACGTGCACGTGATCGCCGACGGTGACATCCACACCTCCGGTGATCTGGCGAAGGCGATCGCCTGTGGTGCCGACGCAGCGGTGCTCGGCACGCCGCTGGCCGCGGCCGCCGAGGCACCCGGTGGCGGGTGGTACTGGCCGTCGGCCGCAGCCCATCCGGATACGCCGCGCGGGACGATGCTGCAGGTGTCCACCCCGCAGGATCGGCCGAGTCTGGAGCAGGTACTCACCGGTCCCTCCGACGACCCGTACGGCGAGCTGAATCTCGTTGGTGCTCTGCGTCGTTCGATGGCCAAGGCCGGGTACTCCGACCTCAAGGAGTTCCAGCGGGTCGGTCTGACCGTCCATCGCTGACCGGCGTCACGGCGGGAAACGAGACCCGGATCACCCGATGTGACAACCGGCATTAGTATGTTTTCATGGCAGCCCACCATGGATCGACCCAGTTCGACGTGCTCATCATCGGATCCGGCTTCGGCGGCAGCGTCAGCGCGCTGCGCCTCGTGGAGAAGGGGTACCGCGTCGGTGTGATCGAGGCCGGCCGGCGCTTCGAGGACGCGGACTTCGCCAAGACCAGCTGGCGCCTCAACAAGTGGCTGTGGGCGCCCAAGTTGGGGCTCTACGGCATCCAACGCATCCACGCCCTCAAGGACGTGATGATCATGGCCGGCGCCGGGGTCGGCGGCGGTTCGCTGAACTACGCCAACACGCTGTACAAGCCGCCCACACCGTTCTTCACCGATCCGCAGTGGAACCACATCACCGACTGGGAGGACGAACTCACTCCCTACTACGAGCAGGCGCGCCGCATGCTCGGGGTGGTCACCAATCCGACGTTCACCGAGTCGGATCGGGTGATCAAGGAGGTCGCCGACGAGATGGGCGTCGGCGACACCTTCACCGCGACACCGGTCGGGGTGTTCTTCGGCGCCAAGACCGGTCTGGCCGGCGAGCCCGGACAGACGGTGCCCGACCCGTACTTCGGCGGCGCCGGACCCGAGCGCACGGCGTGCACCGAATGCGGGGCGTGCATGACCGGTTGCCGGGTGGGTGCCAAGAACACCCTGATGAAGAACTACCTCGGCCTCGCCGAACGGGCCGGTGCGCAGATCATCGACCGCACCACCGTCGACGCGATCAGCCGGGACGCGGACGGCACCTGGCGGGTCGGTACGCACGGGTCGTCGTCGTGGGGCCCGGTGGGTGCGCGACGGCGCACCTTCACCGCCGATCAGGTGATCGTCGCGGCCGGAACCTTCAACACCCAGCGCCTGATGCATCATGCGAAACGTTCGACGCTACCGAAGATCTCGGACGCGATGGGTCGGCTGACCCGCACCAACTCGGAGTCGATCCTCGGTGCGATGGCCGCGAAATATGATCCGGCACACGATTATTCGCAGGGTGTGGCGATCACGTCGTCGTTCCACCCGGAGGCCAACACGCACATCGAGCCGGTGCGTTACGGCAAGGGGTCCAATGCGATCGCCTACCTGCAGACCGCGCTGACCGACGGCGGCAGTCCGCTGAATCGGTTCGGTCAGTTCCTGCGTCAGGTGATCACCAACCCGTTCATGATGGTGCGCCTGCTCTACGTCCGGAAGTGGAGTCAGCGCACGGTGATCGCGCTGGTGATGCAGAACAACAACAACTCGCTGACCACCTTCGTCCGGCGCCGTGGGCCGCTGCGATACATCACCAGCAAGCAGGGCCACGGCGAACCCAACCCCACCTGGATTCCTCAGGGCAACGAGGCAACCCGGCGTATCGCCGACAAACTCCCCGGCGGGATCGCCGGCGGCACCTGGGGCGACATCGTCAACATGCCGCTCACCGCGCACTACCTCGGTGGCTGCGCGATCTCCGACGATCCCGCCACCGGCGTGATCGATGCGTATCACCGGGTGTGGAACTATCCCACCCTGCACATCACCGACGGTGCGGCCATCTCGGCGAATCTCGGGGTGAATCCGTCACTGTCGATCTGCGCGCAGGCCGAGCGGGCGATCGCGTTGTGGCCCAACAAGGGCGAGGATGACCGGCGACCGGAGCAGGGCGGCGGCTACCGGCGGATCGATGCCGTGGCACCCGCGCATCCGGTGGTCCCGGCCGACGCGCCCGGGGCACTGCGGTTGCCGCTCACGCCGGTGCATCACGTCGACGCCTCGGAGAACTCGACGCCTCCTGAACTCGACGCCTGCTGAAGGGGCGCCGGGACTCAGTCCAGTCCGCGCGCGCTGAGGCTCTCGGCGAAACCGTCGGCGGTGCGCAGTGCGCCGAGCACGATGGGCGCCACCAGGATTCGTGGGCCGGGCCGCAACCCGCGGGCCCGTCGGGCCTCGTCGACCTGCGTGGCGATCTCGACGATCAGCGGGATCGCCCGGATGGTCAGGGCCAGCGCGATGGCGATGAGATCGGTGCGAACCCCGAAGCGGCGCAACGGGTTCAATGCTCGGGTCATCGACTCGAGCATGTCGGTGGTGCGCGTAGTCAGGGTGACCACGGCCGCGAGCATCACCGACAGGGCGAGCACCCCGCACACCAGGACCGCGCGGTGCCAGTCGGTGAAGATCACCTGAAAGACGAAGATGAACACCAGGATCCACAGCAGGGGCCGGAACTGCCGCCACGCGGTGATCGGGCCGATCCCGGCGAGGGCGTAGAGCGCCACCACGCCACCGGCGACGATGCCGAGCGTGGTCAGCGACCGCACGCCCACGGTGATCGCCACGATGGCGACGGCCAGGCCGAGGAGTTTGATGCCGGGGGACAGGCGATGGAGCACGCTGTGGCCGGGCCGATAGATGCCCAGCGGGTTCACGCCATCATCTTCCGGTAGGCCGCCAACGCGGGGCCGGGCTCGTCGTCGACGGCGATCCGCCCGTCGTCGACGACGAGGATCCGGTCGACATCGGCGACCAGGTCGAGATCGTGGCTGACCACGATCAGCTGTTCGTCGAGTGCGGCGAAGACCCGCCGCATCATCGCGCTGTTGCGCAGATCGAGCAGCGTGGTCGGTTCGTCGGCGACGATGATGCTCGGCTCGGTGACGAAGATCGACGCCAGCGCGAGGAGCTGTTTCTGCCCGCCGGACAGCCGACCCGCGGGGTGATCGGCGTGGTCGGCGAGGTCGAAGCGCCGCAGCACGGCCATGGTGCGTTCGGCGCGTTCGGCCTTGGACAGTTCGGTACGGGTCAGCGACAACTCGATGTCCTCACGCACCGTGGGCATGATGATCTGCCGGTCCGGGTCGGAGAAGACGAACCCGACCTCGCGCCGGATGCGACGTTTGTTCTTCGCGGTGGGCAGACCGTTGACCGTGACGGTGCCGTGGTCGGGGATCACCAGCGCGTTGATCATCCGGGCCAGGGTGGATTTGCCGCTGCCGTTGGCGCCGACGATGCCGATCCGGTGTTCGGTGAGGCGCAGCGTGATGTCACGCAGTACCGTGCGGGCGCCGTAGGCGTGGGAGACACCCCCGAACTCGATCATGCCGCCTCGATCATGCTGCCCTCGATCACGGCGCCTCGATCACGCCGTACGTCAGTTCGCGGTCGCACGGCGAGCCGACCGGCGCAGCGGGGTGATCAGTCCCGGCCATCCGCGGTGCACCTGAGATGCCACCAGGGCGGCGACGACGGCCTTGATGAGATCGCCGACCAGGAAGGTGCCGTTGGTGGTGATCGCGGCCCACAGGGTGAGGTCGGTGCGGATCAGCAGACCCGCGACGCCGAACGTGTAGAGCACGACCGTGCCGCCGAGCAGGTTGATGACGATGCCCCACCAGAACCGGTACCGGGGCATCATCATCGCGGTGAGAAGGCCGATGACGATGACGGCCGGCAGGAACCCGATGAAGTAGCCGGCGGTCGGCGAGGCCAGCGCGGTGAGACCACTGCGGCCGCCGGAGAGGATCGGCAGCCCCGCGATGGCCAGCGCCATGAAGATGATTACCGCGAGGGTGCCCTTCTTGGGGCCGAGGACGGCACCGGCCAGCATCACCCCGAGCGTCTGGAACGTGAGCGGCACACCGCTGGTCCCGATGTTGATGCTCCCCGGCAGACCGAGCGCCGCGATGAGTGCGGCGAACACCGCCGCCTGGGTGATGTCGGAGATGGTCAGTGACCAGGGCCTATCACGAGTATCTGAAGTAGTCATCGCGGACATCGAGTATTCCACCCCGACTCGTGCGTCCGGAACCCGAGGCCGGTCGACGGGCTCGGCCGACGGGCATGGGAGGAGCCACTAGACTCGCCTCGTGACCGATTCTGAAGGATTCATCGACGGCCCGCGCCCGGTCCTCGTCGTCGACTTCGGGGCCCAGTACGCCCAGCTCATCGCACGCCGTGTCCGTGAGGCCCGCATCTACTCCGAGGTGATCAGCCACGACGCGTCGCTGGAGGAGTTCACGGCCAAGAATCCGGTGGCGCTGGTGCTCTCCGGTGGGCCGTCGTCGGTGTACGCCGAGGATGCGCCGTCCATCGATCCGGCCATCCTGGACCTCGGCGTTCCGGTGTTCGGCATCTGCTACGGCTTCCAGTCGATGGCCGCCGCACTCGGGGGTGTGGTCGCCAATACGGGCGGACGCGAATTCGGGCGCACGACCCTGACCCTCGACGGCGACGGCGGCGTGTTGCATCAGGGACTCACCGACACCGCGCCGGTGTGGATGAGCCACAACGATGCCGTGCAGACCGCGCCCGAGGGGTTCGTCGTCACCGGGTCGACGCCGGGCGCACCGGTGGCCGCCTTCGAGAATGTCGAACGCCGGATGGCCGGGGTTCAGTATCACCCCGAGGTGCTGCACACCCCGCACGGCCAGCAGGTGCTCACCCGATTCCTGTACGAGATCGCCGGGCTGGAGGCCGACTGGACGGCGGCCAACATCGCCGACGCCCTCATCGACCAGGTGTCCGATCAGATCGGTGACGGACTGGCCATCTGCGGCCTGTCCGGTGGCGTCGACTCCGCGGTCGCTGCGGCGCTGGTGCAACGGGCCATCGGCGATCGGCTGACCTGTGTGTTCGTCGACCACGGACTGCTGCGGGCGGGTGAACGTGAGCAGGTGCAACACGACTTCGTCGGGGCGACCGGCGCCAAGCTGGTCACCGTCGACGCCGCCGACACCTTCCTGTCGGAACTGGCCGGGGTGAGCGATCCCGAGACCAAGCGCAAGATCATCGGCCGCGAGTTCATCCGGTCCTTCGAGGGTGCGGTCACCGACGTGCTCGGCGATCACGCCGAGGACGGGCAGAAGGTCGACTTCCTGGTGCAGGGCACCCTGTACCCGGACGTCGTCGAATCCGGCAGTGGCAGCGGCACCGCCAACATCAAGAGCCACCACAACGTCGGTGGGCTCCCGGAGGACCTGGAGTTCGCCCTGGTCGAGCCGCTGCGGCTGCTGTTCAAGGACGAGGTCCGCGCCGTCGGACGCGAGTTGGGCCTGCCGGAGGAGATCGTCGGCCGCCAACCCTTCCCGGGGCCGGGTCTGGCGATCCGCATCGTCGGCGAGGTGACCGCCGACCGCCTCGAGATGCTGCGCAAGGCCGACCTGATCGCCCGCGAGGAACTGACCGCGGCGGGTCTGGACGGGCAGATCTGGCAGTGCCCGGTGGTGTTGCTCGCCGACGTCCGCAGCGTCGGGGTGCAGGGCGACGGGCGGACCTACGGTCATCCGATCGTGCTGCGGCCGGTGTCGAGCGAGGACGCGATGACCGCCGACTGGACCCGGGTGCCGTACGAGGTGCTCGAACTGATCTCCACCCGGATCACCAACGAGGTGCCCGACGTCAACCGCGTGGTCCTCGACGTGACGAGCAAGCCGCCGGGCACCATCGAGTGGGAGTGACGGTTCCCTCGGCGCGTCCGCGCCGGTTCAGTTCCGTCGGGATGAGCGCGTACCGCTGAGAATCAGCAGGGCGCCGATCACCACGCCGACGCCGACCGCGAGCCAGCCGAGGGTGGCCGGATCGGGCAGGGCCGGGCCGTCGGCGAGGCCCCATCCGGCCACTGCGAGTGCGGCGACGCCGATCAGGGCGACGCCGGGCGCGCGGCGTGATCGGTCTTCGGCGGTGCCGGGGACATCGTTGCCGGAGGTGTCGTTGCCGAAGGCGTCGTTGTCGGGTGCCGGCCCGCTCGCGGTGCTCATCGTCGGATCTCCACATTTCCCACGTTGGTGTGTGCATCGATGGTCAACACCGGCCCGTCGGTGCCGTCGGCACCGCCGTCGAGTCCCTCCGGGCAGGTGTAGTCACCGACACCGGTGGAGCAGGTGGCCCGGATGTTCATCCCTTCGGCGACCTCGACGTTGACCTCGCCGACCCCGTTGCGCAGTTCCACCCGGCGGTCGGTGGTCAGGTCGATGCCACGCAGATCGAGCGTCATCTTGCCCATCCCCAGCGAGTAGGTGTCCCGGATGTCGTTCTCGCTCGGCGGTGCCCAGTTCCGTTCGCCGACCCCGCCGGTCGGCATTCCCCAGTGGCGGTCATCGGGTCCCCAGGTGGTCAGCACCGTCGAGAACACCACGGCCACACCGAGTCCGATGGTCAGCGGCACCAGGGCACCGGGATGTGACCCCGGCCGATGACGACGCAAACCCATCACGAGCGCCCCGGCGCCGACGACGGCCAGGACCAGCGAGAGCACGTGCGGCACGGTGAACCAGTCGGCGCCGGCCTGATGGGCGGCCGCCCCCGCGGCGGCGACGAGGACCGCGAGGCCGATCACGATGAGCGCCATGGGTGAGCGCCGCGGCGGCGTCGACGCCGGGGGCGGGGCCGGCGCCGCCGGTTCGGGCAGATCCCAGGCGAATCGTGCGGCGCCCAACGGGTCCCACGCCGGCGGGGTGCGATCGGCGAAGTCGGCGGCCGAGGCGGATGCCGGAATCGTGGCGGTGTCGTCGGGGTGGACCTCGGGATGGACCTTGGTCAGATCGACTGCGGCTGCGGTGGATTCGGTCCGCGGCGGCGGGCTTCCCGCATCGATGCCGGCGGCCACCCGCACCGCGCGCGGTGTCCAGCGCTCGAATCGTTGCGGCGTCGACGGCCCGCGCAGCGTCGAGACGGCGGTCTCCGGCAGCGGCTCGGGGGTGCGCAGGTAGAGCAGCCACCAGCCGACGAGCATCAGGATTCCGCCGAGCAGACCCCCCGATCCCCACGGACCCGACGACCCGATCGAGGTGGCGATGATCACGACCACGACGACCAGCAGGATCATCGACGGATTACCGTGGCGGGCCCGCCTGTTGGCCGCCGGGTCGCCGCCCGGTGCCGGGGCCGCGGTGCTCGAGGGAAAAGCGATCCACGCGGCGATGTAGAGGATCAGTCCACTGCCACCGAAGACGGTCGCGACGACGAAGGCGACCTTCACCAACGTCGGGTCGACCCGGTAGCGGTTGCCGATCCCGATGCAGACGCCCGCGACCGTGCGGGGTGCGGCGGGCCGGACGGGCCGGGTGTCCCACAACCGCGAGACCTGGGTCCGAAACTGTGCGGTATCCATGACAGCCATCCTCGTCGCCGCACCGGTGTGGCCGCATCGGGGACCGACCCTGAGATCCACCCGGGATTCACCGGGTTTAAGGGTGTCGCCTGGGGAACAACCCTGATGCCCGAACGCCGACGGCATGCCACTATCGAGTCATGGGTGTCGCCGAGGTGCAAACACCACCGCGGTTGCTGCGCCGCAGCGGTGGTCGGGTGATCGGTGGCGTCGCCGGTGGTGTCGCCGATCACCTCGGTGTCGACACCTTCCGCGTCCGAGTGGTTTTCGTCGTGTTGACGGCGATGGCCGGGGCGGGGGTACTGGCCTACGGCCTGCTGTGGTTCTTCTGCCCGCCCGGCGACGACGTGGAGCCGCCGGCGCCGGGGGAGCGTCGCCAGGCGTACGGACTGGCACTCATCGGCCTGGTCGCGATGATGGTGGTCGGCTTCGCCGCCTCCGGTACCCCGGCGACCTATCTCATCCCCCTGGTCTTCGTCGCGGTCGGGGCGAGCCTGGTGTGGCGGGAGTTCGACACCTCCACGCGCGTTCGCACCCACAGTCCGGTGGTCACCTGGTTGCGGTTGGCCGGCGGTGCGGTGCTGGTGATCGGCGGGCTGGTGGTGATCGTGCTCGCCGGTACCCGTAACTTCAGCAGCCTGAGCACCACCCTGCTGGCCGTGGCGACCACCTTGATCGGGGTGGTGCTGTTGACGGTGCCGCTGTGGATGCGGATGTGGCGAGCCCTCAACGAGGAACGCGCCGCGCGCATCCGCAACGCCGAGCGCGAGGAGATCGCCTCCCATCTGCACGACTCGGTGCTGCAGACCCTGGCGCTGATCCAGAAGCAGGCGGCCAAACCCGACGAGGTCGCCCGCCTGGCCCGAAGCCAGGAAAGAGAGCTGCGCAGTTGGCTTTTCGGTGATCCGGCGCAGCGCGGCGGCTCTCTGAGTGCGGCGTTGCGCAGCGTCGGCGCCGAGGTCGAGGATCACTACGGCATCGAGGTGGAGGTGGTCACCGTCGGTGATCTGTCACCGGATGCGGACACCGAAGCGCACCGGGCCGACAAGCTCGCGGCCAAGCGCTGGCCCGCGCTCATCGGTGCCACACGCGAGGCATTGGTCAACGCGGCCAAGCACTCCGGGGAGCGGAAGGTCGATGTGTATCTCGAGGTCGGCGACGACGAGGTGGAGGTGTACGTGCGCGACCGTGGTGTCGGGTTCGATCCGGATCAGGTCGACGACGACCGCCACGGCGTGGCGGGCTCGATCGTCTCCCGCATCGAGCGGGTCGGTGGCCGGGTGTCGGTGGTGTCGGCGCCCGGGCGGGGAACCAATGTGCGCATGACCATTCCACGTACCACGGTGCCGGGTGGGGATTCCGGGATGAGTGAGCAGGCCGGTGAATCGGATCACCAGAACGGGAGGGTGTCATGACGATCACCGACGGTGCGGACGGGCGGACCGACGGGGAGCAGCGTTACCGGGTGTTCCTCGTCGACGATCACGGCGTCTTCCGGTCGGGGGTCCGCGCCGAGTTGGCCGACGAGGCCGGACTGTCGGTGGCGGGTGAGGCCGGTTCGGTGGCCGAGGCCATCACCGGGATCACCCGAGTGCGTCCCGATGTGGTGCTCCTCGACGTGCACATGCCCTCCGGCGGCGGGGTCGCGGTGCTGCGCGGGGTGGTCGACGCGATGGGGGCCGACGCCCCGGTGTTCTTGGCGCTCAGCGTGTCCGACGCGGCCGAGGACGTGATCGCGACGATCCGCCGCCGGGGCGCGCGGGTACGTCACCAAGACGATCGACGGCGCGGAACTCGCCGACGCGATCCGGCGGGTCGCCGACGGTGATGCGGTGTTCAGTCCGCGGCTGGCCGGTTTCGTGCTCGACTCGTTCACCGGCAAGTCGTCGGTGCCCGAACCGCAACTCGACCCGGAACTGGACTCGCTGACGCGCCGGGAGCTCGAGGTGCTGCGGTTGTTGGCCCGGGGCTACACCTACCGGGAGATCGCCGAAGAACTGTTCATCTCGATCAAGACGGTCGAGACCCATGCCTCCAATGTGCTGCGAAAGACGCAGCAGTCCAACCGGAATGCGCTGACCCGATGGGCGGCGAACCGGCACATCGGGTGAGCGTGGGCCCGGATGCCAGGGTCACCCGGCCAGGGCGATCACCAGGACGACGATGCCGGCGAGGACCACGAAGAACAGGAACACCACCAGCGCCAGCAGGGCCGGCGAGGTCTGGGACCGCGGGGCCGGCGGCGGGATGTAGGAGGGCATGGCGTTGCTGTAGGAGGGCGGAGTGCCCGGGGGCGCGGTGCCACCGTAGGGCGGGATCGACGGGTTGGAGGCGAGCCCGGGTGTCGACGGCCCAGGGGCGAAGGGTGGTGGGGTGGCTACCCGGGTGGGATGGTACGGGGGTGAATTCGAGGGCGGTACAACAGAACCGCCGCTGTCGCGGGCTCCGGGATCGCCGGCGCCGGGACCGCCCGACGATGCCGGCGGCATGGTCTGGGGACGGTGGGATGCGCCGATACCCGCCCGCGACACCAGGCTGGTGAGGACCTGTTCGGCGGTGCCGTGATCACCGGCGGCCACCCGGGCCAGTTGATCGCGGGCCTGTTCCATGGTGATGCGGCGCCGGGGGCTGGGTTCGAGCATCCGCAGGAGCACCGGTTCGAGTGCGCCGGCCCGGGTCATCGGGTTGATCTGGGCGCGGGCCACCCGGTGCAACATCACCAGGGAATTGTCGTCGACCCCGAAAGGCGGTGTGCCCTCGACCATCGTGTAGATCGTCGCGCCCAGCGAATACACGTCGGACGCCTCCGCGGGTTCGTCACCGCGGGCGACCTCGGGTGCGAAATACGCGGGCGTCCCGGTGATCAGACCGGTCTGGGTGAGTGTCACATCGTCCTTGGCGCGGGAGATGCCGAAATCGGTGAGCTTCACCAGTCCGGCGTTGCGACCCCCGCCGGCGATGAGGATGTTGCCGGGTTTGATGTCGCGGTGGATGATCCCGGCGGCGTGGGCCTCGATCATCGCGTCGGCGACCTGGGCCCCGATCTTGGCGGCCTCGACGATGTCGATGGTGCCGACGGAATGCAGGATCTGGGCGACGCTGCGCGAGGGCAGATACTCCATCACCAGCCACGGTTCGCCTCGTTCGAGGGCGACGTCGTGCATGGCGATCGCATTGCGGTGACTCAGCCGGGCGGCGATCCGTCCCTCGCGCATGGCCCGCTGCCGGACGTTCTCGGCGGAGTCCTCGGAGAGTCCTTCGGTGGAGAGCACCTGTTTCACCGCGACCTCACGGTCGAGGAGTTGATCCCGGGCGAGCCAGACGGTGCCCATGCCGCCGCCGCCGATGCGCGAGATCAACCGGTAGCGGCCGGCCACCAGGTAGCTCGGCCCGGGGGTCGCGCGGGCATCGGTATCGGCGGGCATACCACGAGATGATAGCCGGGGGATCGAAGCGGCCCGCCGGGACAAGGGCGGTCGGGGGCGCCACGCTTGACATCACCTCGCACGCGTGTTCGACTTCTGGCATGCGATGGTCCGAACAGGCGATCGAAGCCGACGACGGCGCGCTCCCCGGTCTCGGGCGGGCGGGACTGGTCCGCAGTGTCTCGACTCCGGAGTTCGAGGGCGTCACCTTCCACGAGGTGCTCGCCAAGAGTGCGCTCAATCAGGTGCCGGTCGAGTCGGGACTACCGTTCTCGTTCACGGTCAACACGTTTCGCGGGTGCACGCATGCCTGCCGGTATTGCTTTGCCCGGCCCACCCACGAATACCTCGATCTCGACGCGGGCCGGGATTTCGACACCCAGGTGGTGGTCAAGCTCAACGTCGCGGCGGTGCTGCGCAAGGAGTTACGACGACGATCCTGGCGGCGCGACCAGGTGGCGCTCGGGACCAATACCGATCCGTATCAGCGCGCGGAGGGGCGCTATCGTCTTATGCCCGGGGTGATCTCGGCGCTGACGGAGTCGGGCACCCCGTTCTCGATCCTGACCAAGGGCACGCTGCTGCGCCGCGATCTGCCGCTGCTGCGGCAGGCCGCCGGCCAGGTCTCGGTGGGACTCAGTGTGTCCCTTGCCTTTCACGATGCGGATCTGCAGAAGCAGATCGAACCCGGGACGCCGTCGCCCGCGGCCCGGCTGGCGCTGATCCGCGAGATCGCCGACGCCGGGTTCCGACCACATGTGATGGTCGCGCCGGTGATCCCGTATCTCACCGACTCCGCCGCCCACCTCGATGCACTGCTCGAATCGTTGGCGCAGGCGGGGGCGAGTGGGGTGACCGCCTTTCCGATGCATCTGCGTGGCGCGACCAAGCCGTGGTTCCTGGGCTGGCTGGCCGAGCATCATCCGGCGCTGATGCGCCGCTATCGCAGCCTGTACGGCCGCGGCGCCTATGTCACCCCGGAGTACTCGTCATGGTTGCGTGAACGTATGCGCCCCTTGGTGATTCGCCATGGACTCGCGTCCGGGGGCGAGCCGCGCGAGGAGGCGTCGGGTACCGTCGGCGCACGTGCCGGAGTGCGCGGCGTGGCCGGAGTGGGCGGCGTGGGTGCCGGTGATGACCTGGTGGCGACGCCGGCGGTACAACAGGTGCTGACCCTGTTCTGACTCTCACTCCCGTCGAGTGGGCGCTCTTTTCCGTCGAGTGGGTGCCGTTTCACGTCGAGTGGGCGCTCTTTTCCGTCGAGTGGGCGCTGTTCTTCGTCGAGTGGGCGCCGTTTCACGTCGAGTGGGCGCGGCCATCGGGGGAGTGCGCTCACCGGCGCTGTTGCGGTCTGTCGGTGGGGCGTCGTACGATCAAAGGCGTCGAATAAACGTTCGAGGACTCAGTGCGGAGAGTGCTCGTCGTTCGCTCGGCTCGGAGCATCTTCCCTGCTCACCACGCGTTGTCGGTGCCGGCCAGGAGGGGTGTCATGGGTGTGTTGTCGTTATCTCGCCGAGAAGGAGATGTTCCGGGTCCATCCGGTTCGGGTGCAGCCGAACAGCATCGAAACGACACGCTGGCCGGCCTGCGCCGCCAGATGGCGGTCATGTCGGGCACGCCCGATCGCCGGACCGCGGAACCGGTATCCGTCGACGTGTTGCCGGTGTCCGACGAACTCGCCGAGGTGTTGCCCCAGCGCGGCATCGTGCGGGGCGGGATTCTCTGCTACACCGGTGCCCGATCACTGCTCATGTCCCTGATCGCCACGGTGACCGCGGGCGGCGGACAGATCGGCATCGTGGGTGTGCCCGGGCTCAACCTGGCATCGGCGGTGGAGATGGGGGCCGATCTCGAACGCATCGCGGTCGTCGCCGAACCCGGTGTCGATCCGGTCGAGGTGGCCTCGGTTCTGCTCGACGGTATGGACCTGGTGATCCTCGGGCTCGGTGGGGTCTCCGTCCCGCCGTCCCGATGCCGGGTGGTCGGTGGTCGTGCACGTCAGCAGTCGTCGTCGCTGATCGCCGTCGGCGGTGTATGGCCGGGCGCGCACACCCGTCTGGATGTTCGGGTGATCGGATACCGGCATCGTCCCACTCTTGCCGGACGTGGCGACCTGGCCGATGCGCGCAGCGGGCACGGACATCTCGCCGGCATGCGGCTGAGGGTGGTGGCCGAGGGTCGTGACCGTCGTCGTCGAGACACCGAAATAGAGTTTGTGGCAGGCGATTTCGGAGACGATCGGGTACTGATCCGGCGGTTGGATGCGACGTTCGGTTCGGTCGGTTCCGAACCGGATGTGGCGGTGGCCAACTGATGGCCGGTGCCGAACCACGATCGCGCGTCGAGGCCCGGCGGCGGGTACTGGCCCGGCGGCGCGTGCTGGCACTGTGGTGCCCCGACTGGCCGGCCATCGCGGCGGCAGCCGAGGCCGACCTGCCGCCCCGGCATCCGGTCGCGGTGCTCAGTGCCAATCGGGTGATCGCCTGCTCGGCACCCGCCCGGGCAGCCGGGGTGCGCCGTGGCATGCGGAAGCGTCAGGCGCAGTCCCGGTGCCCGGAGATGACGGTGGTCCTCGCCGACGATCATCGCGATGGGCGGGCGTTCGAACCGATCGCTGCGGCCGTCGCCGAGATGGTCCCCGCCATGGAGGTGATACGACCAGGGTTGCTGGTGGTCTCGTTGTCCGGAGCCGTGCGCGTCCACGGTGGCGAGGACACCCTTGCCGAGGAACTCGTCGATCGGGTGTCGGCGTGTGGTGTCGAATCGCAGGTCGGGATCGCCGACGAACTGTTCACCGCGGTCCTGGCCGCCCGGCGTGGATGCAATGTGACGCCGGGTGGCGATCGTGTGCATCTCGCCGGACTCCCGATCGCCGATCTCGCCGTGGAATCCTCGCTGTGCGCGCCGGGGCGTGACGGACTGGTCGAACTGCTGCGCCGCCTGGGTGTGGTGACCATCGGTGACTTCGCCGACATGCGGGTCGCCGACATCGCCACCCGATTCGACGCCGACGCGGTGACCGCACATCGACAGGCGAACGCCCTGCCCGGCAGACCACCGTCGGCGCGCGCACTGCCCGACGACCTGTCGATCGAGTACGTCTGTGATCCGCCGGTGGACCGGATCGATGCGGCCGCCTTCATCGGCCGTCGTCTGGCCGAGGTGGTGCATCGCCGGTTGACAGACGCCTCGATGGCCTGCACGAAACTGGTCGTCGAAGCGATCACCGAACGCGGGCAACGCCATACGCGTACCTGGCGATGCGCGCAACCGCTCACCCCGACGGCCACCGCCGACCGTATCCGGTGGCAGCTGGAGGGATGGATGACCGGGGGGAGGCGTAATGCGACCGGCGACGCCCGTCCCGATTCACCGATCGCCATGCTTCGGCTGGAACCGGTGGAAGTGGTCGATGCCGGTGCGCTGCAGTACTCGCTGGCCGGGGCGGGTCTGCCGGGTGGCGCAGGTGTGTCCGAACGTGCCCGTCGCAGCATGGAGCGGGTGCAGGGATTGCTCGGTGGGGATGCGGTCCGCATCCCCGTCCGGAGTGGAGGCCGTGATCCGGGTGCGGCGATCACGATGGTCGCTCTCGGCGAAGATGCTGTGCCACAGCGTGATCCGTCTGCGCCATGGCCGGGGAGGATGCCGCGTCCGGCGCCGTCGGTGATGGCCGACATCCCCGTCGAGGTGATCGATCTGTCCGGCGATCCGGTGCTGGTGACCCCGCGCGGTGCCTTCTCCGCCGAACCGACAACCGTTCGACTCGCGCACCGTCCCGGACCCGGTGGGACGGATCGACGCAGCAGCTGGGAACTGCGATGGTGGGCGGGCCCGTGGCCGACCGGGATCACCCGCAATGGCTCAGGTGTCGACGAGGTCGACGCCCGAGCCCAGGTACTACTCGACGATTCGCGGGCACTGTTGCTGTGCTATCGATCGGGTGGCTGGGTGGTGGAGGGGATATACGAGTGAGCTGCCGGGATGCGGGCGCTGTCAACGGAGAACAGAGCGCTGTCAACGGAATTGTGGGCGCTGTCAACGGAGAACAGAGCGCTGTCAACGGAGAACAGGGCGCTGTCAACGGAATTGTGGGCGCTGTCAACGGAGAACAGAGCGCTGTCAACGGAGAACAGGGCGCTGTCAACGCAAGTGGGGCTCAGCTGTTGCGTCCGCGTGCCGCCACCGGCCACCGTTGCGGCTCAACCGAATCGGACTCGACGATCAGTTCGTCGACCAGGTTGACCGCTGTGCACACGTGATTGGGGATCACCCGGATCACCTCACCGACAGCCGGAATCGCCGCTGCGGTATCGGGATACTCGATGACCCCGTGATGCTCCGACAGGGAGGTGATCCGTGCGTCCGGCGCATCGGCCACCCGGCCGAATCCGGTTGCCCACCCGGGCCGGTCGGCACCGAGGATCTTGCTCCCGGCATCGACGACGATCCGGGTGCCGCTGCGGTGGACCACGGTGGTGACCGCCGACAACGACACGTCGTCGAATCCGCACGTCCCCAACTCGATCTGCTGTGCGTCGAAGAACGGGTAGACGCCGGGGCGGATCTCGGTGAGGATCCCGGTGTCGGCAAAGGCGATGGTCGGGGTCGATCCGCCACTGCGTACCCGTGGGTCGATTCCCGTGGCCCGTAACGATTCCGCTGCCGATGCCAAGGCGTCCGCCTCCTCGCGGGCGGCCCGCCGCCGGGAATCCCCGGGCCCGTATCCGTGACCGGGAAAGGTGAACACCCCCACCACGTCGAGGCCGGCGTCGACGGCGGCCGCCGCCACCGTGCCGGCATCGCCCGGTGCGACGCCGGTGCGATGCTGGCCCGAATCGACCTCCACGAGAACCTCGACCGAATATCCGAATCGTTTGCCGCCCAGCGTCATACCGAGTTGCCGGGCTCCCTCCACCGAGGCCACCCCGATCCGCAGCGACACCTGATCGGCGAGCGCGCGCAGCCGTGCACCCTTGTCGGCGGTCACCCACAACGGATAGGCGATGAACAGATCCCGGCATCCCGTCCGATCTGCGGCAGCCGCGAAGACCTCCGCCTCGCCGATCGTCGCGACCGTCAGACACTGCGCACCACAGGTGATCTGGCGCTCGGCGATCTCGATGCACTTGTGTGTCTTGGCGTGCGGTCGCAGTGCGATGCCGGCCTCGGCGCAGAGCCGCGCCATGGAGTGCAGATTGGCATCGAGCCGATCGGTATCGACCGACAGGTACGGGGTGTCGATCATCGGCGTCTCGGCCGTGGTTCGCCGAGGGCGGCGGCCGACTCGCGTCCGAGCAGGAACTCCTGATGCAGGATTCGCGTGGTCAGTCGTGGTGCGAAGCGTCGTCCGAGGTCGGCGAGATCGCCGAGCGGGGTCGAGATGTGTTGGGGGCGATGTTCGATCGCGTCGAGCACGCGCGCCGCGGCCCTGTCCGGACTCCACACGCCCGCCGACCGGCGGTAATCCTCGGTGGGACTGATCATCCGCGTCCGCACGAGCGGCAGTCGCACGTTGGTGAACGTGACGTGATCGGACAACGTCTCGACGGCGGTCGCATCGCTGAATGCCTCCAGGGCGGCCTTGGAGGCGGCGTAGGCGCTGAAGCGTCCACCGCGTGACTGCACCGCGATCGAGGTCACGTTGACGATGTGGCCGCAGTGCCGGCTTGTCATGTGCGGCAACAGCGCCAGCACCATGTTCACTGCGCCGAAGTAGTTCACCGCCATCACCCGGTGATAGTCGTGGGAACGGTCGACGGCATTGACGGTGGCCCGCCGGATCGACCGCCCGGCATTGTTGACGAGAACATCGACATGATCATGATCGACGAGGACGGACTTGACCATCGCCTGGACCGATTCCTCGTCGGTGATGTCGCAGACGACCGGGTACGCATGTCCGCGTGGCACACCGGGTGTCGGTGTGACGGAGTTGATCTCGCGTGCCGCGGAATCGAGTTCGTAGGCGTGGCGGGCCACGATGATGACCGTCGCACCCCGGGCCACACACATGCGGGCGGTGGACTTACCGATTCCCGACGAGCCGCCGGTGATGAGAATGACCTTGCCCACCAGAGGCCCTCGTGGGTCGGTGCGTCGGTGGCGGGCCGGATCGAGGTGGTGTGACCAGTACGTCCACAGGGCGGGTGCGTAGTCCTCGAGCGCCGGGGGTGGGCAGACCCCGAGGGGTGAGAGGCGGGTGATGGTCCGATCCGAGGAGAATCGCACGGGCAGATCCATCGCGTCGAGAAGTGCCGGTGGGATTCCCTGTTGTTCGGCGATGAGGTTGCGGCCCAATCGCAATGGGCCGAAGCCGGTGAGGGTCACCGCGGGTTCGACGAGTTGATGCGGTACCACGGTGATGCCGCGCGGCGCATGGAACGCGGGGGCGAGAGCGTTGTAGAGGTCGGTGATGCTGCGGTCGGTGCGATCGCCGAGGTGATGGACCCGGTGTGCGCTCGTGTCCTCGGCGAGGATCAGGGCGGCGAGCGCGTTGACGACGTAGTCGACCGGAACCACGTTGATGTGGCCCAGATCGGGGAACGGAAGTCGCAGTGCGGCAGGCAGTCTGGAGAACTGCCGGAGATGGCCGAAGAAATAGTAGGGTCCGTCGACCTTGTCCATCTCGCCGGTGCGTGAGTCACCGACCACCACCGACGGGCGATAGATGCGCCACCGCAGGTCTGCCCGGTCGCGGATGACCTTCTCCGCCTCGAACTTGGTGCGGTGATAGGCGGTCGGAAATCCCTGTCCGACGTCGAAGTCGTCCTCGGTGAACACGCCGCGGTGGTCGCCGGCGACGGCGATGGACGAGACGTGATGACAGGTGGCGTCATGGGCCAGGGCGAAGTCGGCGACGTGGGCGGTGCCGGCGACATTGGCCGCCTGTTGTGCGGCATCGTCGGCGGCCATGTCGTAGATGGCGGCGAGGTGGATGACGTGATCGACGTCGAGGTCGGTGTCGCGCAGGCCGAGTCCCGGTTCGGTGATGTCACCGACGACGGGGTGGATGCGCTCCCCGCCGGGCAGGTCGTCGGCGATCGCGGTGAGCCGGGCCAGTGAGGATGCGCGGACGAGCGCGTGGATGGTGGCGTCGGGCCTGCCGATCAGCAGGGCACGCAGCAGGCGCCGGCCGATGAAGCCACTGCCGCCGGTGACGAAGTAGGTGGACATGCGATCGCTCCCGATCTGCCGGGCGGGTTCTTACTGTCCGGTAAGGACGATTGTCCCAGCCTGACACTTCCAGTGTCCGATGGCAAGGATGGGACGCCGACCTCGACGGCCGGTGTCATCTCGCAGGACATCGGTGACACTTCTGCATCAGGACATCGGTGACGGTACGAGCGGTATTGGTGGTGACACTTCTTCATGAAATGTCCGCGAGGCAACGCTCTGTGCGAACTCGCGTGTCGCGGTTGCCGATGAGGGGAGCCTGACGCAATTGCTCGACGATTCGCGCCTGTGACGGTTCAGCAGCACCCTGTCGTGGCGCTGAGAACGTTGCGCAGCGCTTCCAACGAGTCCGGTTGCGCTCGGTAGTAGACGTTCATCCCCCGCCGGTCAGGTGCGACCATGCCGGCCTTGCGGAGCACCCCCAGGTGGTGACTTGTGGTGGCTTCGGTGAGCCCGACCGCGGTCGCGAGGTCGCAGGTGCAGATCCCGTCACCGGTGTCGGCGAGCAGGATCGAGACCAGCTTGATCCGCACGGGATCGGCAAGCGCCTTGAGACGCAACGCAATCTCCAGCGCGGTGTCGTCATCGAGCGGAGCCGCCGACACCGGCGCGCAGCAGATCGGGGCACTGATGTCGACCATCGGCAAGGTCTTCGGCATAACCCGACCATACCCGTGGTCTTGACATATGTCGAAAAGGTCGGCACTCTGCATGATGACCGTAGTTCGATATATGTCTCACAGGTGAAGGTGATGGTCATGTCCCGTATGCAGCTCGCACTCAACGTCGATGATCTCGGTACCGCGATCGAGTTCTACTCCAAGCTGTTCAACACCACCCCGGCCAAACGCAAGCCGGGCTACGCCAACTTCGCGGTCGCCGAGCCGCCGCTGAAGCTGGTGCTGCTGGAGAACCCCGGCCAGGGCGGCACCATCAACCATCTCGGTGTCGAGGTGGAGTCCAGCGAGAAGGTGCACGCTGAGATCGCCCGCCTGTCCGGTGAGGGCCTGTTTACGCAGGAGGAGATCAACTCCACCTGTTGTTTCGCGACGCAGGACAAGGTGTGGGTGACCGGGCCGGCGAAGGAGAAGTGGGAGGTCTACACCGTGCTCGCCGACTCCGACACCTTCGGCACCAGCCCGAAACTCCTGGAACAGAACGCCGCCGAGGAAGCCGAGCAGGGTTCGGTGTGCTGCGGTGGCAACGCCCCCGAACCGGCCGAGGCGCGCACCGCCTGCTGCTGAGGGGGTCGTGGCTCGCGCTCTCGCCTACCGCGCGATGCGGTCGGCGAGGGCGCGGATCCGGTGGGTGATGTCGTCGCGGATCAGCCGCATCCGTTCGACGCCGTCGATGCCCCGTTCGGAAGGTTCGTCGGTGTCCCACACCTCGAGGGCGACGCCGTCGGGTGGGGTGACGTCAGCGGTACCGACCACCACGACCAGGTCCACGGCTTGCATCAGGTCGTCGGTGAGTTGCCGCGGCTGATGTCCGGCGACGTCGGCGCCGACTTCGGCGAGTACCTGGGCGGACAGTTCGTTGACCTGGCCGCCGATCTTCGCACTCGTCCCGGCCGAGGATGGGGTGATCCGGCCGGTGACCGTGGGCGTGAGGTGTTCAGCCATCACCGATTTGCCGCGGTTGCTCACGCACACGAACAACACCTGCGGTGGCGTGCTCACTGGCCGACCCGCTGGTCGGCGGGTACCAGTTCGTCGAGCAGGCCCTCGACCAGTGCGCGGATCTGATCGCGGATCGAGCGGACCGCGTCAATACCTTGGCCGGCCGGGTCGTCGAGGGCCCAGTCGCGGTAGCTGACGCCGGGGAACACCGGGCACGCATCGCCACAGCCCATGGTGATCACGACGTCGGAGGATTCGACAGAGTCGGGGGTGAGGATCTTTGGTGACTGCGCGGAGATGTCGATACCGACTTCAGCCATCGCCTCGACAGCGGCCGGGTTGATCGAGTCGGCGGGCGCGGATCCGGCCGAGCGGACCTCGACGCTGCCCTGGCGAAGAGCGGTGAGGAAACCGGCGGCCATCTGCGATCGGCCAGCGTTGTGGACACATACAAACAGCACGCTAGGTCGAGAGAAAGACATAAGACACAAGCCCTTTCAGCTGTGAGGGAAGCTCGGAAAAGTTAGACCCGTTCGGCAGCGAGTCCGGAGAGAAGCTAGCGAACGCGGGCATCAAGATCGTCGCGGATCGCGCGAACCTCGTTGAGGGGACGGCCCTCGGGGTCTGAGACCGTCCAGTCCAGATAGCGCTTGCCGGGATAGATCGGGCACGCGTCGCCGCAGCCCATCGACACCACCACGTCAGCGGCAGCGACCACATCGTCGGTGAGCGGTTTGGGGTACTCGGTGCCCAAGTCGACGCCGATCTCAGACATCGCCTCGACGACGGTCGGGTTGATCGAATGCGCGGGCACCGATCCGCCGGAGCGCACGTGTACCCGACCGGCGGCGTGATGGGTCAACAATCCGGCGGCCATCTGCGAGCGGCGGGCGTTCTGCACACAGATGAACAAGACCTCGGGCACATCCTTGGGTACCGAACCCTCCGCCTGGGCCAGTGCGCGTAACCGATCAGCAGCGAATCGTCCCGCCAAGGTCGTCAGGTGCGCGTGCACCCGGGAGGTGCGCCGTAACGCGGTGTAGGACTCGAACACACAGCGTTCCACCGTCTGGCGAGACACCACACCCTCGTACTTGGTGGCCAGGTCAGCGGTGGTGCGGGCGAGCACGGTATGGTCATCAACAGTTCGGGTTGGGCGGTGTTCGCCGCGACTCAGCTGCTCGTCCAACACATTCTCAGGCATCGCGACCTGGCTCCTTCGATACATCTGGGCTAGAGGCGGTGCTCGGGCTGGTGAAGCGTTTCCGCAATGCCAGGGACACGTACACGAGGGCGACGAGGACCGGCACTTCGATGAGTGGTCCGATGACTCCGGCGAGAGTCTGGCCGGAGGTCGCACCGTAGGTGGCGATCGCGACGGCGATGGCGAGCTCGAAGTTGTTGCCCGCGGCGGTGAATGCGAGCGTGGTGGTCCGCTCGTAACCGAGTCCCATCACGGCGCCGAGGAGGAATCCGCCGCCCCACATCACCGCGAAGTAGATCAGCAGCGGGAGCGCGATCCGCACGACGTCCCAGGGTTGCGAGGTGATCTGCTCACCCTGCAAGGCGAACAGGATGACGATGGTGAAGAGCAGCCCGTAGAGCGCCCACGGACCCAACCGCGGGAGGAACGAGGATTCGTACCAGTCGCGGCCTTTGGTCCGTTCGCCGATGCGGCGGGTGAGGTAGCCGGCGACCAGGGGGATGCCGAGGAAGATCAGGACCGACTTCGCGATCTGCCACGGCGAGGCGTCGATCGTGGTCTGTTCCAGGCCGAGCCAGCCGGGTAGCACCGAGAGGTAGAACCAGCCCAGCACGGCGAACATGATCACCTGGAACACCGAGTTCAGCGCGACGAGGACGGCAGCGGCTTCGCGGTCACCGCAGGCCAGGTCGTTCCAGATGATGACCATCGCGATGCAGCGGGCCAGTCCGACGATGATCAGTCCGGTCCGGTATTCCGGCAGATCCGGGAGTAGCAGCCAGGCCAGCGCGAACATCAACGCCGGTCCGATGATCCAGTTGAGCAGAAGCGATCCGAGCAGCAGGCGACGGTCACCGGTGACCGAATCGAGCCGGTCGTAGCGCACCTTGGCCAGCACCGGGTACATCATGATCAGCAGGCCGAGGGTGATCGGCAGCGAGATGCCGTCGAGTTCTACCGCCGCCAGGGTGTCACCCAGGCCCGGGACAACTCGGCCGAGCAGCAGGCCGGCGACCATCGCGGCGCCGATCCACACCGGTAGGAACCGGTCGAGCATCGACAACTTTCCCGCGACCGCGGTGTCGGTGGCGGTCACTGGTCGGCCTCGCACGAACGCGTTTCCCCCACGACCGTGGCGAGATCTCCCAGCAGGGCTGACAGTTGTTGCAATGCTTCGGTATTCACGCGGTAGTACACCCAGGTCGCGCGCCGTTCGCTCGTCACCAGACCTGCCTGACGCAGAACCTTCAGATGATGCGAGATCGTCGGCTGCGACAGCTCGAACGGTCCGGAGATGTCGCACACGCACGCCTCGCCGCCCGGATGCGCAGCGACCTCCGAGAGCAACCGCAGCCGAACCGGGTCCGCGAGCGCCTTCAACAGTGGGGTGACAGCCCCGGTCTCGTCAGTGCTGAGGCCGCGGCCGGGTGGCAGCAGGAGATTCTTATTCGACACACGTCAATATTGATACACGTCGATTCAGGCGACAAGACGACCGATCTGGAGGCAGGCTTGTGTTTCGCATCGATATCCACGACACGCTGTCGGTTGGGCTTCGATCGAACCGACCTCGTCGGGTCAGATCACGCTGCCGCACTCAACGCTCAGACGGTGGCTGTTAACAACCCTATCGACCCTGTCGTGCGTCTGGCTATCTCGCAGTGGCCTGATGATGCACCGCGCGGAGTGGTCTCGACGTTCTGCGCCGAACACGGAATTTCCCGGAAGTCGTTCTACGAGTTGCGTAAACGTGCCAAGGACGAGGGGGCCGCGGCGGTGCTGGAACCCCGCACCCGCCGCCCGAAGTCGAGCCCGTCGGCGCTGAGTGACGAGGTCAAGGGCAAGCAGTCGCGGTGCGCGCTGCCCTAGAGGCTTCCGGTCTGGATCACGAACCGATCAGCGTGCATGACAAGATGCAGTCGATGGGCCTGACGGAGGTCCCCTCGACGGCATCGCTGGCCCGTATCTTGTCCTGCTCCGAACTGTCAGTACCTCCGGGACCGTCAGCGTGGATGCAGTCACCTACATATTCGGTGCCATCGAGTTGCCAGCACGCGTCCGGTGCCGGATAGACGAACCGCCGCCACGCCGAGCGAGGCTTCTTCTTCGGTTCACGGTGAGCCACACCGGCCTCGCGGAACACGGTCGTCATCGCCAACACCGACGGAGAGGTCGTTGTCGAGCACCCTCGACCCACTCCCGGAGTTAGCTACGTCGGCAATCGACAACCCCGCGGCCCACGCCCCACGAAGACCAGACCGTCACCGAAGTCCTGACACACCAAGTGTCACCGATGGCCTGACGCAGAACTGTCACCTATGTACCGATACATCACAGACCTAGACGGCCGGTGCGATGACCAGTATCGAACGCATGTTCTATGATGAACGGATGGGTTGGAACCAGGGGCCACCGACGTGGTCGGAGATGGAGCGAGTCCTCTCCGGGCGTGCGCGCGCCTCCGACGGTCACGATCGTCCCGGTGAGTTCTTCGGCCCCGGCGACGGTGGGGACTCGCCGGCCTGGTCACGTAAGCGTGGACCCTACGTGGCGCCGGAGATCCGGACCGAGTCCTCGTCGGTCCGCTACGCGGAACTGCACGCGCACAGCGCCTACAGCTTTCTCGACGGCGCGTCGATGCCCGAGGAGATGGTCGCCGAGGCGCAGCGGCTGGATCTGACGGCATTGTCGATCACCGACCACGACGGCTTCTACGGCGTGGTGCGATTCGCCGAGGCGGCAAGGGAATTCGGCATGCCGACGGTGTTCGGTGCGGAGCTGTCGCTGCAGCCGGATGTGGCCCGGACCGGCGTGACGGATCCGCCCGGCGAACATCTGCTGGTGCTGGCGCGAGACAGTGAGGGATATCGGCGACTGTCGCGGGTGATCGCCGACGCACACATGTCCGGAGGCGAGAAGGGGCTGCTGCGCTACGACGCCGACCGCCTCATCGCCGACGCCGGACATTGGCTGGTGCTGACCGGCTGTCGTAAGGGGGCGGTGCGCCGAGCGCTGGATCGCGGGGGGCTCCCGGCCGCGGAGAAGGCGCTCGGTGGTCTGATCGACCGCTACGGAGCCGGTGGTGTGGTCGTCGAACTCACCGCGCAGGGGCTTCCCGACGACGATGCCCGCAACGCGGCGCTGGCCGGTCTGGCCACCCGGTTCGGGATACCGACGGTGGCCACCGCCGGAGCCCATTTCGCCGGACCGCCACGACGTCGGCTGGCGATGGCGATGGCGGCGGTACGGGCCCGCACCGACATCGAGACCATCGAGGGATGGATGCCCGGGGTCGGCGGAGCGCACCTGCGCAGTGGCGACGAGATGGCTCGGATGTTGCCCGCACATCCCGAGGCGATCGACAACGCCGTGCAGATCGCTGCCGACTGCGCCTTCGAATTGGGTTTGATCGCACCGAAACTGCCGCCCTTCGATGTTCCCGACGGGCACACCGAGGCCACCTGGCTGCGGCATCTCACGATGACCCGGGCCGCCGCGAGGTATGGCACCCCCACGCGGCATCCCCAGGCGTATCGACAGATCGAACACGAACTGGCGATCATCGATACCCTCTCCTTCCCCGGGTACTTCCTCGTCGTCGCCGACATCGTCGACTTCTGCAAACGCAACGACATCCTCTGCCAGGGACGGGGGAGCGCCGCGAACTCCGCGGTCTGTTACGCCCTCGGCATCACCAATGTCGATCCGGTGGCCAACGAGTTGCTGTTCGAGCGGTTCCTCTCACCCGAACGTGACGGGCCGCCCGACATCGACGTCGACATCGAGTCCGACCGGCGGGAAGAGGCGATCCAGTACGTCTACCGGCGTTACGGCCGCGACTTCAGCGCCCAGGTGGCCAACGTGATCACCTATCGGCAACGGTCATCCGTACGCGACAGTGCCAAGGCGTTGGGCTATGCCACCGGGCAGCAGGATGCGTGGGCCACGATGCCGCAGGACGCGCCCGCCGACGTTCGTGAACTTGCCGACGAGATCGGGGGAATGCCAAGACATTTGGGAATCCACTCCGGTGGCATGGTGATCTGCGACCGGCCGATCGCCGACGTCTGTCCCACCGAGTGGGCTCGGATGGCCGACCGCAGCGTCCTGCAATGGGACAAAGATGACTGTGCGGCAATCGGTTTGGTGAAGTTCGATCTCCTGGGTCTGGGGATGCTCTCGGCGTTGCACTATGCGATCGATCTCGTAGCCGAACACAAGGACCTGCACGTCGACCTGGCCACCCTCGACCTCGCCGAGACCGCGGTGTACGACATGTTGTGCCGCGCCGACTCGGTCGGTGTGTTCCAGGTGGAATCCCGTGCGCAGATGGCCACGCTGCCACGCCTGAAGCCCCGCTGTTTCTACGATCTGGTGGTGGAGGTCGCGCTGATCCGTCCCGGGCCCATCCAGGGCGGGTCGGTGCATCCCTACATCCGGCGGCGCAACGGGACCGAGCCGGTCGGCGTCGAGCACCCGTCGATGTTCAAGGCGCTCGAACGCACGCTGGGGGTGCCGCTGTTTCAGGAACAGTTGATGCAGTTGGCCGTTGACGTCGCGGGCTTCGACGCCACCGAGGCCGACCAGTTGCGTCGGGCAATGGGTTCCAAGCGGTCACCGGAGAAGATGCAGCGACTGCGTCAGCGGTTCTACGACGGCATGGAGTCGACCCACGGGATCACCGGGGACACCGCCGACCGGATCTTCGAGAAGATGGCGGCCTTCGCCAATTTCGGTTTCCCGGAAAGTCATTCGCAGAGTTTCGCCTCGCTAGTGTTCTATTCGTCGTGGTTCAAGTTGCATCACCCTGCCGCTTTCTGTGCGGCGTTGCTGCGGGCGCAACCGATGGGCTTCTACTCGCCCCAGTCGCTGGTGGCCGATGCGCGCCGACACGGTGTGCGGGTTCACCGACCCGACATCAACCGTTCACGCGCCGAGGCGACCCTGGAAAATCATGGGGAGGAGGTCCGGCTGGGCTTGTCTGGGGTTCGTGGGGTGGGCGACGAGGTGGCCGAACGGATCATCGAGGCGCGTTGTGCCGACGGCGACTTCACCGGTCTCGCCGATCTGTCCCGACGAGCCGGGTTGACCACCCGGCAATTGGAGGGACTGGCCGGGGCGGGGGCCTTCGAGACGTTCGGACTCAGTCGGCGGCAGGCGTTGTGGGAGGCCGGTGCGGCGTCGACGGCGCGTCCGGAGCACCTCGATCTCCCTCAGGCATCAACGACCCCGATGCTGCCGGGACTCACCGATGTGGAGTTGGCCGCCACCGACGCGTGGGCCACCGGTATCACACCGGCGTCCTATCCGACCCAGTATCTGCGACCGCGATTGGCGGCGTTGGGGGTGATCCCCGCCGACGGTCTGTTGGCCGTCCCGGACGGTTCCCGGGTCCTGGTGGGCGGGGCGGTCACCCATCGTCAGCGCCCGGCCACGGCCTCGGGTGTGACATTCATCAACCTCGAGGACGAGACCGGCATGGTCAACGTCGTCTGTTCGGTGGGTTTGTGGTCGAAGTACCGGGAACTGGCGCATACGGCCACCGCACTGCTGGTCCGGGGTCGGGTGCAGAACGCCGAGGGCGCTGTCACGGTGGTCGCGGATCGCTTGCAGCGCATGGATCTTCGCGTGGGGTCTCGTTCGCGTGACTGGCACTGAGCGGAGAATCCGAGCGGATGGGGCACAATGTGTGCCACGAGTGAAATCACGCGTGCGACGACACGCGACTTCGTGGATCATGACCCGGGGTTCGTGGCATATCCGGCAGACGAGCCGTCCAGATATGACAGTGACAGTGTTTCTGTGTGAGAACGACGTGAGGGGAAGCGACGCATGCCGCAACAGGTGATCGTCACGGCCAAGCCGAGCAGCCGAAAGGGGCCGCTGGTCGAGACCGGACCCGATGGTGCGATCACCATTTTCGTGCGGGAGCCGGCCACCGAGGGCAAGGCCAACAAGGCCATCGCCGAGCTGCTCGCCAAGCACCTCGGAGTACCCAAGAGCCGTGTTGCCCTGGTCGGCGGTGCCACGTCCCGCACCAAGCGGTTCCGGGTGAGCTGAGCGGTGGACGCCACCCGGGGGCGGGCGATGGCCACCGACGAGATCCTTCATCGGCGCCGGGGCGAGGTGGCTTCGGCGACCTGACGACGAACGCGAAGCCCTCGCTCTGTGGTGGTCGGAGGCAGACACCCGACATCATCGCCGACAACGTCGACAATTTTCTGGAGACCGCGCTTCTCGAACTCGCCGACCGCTACGCCGTGTCCGTCGACTGACCGCTCGCCGCGAGGCCTCAGACCGAGCCGGCGAATCCCTGCTGACGCCACGCCTCATACACCGCGATGCTCGCTGCGTTGGCCAGATTGTGTGACCGCCGTCCGGCCAGCATCGGGATCCGGATGCGATCGGTGACCTCGGGTTCGTCCAGCACCTCGGCGGGAAGTCCGGTCGGCTCAGGCCCGAACAGCAACACATCGCTGGGCGCGTACTCGACGTCGGTGTGAAACCGCTCGGCGTGCGCGGTGAACGCGAACACCCGCTCCGGCTTGAGGGCGGTCCACGCGGTCTCGAGATTCGGGTGGACGGTCACCGTCGCCATCTCGTGGTAATCCAGCCCGGCACGTTTCACCTGCGCATCCGACATGGAGAACCCCAGCGGTTCGATCAGATGCAGTTCGCAGCCGGTGTTGGCGGCCAGCCGGATCGCGTTACCGGTGTTCGGTGGTATGCACGGCTGGTAGAACATGATGCGGAACATGGGATCCCATTGTGCCGGGCGCGTCGCACCCGGTGACCGTCAGAGCCCGGTCAACCCGGTGTTGGCCCCGCACAGGACCACACACAGGGTTGAATCATCATCGGCCGCAACAACTCCCGTGGTGACCGCGGCGACGGCGGTGGCGGTGCCGTGCTCCACGACGATCCGGAACCGTTCCCACAGCATCGTCCGAGCGCTGATGATCGCGGCGTCCGGCACGACGACGCTGTCCACGGCCCGCCCCGCGATACTCGCCCAGCAGATCTCGCCCACCCGGGTGGCGCCGAGCGAGTCGGCGGCCACGCTGTCGAGGTCGACGTCGACCGGGCCTCCGGCCGTGATCGCCTGATGCAGGCAGGAGGCACCGACGGGCTCGGCACCCACGAGCCGGTCGCCGGGCCGCAGTGTGGCCGACATCCCACCCAGCAGGCCACCTCCACCGACACACACGACGGTGGTCAGCGGGCCGTCGACGTCGTCGACGAGTTCGAGGCCGATGGTGCCTGCTCCGGCCACGATGTCTGGTCGGTCGTAGGCGTGCAGCGCCAGTGCGCCGCTCTCCAGCGCCATCCCGGCGGCCGCGTCGGCGGCATCCTGGTAGCGGGAACCGATCAGGTGGACCGTCGCGCCGAGGGCACGCAGTGCCGCGACCTTGACCGCGGGTGCCGACTCCGGGACGACGACCGTGCACCCGGTGCCGGCGAGGCGGGCCGCCCAGGCGGCGCCGATCGCGGCATTGCCGCCCGAGGCCACCAGGACGCCGGCCTCCGGGAGCCGTCCCTGGTCGCGTGCGCGGATCACCGCGTTGACGCTGCCGCGCGGTTTGAAGCAGCCACCGATCTGGGTGAACTCGAGCTTGAAGACCACCGGAACCGGCCCACGGCCGGTGGCGAGCTCTGCGTGGAGTAGCGGAGTACGGCGGACCGTCCCCGCGATCCGCGACTGCGCCGCGCGGACGTCGTCCGGCGTCACCGCCGCGACCATCGATGCCGACATGCCCAGAACGCTACCGCCGGGCCGGGCGCCGCCGCACAGGTGGAACAATGGTCGCCGTGAGTGCGATACGACTGGACGGCAAGGTCACCCGCGACGAGATCTTCACCGACCTCAGCGCCCGGGTAGAGAAGCTCCATGCGGCCGGCGTACATCCCGGGCTGGGGACCATTCTCGTGGGCGACGATCCGGGATCGCAGTCCTACGTCAAGGGCAAGCACGCCGACTGCGCGCGCATCGGCGTGGACTCGATCCGCAAGGATCTGCCGGCCGACGCCACCACCGACGAGCTCAACGCCGCCATCGACGAACTCAACGCCGATCCGGCCTGCACCGGGTACATCGTCCAGCTGCCGCTGCCGGCACACCTCGACGAGAACGCGGCGCTCGAGCGCATCGACCCGGCCAAGGACGCCGACGGTCTGCATCCGATCAATCTCGGCCGACTGGTCCTGGGCAAGGAGTCGACGCTGCCGTGCACGCCGCGCGGGGTCATCCACCTGCTGCGGCGTTACGACATCCCGATCGCCGGTGCCCGGGTGACGGTCATCGGTCGTGGCGTGACGATCGGGCGGCCCATCGGATTGTTGCTGACCCGCCGCAGCGAGAACGCCACCGTGACGCTGTGTCACACCGGCACCCGCGACCTCGCCGCCGAGGTGTCGCGCGCCGACATCGTCATCGCCGCCGCCGGGGTACCCCACCTGGTGACCGCCGACATGGTGAAGCCGGGCGCCGCGGTCATCGACGTCGGAGTGAGCCGCACCGATGACGGACTCCGTGGAGACGTGGCACCCGACGTGTGGGAGGTGGCCGGCCACGTCTCACCCAATCCGGGCGGTGTGGGCCCCCTGACCCGGGCGTTCCTCCTGGTCAACGTCGTCGAGCGGGCGGAGGCGCAACTCGCGGAGAAGCTGGGTCGATGACCGCCGACGCCACCGACCGGACCCGGCGGATTCACCGGGCGCGCATCGTCCGGGCGTGCATCGTGCAGATTCCGTATCTGCTGGTGATGCTCGGTGTGGTGGTGGCCGCGGGGTTGGTGCTCTTCGATCGCTGGCGGCGTGGTGCGTTCGTGTTCGGTTCCGCGCTCTTGCTGGGTGCACTTCTGCGCGCCCTGATTCCAACCACCAGGGTCGGATTGTTGCAGGTCAGGGGCCGGTTGTTCGACGTCGCCGCGATGGCGACGGTGGGTGGACTGATGCTGTGGCTGGCCACCTCGATCGACCCTTTGGGCACAGATTGATTACACTGGTGACCTCAGCGTGACATTCGGGGCCAAGAAGCGGCGCTCATCAGATCGAGGAATGACACGGTCGTTAGCGACACTAAGTAGGGATTGGCATCTCATCCATGTTGGAGACCAACAGCCAGGGCACTGACGGCGACGCGACGTCGCTGGGTGTCTCGGTGGGCGAGGGCATGATCCATTACGTCCTGATGACCCTTGACGACGCCGGCCGGACCGATGTCACCTCACGCGTCTTCGAGGTCGACCCCACCGACGGCCTCGACTCCGTCGGTCGCGTCAATGCCGGGATCGACCTCATGCTCGACGCGGCGCGGGCGGCCGATCGCCGTGTCGGACCGATCGGCGTCACCGCTCGGACCGCCACGCAGCGCCGCCGCCTGCGCTCGGGCGGGACGGGGACACGCCGACAGGTCTACCTGAGTTCCGACGAAGAGGCGGTGGCCGAATACCTCACCCGCACCGGCCAGATCGACCGCTTCACCGCCGTGGTGGTGGCCGATTGCGGTGACACCGGAATGTCGCTCTACACGGTGGATCCCGCTGCCGGGACGATTGCGTCGATCGAACGAACCGTGGTGATCAGTGGTCGTGCGCTGGATCGATCGCTCGCCGATCATGTTGCCGCGCAATCGGTCTCGGTCGGCCGGGAGGCGCAGACGCGACGTGGGCGGGAGTTGCTCGTCGGTGCTTGCCGGACCGCCAAGGAGGAGATCGGCGACGCGGTACCCGCATCCGGTGCGGGTGGTCTGCGTCTGACCCGGGCGGCGGTCGCCGAGGCGGCCGCGCCGATGGTGGCGGATGCGCGTGGAGTGTTCACGCGCTACGTCTCCGCGGTCGGTCGGCGCGGTCCGGCACCCGACGCGGTCGTCCTGGTGGGTGGCCTGGCGAATCTGCCGGTGATCCACGAACTCGCCGGCGACGTCGATCTGGAGGTGCTTGTACCGCCCTCCCCGGAGATCGTCGCCGCGACCGGCGCGGCGATGCTCGCCTCGTCGTCGTCGTCGACCGGCGGTCTCGGCTTCATCGGCGGGCATCGCGGGCCACGCTGGTCGCTGGCACCGGCGGCCCTGGTCGGTTGTCTGATCGCCGCCGTCGTGATGGCCGCCGTCGCGGTCGGCGCAACGCTGTCCACCGGGGATTCCCCGGCGCCGACGTCCACGGAGGGTGCCGAGGAGGTCGCGACCACCGACTACACCGGGTGGACCTCGACGACGCGTTCGACGACATCCGCCGAGATCAGCGCGGTGCTGCCGCCGACGATCGCACCACCGCCCGGCGGGTTTCAGTCACCGGGTTGGGCGACGACCGAACTGCCGCAGACCACGATCTCGGCAACGACGCTGACGCTGGTGCCGAACACACCGAGCACCACCACCGCGTCGCCGAATGTCACGTCGCCGAGCACCACGACCCCGACAACGCCACCGCCACTGCCGATTCCATCGCAATGGTTGCCGCCGGGACTGCTGCCGCTCATGCCGCCGCAGACGAGCACCCCGGCCCCGGACACGCCGGATCTGACACCCTATCCCGTCCCGGCGCCGCGGCAGCAGGCCGTGCCGTCCGCTGCGCCGACGACGACCACCACTCCGGCCGGCTGACCCGACTCGACGGCTGCGGCCGTGCCGATCGGCGACGATCAGCGGCGCGCGAGATCCACTGTGCGCTTGAGGAGATCGGCGATGGCGTCGAACTCGGTGAGAAAGCCGTCGTGGCCCTTGTCGGACCGGATCACCTGCAGACCGCCCACGCAGTTGCCTAGGCCGTCGGCGAGCTCCTGTTGTAACCGCAACGGGTACAGGCGATCCGAATCGATACCGGCGACGATGATCGGCACCTGACACGACCCCAGCGCCGCGGCGATGCCGCCTCGGCCGCGTCCGACGTCGTGATGGTTGAGAACCTCGCTCAGCACCACATAACTGCCCGGATCGAAACGTTCGATGAGCTTGTCCGCCTGGTGCTCGAGGTAGCTCGCGATCGCGTATCGCCCACCGCGCAAGGGGTTTTCACCATCCTGCGCAGAATCGCCGAACCGCTCGTCGAGTTCCAGTTCATGTCGATAGGTCAGATGCGCGATACGACGCGCGATCCCCATGCCGATCATCGGTGAACGGCCGGTGCCGTGATAGTTGCCGCCCTGCCAGTCCGGGTCGGCCGTGATCGCCGCGATCTGTGTTGTCTGCGTGCCGATCTGATCGGCGGTGGCGCGGGCACCGACCGCGAGCACCAGCGCGGTACGCACCTTGTCGGGGTAGGTGATGGCCCACTCGAGCGCACGGGCCCCACCCATCGAGCCGCCGAGAACCGCACCGATGCTGCGGATGTCGAGCGCCTCGAGGAGGGCGGCCTCGGCCCGCACCTGATCGAGCACGGTGATCTGCGGGAAGCGTGAACCCCACGGCCGCCCTTGGGGATCCGGCGAGGACGGACCGGTCGAACCGCGGCACCCGCCGAGCACGTTCGCCGAGATCACACACCATTCGTCGGTGTCGATCGCCGCACCCGGACCGATCAGGCCGTCCCACCATCCGGGGGAGGGCTGCTCGTCGGTCGCGGGTCCGGTGACATGGGAATCACCGGTCAGCGCATGCAGGGTGAGGACGACATTGTCGCGTTCGGGTGACAACGTCCCCCAGCGCTGGAACGCCAGGGTGACGTCGTCGAGCACCTCCCCGTTGTCCAGAGCCAACGACCCCACCCGCATGCGGACCATCTGCCCGTCGGGGACCTGCTCCCACTCGGGTTGATGCGCCGCGGAGGCCTGGGGGTCGATGCTCACCGACACGGGGTGTGTGCTCCTGTCTCGAGTCCGAATTACTGTGCGGCGGCGAAACCGTGGGCGAGGTCGGCCAGGATGTCGTCGATGCCCTCGATGCCGACGGCCAGGCGGACCAGACCGGGGGTCACACCCGCGGCCAGCTGCTCCTCGGGGGTGAGCTGACTGTGGGTGGTCGAGGCGGGATGGATGACCAGCGAACGCACATCACCGATGTTGGCGACGTGGCTGTGCAGCGTCAGGGCCTCCACGAAACGCTTGCCCGCGTCGACACCGCCGACGATCTCGAAGCCGATGATCGCGCCCTGGCCCTTGGGTGCCAGTTGCTGTCCGCGCGCGTACCACGGCGACGACGACAGGCCGGCGTAGGCGACCGAGGAGACCTGCGGATGGTCGTTGAGGAACTCGGCGACGCGCTGTGCGTTGGCGACGTGCCGTTCGATGCGCAGGCTCAGGGTTTCCAGGCCCTGGGCGAGCAGGAAGGCGTTGAACGGCGAGATCGCCGCACCGGTGTCACGCAGCAACTGCACGCGGGCCTTGAGGGCGTAGGCGGGCGCGCCGAGATCGGCGAACACCGCGCCGTGGTAGCTCGGGTCGGGGGTGGTGAAGCCGGGGAACAGGTCGACCCCGTCACGCTGCACCCGCCAGTCGAAGGTACCGCCGTCGATGATCACGCCGCCGATCGCGGTGCCGTGTCCACCGATGTACTTCGTCGCCGAGTGCACGACGATGTCGGCGCCGTGCGCCAGCGGGTTGAGCAGGTACGGGGTGGCGACAGTGTTGTCGACGATCAGCGGCACACCGTTGCGGTGCGCGACCTCGGAAATGCCTGCGATGTCCAGGATCTCGTTGTTCGGGTTCGAGACCGACTCGCCGTAGAAGGCCCGGGTGTTGGGGCGCACGGCCGCCTGCCACGACTCGAGGTCCTCCGGGTCCTCGACGAAGGAGACCTCGACGCCGAGCTTGGGCAGCGTGTAGTGGAAGAGGTTGAAGGTGCCGCCGTAGAGCCGCGGGCTCGACACCACGTGCCCGCCGTTCTCGACGATGTTGAGGATGGCGTAGGTCTCGGCGGCCTGCCCCGACGCGACGAGAAGTGCGGCGACACCGCCCTCGAGAGCGGCCAGGCGCTGCTCGACGACGTCCTGGGTCGGGTTCATGATGCGGGTGTAGATGTTGCCCGGCTCGGCCAGCCCGAACAGGTTGGCGGCGTGGGTGGTGTCGTTGAAGGTGTACGACGTGGTCTGGTAGATCGGCAGCGCGCGAGCGTTGGTGGCGGCGTCGGCGCTCTGACCCGCATGGATCTGTTTGGTCTCGAAGCTCCAGGTGTCCACAGGATTCACGGTGCCGTCGTTGGCTGCGTCAGACATGGAAATAGATCACTTTCTACGGTCGGCAGGGTTACTGGAACCCTGATGGGGTCCGACCTTCGGACCCGCGCTTGCCGGGGACACACTGCGTCGTCCCACAACCCGGTCATCACCCGGAGCACCCCACCGCGGTTGGAGGGTTGCCGATCAGCAAGCCGGGGCTTGTCGCTGATGCTCATGACCTGGCGACAAGGATATAGCACGGCCACGCCGGGCTGATAACCCTCCTGCTCACCATGGTTGGAACGGTGGCGGGCGTGGTGGCCACCGAAACGGCACCGCGCGGTGCGCTCGAGAGCGCGGTGGTGTCCTCCGGCCGGAGGAATTGTGGATCGTGAGGCCGGTTTTCGATATCCACTACTGGACATCGGCCTACGCTGCACGCTATGGCAGGGTTCGGGGACCGACGTCGCATTCGACTCGCAGCTCTCACGGTTGGTGTGGGTGCGGTGGCGGCGTCGCTGGTGACGGCGACATTCCTGGGGCGTGGGGTGGCGCTCGCGCAGGAGAGCGATTGCGCGCCCGGTGCGGTCTTCACCGTCGGGGGAACGTGGAACACCGACGCGAGTTACCTGGTGGGGATCGAGCAGCGATACACCGGGCACGGGCCGCAGTGGCAGGAGCTTACCAACAGTCCCTACTCGGGCGAAGATGCTTACGACATCATCCCGGTGCCGTATTCGGCAACCATCTGGCCGCTGGGAGCGGTCGGCTACAACGCGAGCGAGGCCGAGGGAAGGGCGAACCTGGAGCAGGCCGTCGCGACGTATCAGCAGAGCTGTCCCGACAGCAAGATCGTCATCGTCGGATACTCCCAGGGTGCGCGTATCGCCGGCGACGTCCTCACCGACTTCGGTCAGAACCGCCCGCTCGAGGACGGCACCGTCATCGATTCGAGCAAGGTCACCGGTGAGCTCTACTCCGATCCCCGGATGGTGGGGACCCTGTGGGGACAGGGCATCGAATCGGCCCTCGTCGGTGTCATCCCGGGCCTGACCATGTCGGGCCCGCGTAGCGGGGCCGATTACGGCGGCCTGCCGGTGACCACCTACTGCATCGAGGGCGATCCGATCTGCGACCTGCCGGATGTGCTGCACGACCCGATCGGCGTCGTCGACGACTTCTTCGGGTACTGGGTCAAACACGGCCAGTACCCGTATCACATGTATCAAGATCCCGGCGACGACGTCATCTGGGATTTGGGCTCGGTCGACGGTGAGATGACGTGCACCAAGACCGGCACCCTCGAGAATGTGCGGACGTGCACCATCTCGTCGCCGTCATCGTCGGCGATCATCGTGCAGAATCTCGTCGACGCCGTGGGACTCGACTGGTCGGTGCCCGATCTGCTGCCGTATCGATTCCGCTTCCCGGACATCATCGGAATCACCCTGTCCGACTTCCAGGTCCCGATCCGCTGGGTGATGGACTGGCTGCCACCGCTGCCGGAGCTGGGTTACGGCGCCTACCTCCCGAATCTGTTCGACTTCCAGGACATCCTCAACGGTGTGCTGCAGTGGGATTCGGCACTGTTCAAGCAGGGTGTGGTGGCGCTCGCGGCGAGTGCGACGAGCATCGTGCTGCTGCCGGTGAACTTCGTCCGGTACTGGGCCGAGCGGATCGTCGAGGGCATCACCACGGTGCCGTGGGGCCCCGACTCGGCATCCCAGACGACGGCATCGCAGACGATTGCGGCGCTGTCCTCGTCGCCGGCGTCCGCGAGGTCGTACGGCGTCAGCACGCTGTCGGCGGGGGAGACGCAGGAAGAGGCCGAGGGCAGCGGCGACGCGCAGACCGATGGCACTCCGGGAAGCCTCGGCGGCGGAACGCAGGTACCGGAAACATCGACGTCGGATTCACCGGCGACGCCGGTGACCACCGTCGACACCACGCCGTCGGCCACGCCCGAGCCCACCGGCGGCGCCACGCCGTCGGTCACGCCCGAGCCCACCGGCAGTGCCACGCCGTCGGCCACGCCCGGGCCCACCGCTGACCCGACGCCGTCGGTCACTTCGTCGCCCACGCCCGAGACCACGGGCAGCGCCGTGCCCACCGCCGACGGTGCAGCCGTCGACGCCTCGAAGGAACCGGTCGGCGTCGGCTGACCCGACGACGCCCGCCTCGGGCGCTCGGCTCCGTGCGGCGCGCGCCGTTTGCCATGTGAACGACCTCACGCCGCCGAATGGGAATCCTCGGCGCCCGCGCGGTGGTTGGTGGACCTATGCCCGAGTCCGTCCACACGCCTGCCGACTCCGTCGTCGAGTCCTCCTCACCCTCGGAGACCTCGGCGAGCGCGCCGCCCTCGCCCGCCCGTCCGATCCGGTGGGCGATCCTGGCGATGGCTCTCGGCGGGTTCGGCATCGGGACGACCGAATTCGTCGCCATGGGCCTGCTGCCCAACATCGCCCATGCGATGTCGGTGAGTGAACCCAGCGCCGGCATCGTCATCTCCGCCTACGCCCTCGGTGTGGTGATCGGCGCACCGCTCATCGCCGCGCTGACCGCGCGGATGTCGCGACGCACCCTGCTGATCGCTCTGATGGTGGCCTTCACCATCGGCAATGCGGCGACGGTGGTGGCCCCGACGTTCGGTCTGCTCATCGCGGCGCCGTTCGTCGCGGGTCTTCCGCACGGCGCGTACTTCGGGGTGGCCGCACTGGTCGCCGCCCACCTGGCTGGACCGCGGAAGCGGGCCGCGGCGATCGGTCAGGTCATGCTCGGGCTGGCCGTGGCGAATGTCGCCGGGGTGCCGATGGCCGCGTGGCTCGGTGAGCACTTCGGCTGGCGTAGCGCGTTCGTGGTCGTCGTGGTGGTCGGCGTGGCGACGATCGGTGCGCTGGCGATGAATCTGCCGTCGCTGCAGGACATGCGCGTCACCAATCCGATGACCGAGCTCGGCGCGCTGCGTCGACCGCAGGTGTGGTTCACCCTGTTCATCGGCGTCGTCGGATTCGGCGGCATGTTCGCCTTCTACACCTATCTGAACACCGCGTTGACATCGCTGGCCGGGCTCCCGGTGTCATTGGTGCCGATCGCGCTGATGCTGTTCGGTCTCGGCATGGTGGTGGGCAACATCGTCGGCGGCATCGCCGCCGACCGCAACGTCGCGCTGTCGATCCTGGTGGGACTCACCGGCACCGGACTGGTGCTGCTCCTGTTCGCGCTCCTGGTGCAGAACGTGTGGGCGGCCCTGATCCTGACGTTCTTCGTCGGCGTCGGCGGTACCTCGATGGTGCCGGCGCTGCAGACCCGGCTGATGGATGTCGCCGAAGATGCGCAGACGCTGGCGGCGGCGCTCAATCACTCGGCGCTCAACATCGCCAACGCCGCCGGCGCCTGGCTGGGTGGTGTGGTGATCGCGGCCGGATACGGCTACCGCGCCCCGTCGATCCTCGGCGCCGCCCTGGCGGTGGCGGGAATCGTGGTCCTGGTGGCCGCGCTGGTGGCGCAGCATCGTCGGGTGCGCGGCATCTGGATGCAGAGCCGGCAGACCTCACCCGCCGAGACGGTGTGAATCGCGGACCCGGGGGTCAGACACGGGGGTCAGACACCAGTGGCGCCGCCTGTCGGACAGGCGGCGCCACTGATATGCGTTGAAGTCTGATGCTCGGGGAATCCCGGCGACTCAGCCCACGTCCGGCGGGGTCGCGACGATCTTGGCCATGTACAGCTGCTCGCCGAGCTTGTCCATCAGTTCGAGCTGGGTCTCGAGGTAATCGATGTGGTGTTCCTCGTCCTTGAGGATCTCCTCGAACAGCTTCGCCGAGGTGATGTCACCCTTGCTGCGGCACAGGGCAATTCCCGGCTTCAGCCGGTCGACCACCTCGAGTTCGATGGCGAGGTCGGATTCGAACTGCTCGCGCAGGGTCTGCCCGATGCGCAGCGGCAGCAGCTTCTGATAGTTCGGCAGACCCTCGAGGAACAGAATGCGGTCGGTGAGGATCTCGGCGTGGGTCATCTCCTCGATCGATTCGGCGCGGGTCTTGCCGGCCAACTCCGTGAAACCCCAGTTGTCCTGCATCTTCGCGTGCAGGAAGTACTGGTTGATGGCGGTCAGCTCACTGGTCAGCTGCTCGTTCAACAGGGCGATGACCTCGTCATCTCCACGCATGACACAACTCCATTCGGCTCAAAGAATGATGAGTCGAACGGTAACACGACCAATGGCCCCATGTGAGTCATTCACATGAGGTCGAGCTCGGCGTGTGTCAGGCGGCGCTGGTGACGGCGGTCCTTTCGCTGAGAATCTCGGAGAGTCGTTCGAGGCAGGTTCCGCATCCTTCGCCGGCGCCGCAGCGGTCGCTGATGGCATCGACGGTCCGCGCACCCTGGGAGCAGTGCTCGTGGACCTCGTCCTCGGTCACCGCGCGGCAGATACAAACGAACATCGGAACTCACCTCATCTGACTGTTAGGTGAGGATTACATAAAACCCCGACGGTACGCAAGGGTTGCCTAACCTTGGACCCAGTCCAGATTGGGATGTCGGAGCATCGACGTAGGGTGTGGAGCCGTGACAACCACGATCACCACCGTCAACGTGAACGGCATCCGGGCGGCCACCAAGGCGCGATCCGAGATCAACCCCGGCCTGCTGACCTGGCTCGATTCGGCAGATCCGGACATCGTGCTGCTCCAGGAGATCCGGGCGAGCGAACAACAGGCGCGCGAGGCGCTCGGGCCGGCGCTCGATCGGGGATGGCAGCTGACGATGACCGAATCGGTGGTCAAGGGCCATGCCGGGGTGGGAGTGATGAGCAAGGTCACACCGACGGCGGTGCGGACGGGCTTCGGCAGCGCCGAGTTCGACCCGACCGGGCGCTACCTCGAGGCCGACTTCGCCGACGGCGTCGGATCCGGAGCGGGACCACTGACCGTCGGGAGTCTCTACCTCCCCAAGGGGGCGGCGGCCCCGACGCCGTCGAGTACCGACAAGGAGGCCGCGAAGTTCGAGGAGAAGAAACGCTTCCTCACGGAGTTCGGCGACTACCTGACCACCGCGGCACGACGCCGCCGCGACGTCGTGGTCGGCGGCGACTGGAACATCGCCCACGCCGAGTCCGACATCAAGAACTGGAAGGGCAATCTCCGTAACCCCGGGTTCCTGCCCCACGAACGGGAGTGGGTGGCGCACCGCCTCGGATCCGGCTGGGTCGACGTGCTGCGCGAACTGCATCCGGGCGTCGACGGCCCGTACAGCTGGTGGTCGTGGCGGGGCAAGGCCTTCGACAACGACTCGGGGTGGCGGATCGACTATCAACTCGCCAATCGGGCCCTGGCCCGGCGGGCGGTCAAGGCGTTCGTCGACCGCGCCGACTCCTACGACCGCCGCTGGTCGGATCACGCGCCGGTCACCGTGATCTACGAGTGACCGGGTTTGAGAGAATCTGGTGTCATGAGTGACGTTTCGGAATCCGCCGCGCCGCGCCGGCGTGTGCTGTCGGGCATTCAACCCACCAGCGACTCCTTCCACCTGGGCAATTACCTGGGCGCGGTCAAGCAGTGGGTAGAACTGCAGGACGAGTTCGACGCGTTCTACTTCATCCCCGACATGCACGCGTTGACCGTCGAGTTCGACCCGAAGACCCTCGCCGATCGCACCCGGCTGTCGGTGGCCCAGCTGCTCGCGGTCGGCGTCGACCCGGCCCGTGCGACGGTGTACGTGCAGTCCCACGTCCCCGAGATCGCGCAGCTGACCTGGGTGCTGCAGTGCATCACCGGATTCGGTGAGGCCGGTCGCATGACGCAGTTCAAGGACAAGAGCGCCAAGCAGGGCACCGACGCGACCGGCGTGGGCCTGTTCACCTACCCGATCCTGATGGCCGCCGACATCCTCGCCTTCGACGTCGATTTCGTCCCGGTGGGAGAGGATCAGCGTCAGCATCTGGAACTGACCCGTGATCTCGCACAGCGCTTCAACAAGCGCTTCGGGAAGGCCTTCGTCGTCCCGCGGGCGCACATCGTCTCCGAATTCGCCAAGATCTACGACCTGCAGAATCCGACGGCCAAGATGAGCAAGTCCGCCGACACCGACAAGGGTCTGATCAACCTCCTCGACGACCCGAAGCGCTCGGCGAAGAAGATCCGTTCGGCGGTCACCGACACCGATTCGGTCATCCGGTTCGACCCGGCCGAGAAGCCGGGTGTGAGCAACCTGCTGACCATCCAGTCGGCGCTCAGCGGGGTGGGCGTCGACGATCTCGTCGCCAAGTACGAGGGCAAGGGGTACGGCGACCTCAAGGTCGACACCGCCGAGGTACTCGCCGACTTTGTGACACCGCTGCGTGGCCGCGTCACCGAATACCTCGACGACCCTGCCGAACTCGACGCCATCCTGGCACGGGGCGCCGGCCGGGCCCGCGAGGTCGCGGCCGCCACGCTGGCATCGGTATACGACAAGGTGGGGTTCCTCGCGCCTACGGTGGGGGAGTAGACCCGCCGTCGGTGTAGTCCACGCCCGGCGGGTCGCGTGATCGCGGAGCGTGCGCTCCGGACCGAGGCGGAGGGTGGCACACATGGGTGCGATGATCGACCGGATCAAGCGACTGATCGCGCTCGCGCAGCAGCAGTTCGCCGACGCGCGCCGACGATGGCCGTGGCTGGAGCACCTGATCGCGATGCATCAGCGATACACCACCCGGCGCGGCAACCTGTATGCGGCGAGCATCAGTTTCAACGGCATCCTGGCGCTCGTCCCGATCGTGATGGTGGCCTTCGCGATCGCCGCCTTCGTCCTGGCCAGCCGGCCCGACCTGATCGACCAGATCCAGGAGGCGGTGGTCAAGGAACTGCCCGGCGAACTCGGCAGCCAGGTCGAGCAGGTCATCGATTCCGCGATCGCCTCACGCACCGCGGTGGGCGTCGTCGGACTTCTCGGTGCCGCGCTGACCGGCATCGGCTGGATCGCCGGGGTCCGAGCGGGGATGACCGAGATGTTCGGCGGGCGCCTGAATCGTAATGCTCTGGTGTCCAAGGGAACCGACCTGCTGACCTTCGCGCTCCTCGGGGTCGCGTTCGCGGTGACGATGGCGTTCACCACGTTGGCCAACGGCGGCGGCATCGTGTCGACGATCCTGCGCTGGGTCAAGGCCGATGACGCCGCCTGGGCGCCGGTGGTGGTGCGTGGTGTCGCGGTGGTGATCTCGGTGCTGGCCAGTTGGTTGTTGTTCACCTTCGTGCTGTCGCGATTACCGTTGGTGCCCTTGCCCTTCCGCAACACCCTGAAGGCCGGCCTGATCACCGCCATCGCCTTCGAGATCGTCAAGGCGGTCGGCGGGATCTACCTGAAGTCGGTGCTGAGCAGCCCGGCCGGGGTGGCGTTCGGGCCCATCCTGGGCGTGATGGTCTTCGCCTACCTGGCCTCTCGCATCATCCTGTACGCCACCGCGTGGTGCGCGACAGATCCGGTCAACGCCCCGTATCAGGTGGCCGACGAGGTCGACCCGGCCGAGCAGGCCGTCGTCGTCCGCCCCACGGTGGAGGTGAACCCGATGCCCCGCGCCGGCGTGGTCGCCGGGGCCGCGGCGTTCGGCACGCTGGTCGGCCTGGCGCTCAAGAGGTTTCGCGACTGATCGGCGCCGCCGGTCATCAGCCGCGGCGGCGGACCATCATGCGCCGGGCGGCGGCCACGAGGGCGACGACGGCCAGCGCCGCGACGAGTCCGATGAGCAGGCGTGTCGATGTGCTCCGGTTGGTGGCCGGGTCGGAGAGGCTCGCATTCTGCGGCGCCGCACCGGCGGTGGGGCTTGCCGACGCCGGCCGGTCACCGGCCACCAACTCTCCGACGCGGATTCCCGTAGGGGACCGGAATCCGTAATCGAGAAGCGACGCGCCCTGGGTCCAGTAGTTGTCGTCGGCGGTGGACAGCCCGTACATCTGCACGATCAGGATGCGACGATCCCCCTGCTGTGCGGCCCCGACGAAGGTCTTCAGGGCGTCGTCGGTGTACCCGGTCTTGCCGCCGAGCATGCCCGGATAACCCTCCAGCAGAAGGTGATTGGACGTCTGCATCTCATATCCCGGGTGGTCGGTGTCGCCGGGGACATCGGCTCGGGCCGGATAGCCGGGGAAGAAGTAGGTCGGCTTGGCGATGATCTCGGCGAAGGTGGCGTTGTCCATCGCGGCGCGGAAGATCAGCGCGAGGTCATAGGGTGAGGTCGACATCCCGGCGGCGTCGAGTCCGGACGGGCTTGCCGCGCGGGTGTCGAGGGCGTGCAGGTCGCCGGCGAGCGTGTTCATCTTCGTCAGCGCCGCGTCCACGCCGCCGAGTTGTCGGGCCAGCGCATTCGCGCAGTCATTGCCCGACACCACGATGAGACCGCTGAGCAGATCGCGGACGGTGTAGTGCCCGCCCGGTCCCATCCCGCAGGAGTCGCCCTCGGCGCTCCAGTCCTCGACGGTCGGCTCCACCACGCGGTCGAGGTCGAGTCCGCTGTCGAGGACGGTGAGCGCGAGCAGCACCTTGATCGTCGACGCCGGCCGATAGCGGCCGTGCGGGTCCTTGGCCGCGATGACCGCTCCGGAGTCCATGTCGGCGACCAGCCAGCCGGCCGAGGTGAGCCGATCGGGCACCGGCCCGGCCGCCGGATCGGCGATCACCCCGCAGCCGGCGAGCGCGTCGCCGCCCACGGTCTCGGTCGGGACCGGTAGCGGGGTGGGAGCCGCAGAACCGGGTGCGACGACTTCGGAGGTGTCCACCGCCGGGGGCGTGGCGACCCGGTGCGGGCAGTGATCGGTCACCGGTGTGGCCACCGGGTCCGCGAGGGCGGGAGCACCGGACAGGCAGGTCACCACGGCGGCGACGGCAAGGGCCAGGAGGCGGTGGCGCGAGGTCACCGGTGGGAGGTTACCAGCGGTGACCTCCCACCCGGTGTCCCCGGCGTAGACGGATCTGTCCGGTCGTTCCCAGGGTGGTCGTCTCAGGGTGGTCGTCTCAGAGCAGGGTGTAGGCCTCGGTCAGCACCGTCCGCAGGATCTGCTCGATCTCGTCGAACTCGGCCTGCCCGGCGAGCAGCGGCGGGGCCAGCTGGACGACCGGGTCGCCCCGATCGTCGGCGCGGCAGTAGAGACCGTTGTCGAACAGCGCCGAGGACAGGAAGCCGCGCAGGATGCGCTCGGACTCGGCGTCGGAGAAGGTCTCCTTGGTGGTCTTGTCCTTGACCAACTCGATGCCGTAGAAGTAGCCCTCGCCGCGCACATCGCCGACGATCGGCAGGTCGTGCAGCTTCTCCAGCGTCGCGCGGAACGCCGGTGCGTTGGTCTTGACGTGATCGTTGAGGCCTTCGCGTTCGAAGAGATCGAGATTGGCCAGGGCCACCGCCGCCGACACCGGATGTCCGCCGAAGGTGTAGCCGTGCGGGAAGGTGGTGGAACCGTCGTTGAACGGTTCGAACAGTCGCTCACTCGCGATCATCGCACCGATCGGCGAGTATCCCGAGGTCATGCCCTTGGCGCAGGTGATGATGTCGGGTTGGTAGCCGAAGTCCTCGCAGGCGAACATCGAACCGATGCGGCCGAACGCGCAGATCACCTCGTCGGAGACCAGCAGCACGTCGTAGGAGTCGCAGATCTCGCGGACCCGCTCGAAGTATCCGGGCGGCGGTGGGAAGCACCCGCCGGCGTTCTGCACCGGCTCGAGGAAGACCGCGGCGACGGTGTCGGGGCCCTCGAATTCGATGGCCTCGGCGATGCGGTCGGCGGCCCAGCGGCCGAACTTCTTGGGATCGGCGGCCAATTCGGCGTCGGGCGCGCGGTAGATGTTGGTGTTGGGGGCGCGGAAACCGCCCGGGGTGAGCGGCTCGAACATCTGCTTGAGGGCCGGCACGCCGGTGATGGCGAGCGCTCCCTGCGGGGTGCCGTGATAGGCGACCGATCGAGAGATCACCTTGTGCTTCAATGGTTTACCGACGAGCTTGTAGTACTGCTTGGCGAGTTTCCAGGCGCTCTCGACGGCCTCGCCGCCGCCGGTGGTGAAAAAGACCCGGTTGAGATCGCCCGGCGCGTAGGCGGCCAGTCGTTCGGCGAGTTCGATCGCCGGTGGGGTCGCATACGACCACACCGGGAAGAAGGCGAGCTCCTTGGCCTGCTTGGCGGCCGCCTCGGCGAGTTCGACGCGACCGTGCCCGGCCTGGACGACGAAGAGGCCGGCCAGGCCGTCGAGGTAGCTGCGGCCGCGGTCGTCGAAGATGCGGACGCCCTCACCCTTGGTGATCACCGGCGGGGCGATGCCCTCACCGTGCCGGGCGAAGTGTCCCCACAGATGTGCGGCGCTGCGTTCGCCCCAGGAACTGGAGCCGGCGGATTGTTGTGCGACTGCGGTCATCGTGTACCCCAATTGTATTGCTGTTTGACAAGTTTCAGATAGACGAGCGTTTCGGTGGCGGTCACCTCGGGATGGCGGCGCACCGTCTTGTTGAGAATCGACAGGAGGTGATCGTCGTCCTCGCACACGACCTCGATCAGGATGTCGAAGGACCCGGCGGTCAACACGACGTAGTCGATCTCGGCGTGGTCGGCCAGTGCGCGGGCCAGCGCCTCGGTGTCCCCGGTGCAGCGGATGCCGATCAGCGCCTGGCGCGAGAAGCCCAGCTTCAACGGATCGGTGACCGCCACGATCTGCAGCAGACCGCTGTCGCCGAGCTTCTGGACCCGGTTGCGGACGGCGGCCTCGGAGAGGCCGACCTCTTTGCCGATGGACGCGTACGAACTGCGTCCATCGGCCTGCAGGAGCTCGATGATGCGTTTGGCGGTGTTGTCCAGATGTGCGGGTGGTGTGTCAGGCACACGACGATCCTGACGGATTTCGTGGTTTGTCGCAACATTTTCTGATGATTTCGCAATCAGGATTCCGTTGGCTGTCGCGAATCCGTTGTCCGGCCGGTAGTATCGCCGTCGTGCCGAACACCGCAACCGTCCCGTCCGGCTGGGTTGCCGGAGCAGCCGCGCCGGGCTCCGGTCCCGACCACGTCGTCGTCAATCCTGCCACCGATGAGGCGCTGGCGACCCTGACTCTGGCGAGTCCCGCCGACGTCGACGCCGCGGTGGCCGCGGCTAGTGACGCCCAACGGGAGTGGGGCGGTGCGACACCCGCGGAACGGTCGGAGGTGCTCGCCGCGCTCGCCGACGCGCTCGATGCCGAGTCGGAGTCGTTGGCGGCGGAGGAGACCGCGCACACCGGCAAGGCGATCAGGCTCGCCCGCGAGTTCGACGTACCGGGCAGCGTCGACAACGTCCGGTTCTTCGCCGGTGCCGCGCGGCATCTGGAGGGCAAGGCGTCGGCGGAGTACTCCGGTGATCACACCTCGAGCATCCGTCGTGAGCCGGTGGGGGTCATCGGGTCGATCACCCCGTGGAATTATCCGCTGCAGATGGCGGTCTGGAAGGTGCTGCCGGCGCTGGCCGCCGGATGTGCGGTGGTGCTCAAACCCGCCGAGCTGACCCCGCTGACCACCCTGACGCTGGCGCGGCTGGCCACCCGGGCCGGTGTGCCCGACGGCGTGCTCAACGTCGTGGTGGGGACCGGGGCGCAGGCCGGAGCCGCGATCGCGGGCCATGCCGGCGTCGACATGGTGACCTTCACCGGATCGACACCGGTGGGCCGGATGGTGATGGCGCAGGCTGCGCGCAACGGTACGCGCGTACAACTCGAACTCGGCGGCAAGGCGCCCTTCGTGGTCTTCGACGATGCCGACCTCGACGCGGCGATCGCCGGAGCGGTGGCCGCGTCACTGATCAACGGCGGGCAGGACTGCACCGCCGCCACCCGGGCCATCGTCGCCGCCGACCTCTACGACGACTTCGTCGCCGGGGTGGCCGAGCTGATGTCGGGTGTGACGGTGGGCGATCCGACCGATCCCGCAACGGATCTGGGTTCGCTGATCTCGCGGGCGCATCGCGACAAGGTGGCCGGCATGGTGGAGCGGGCGCGTGCCGACGGTGCCCGCATCGTCGTGGGCGGCGTCGTCCCGGAGGGGCGTGGCGCCTTCTATCCGCCGACCCTGGTGGCCGACGTCGCCGAATCCTCGGAGATCTACCGCGACGAGGTCTTCGGTCCCGTGCTGACGGTCTCCTCGTTCACCGACGACGACGATGCGATCCGCCGGGCCAACGACACCGTCTACGGCCTGGCGGCCTCGGCGTGGACCCGCGACGTCTACCGGGCCCAGCGGGCGTCGCGCGAGATCCGCGCCGGCTGCGTGTGGATCAACGACCACATCCCCATCATCAGCGAGATGCCGCACGGTGGTGTCGGCGCCTCGGGATTCGGCAAGGACATGTCGATGTATTCACTCGAGGAGTACCTGTCGGTCAAACATGTCATGAGCGACATCACCGGTGTCGTCGACAAGGAGTGGCACCGAACGGTATTCGCCACGCCCGGGCGCGCGGTCCGATGACCTGGGCAACGCGGCCGGGCCGGCGGGCGGTCGAGATGGTCGCGCAGGCGTCGCCGGAATCCTTCTGGCTCGACCGGCCGGAGCGGCCCGCGGCGCGCGACCGGCTCTCCGACGAGGTCGACGCCGATCTGCTGGTGGTCGGTGGGGGATTCACCGGCCTGTGGACGGCGGTCACCGCAGCCGAACGCGACCCGGGCCGACGCGTGGTCCTCGTCGAACGTGACCGGATCGCCGAACACGCCTCCGGTCGTAACGGCGGATTCTGCTCGGCGAGCCTCACCCACGGCATCGGCAACGGTCTGGAACGCTTCGCCGACGAGATGCCGACCCTGACGCGACTGGGACGCGAGACACTCGACGGCATCGAGGCGGCGATGGACCGTCTGGGTATCGACGCCGACGCCGAACGCAACGGTGAACTCGACATCGCCAACTTCGACTGGCAGGTCGACGGACTTCGTGAATTATCATCTGCGGCAGCATTTCTCGGACAGGAACTGACCATGCTGCCGGGCCCTCAGGCCCGCGAGCGGGTGAACTCGCCGATGGTGCGTGCCGCGGTGCACGACCCGGATGTGCTCATGCTCGATCCGGCCAAGCTGGCGTGGGGCCTCGCCGAGGCGGCGCAGCGTCTGGGCGTGCGCATCTACGAGGGCACCGAGATCACCGGGATCGGGCGGGAGGGTGAGTGGCTGCGCGCCCAGACCGGTTACGGTGATGTGCTGGCCCGCCGGATCGTGCTGGCGACGTCGGCGAGTCCGTCGGTCCTGCGCCGGTTACGCCTGTTCACCGTCCCGGTGTGGGACTACGCCCTGATGACCGAACCGCTGACCGCCGAGCAGCGTGCGTCGCTGGGCTGGGCCGGGCGCGAGGGACTGGCTGATTCCGGACCGAGGTTTCACTACTTCCGGCTCACCGCCGACGACCGGATTCTCTTCGGCGGCTGGGATGCGTTGTATCACTACGGTTCCGACGGGGCGCGGCGGCACGAATTCGAGCCGGGGGAGTTCGCGATCCTGGCCGAACATCTGCTGCAGTTCTTCCCGCAGCTCGAGGGTATCCGCGCCACCCACACCTGGGGCGGTGCGATCGACACCTGTTCACGGTTCTGTGCGTTCTGGGACCGATCCTTCGGCGGCCGGGTGGTCAGCGCGGTCGGCTTCACCGGGCTCGGGGTCGGCGCCTCGCATTTCGCCGCGGCGACCGCGCTGGACCTCGTCGACGGCCTGGAGACCGAACGCACCGCTCTGAACATGGTGCGGTCCAAGCCGATTCCCTTTCCGCCGGAGCCACTGCGGTGGGCCGGGATCACCATCACCCGCCATCAGCTGGCGCGCAGCGAACGGCGTGAGGGGCGTCGTGGCGCATGGCTGAGCGCGATGGACAAGCTGGGGCTGGGCTTCGACAGCTGAACCTCAGACCCGTCGGAGATCGGCACACCCGGCGACGACCACCTCGACCCACCGGCGGATCGCCGTCGCGGCCAGTGGACGCGTGATCTGTTGCGCCCGTGCGACATCGGCTCGGATACCGGCGGGTCCGTCGGGACCCAGAGCGCTCTCGAGTTCACGACGGTACTCGGGGACCCCGAGCCACTCGTCGAACAGGGCGGTGTCGACCTCGAGGTGGAACTGCACGCCGTAATGCGGTCCGTGCCGGAACAGTTGATGAGCACAGAGCTTCGACGACCCGAGAAGTGTTGCGCCACCGGGCAGGTCGAAGGTGTCGTAGTGCCAGTGCATCGCCGGGATGGTGGCGGTGCCGGCCCACACCGGATCGGTGGCGGCGTCCGCGGTGAGGGTGACGTCGGCGATCCCCAGTTCCGGTTCCGGACCGGTCCGCACCGCCGCGCCGAGCGCCCGGGCGAGCAGCTGCGAGCCCAGGCAGACTCCCCAGATCGGGATGCCGGCGGCGATCGCGTCGGTCAGAAACGCGATCTCGGCGTCGATCCAGGGGAGGGTCGGGCCGTCGTTGGCACCCATCGGACCGCCCATCACCAGGATCGCGTCGAAGTCGGTGGGATCGTCGGGCATCGGTTCGCACCAGGAGCGCACCGTGCGGACGTCGGCGACCTCGTCGAGCCCGGCCAGGTAGGCTCCCGGCGACTCGCACTCGGCGTGGCGGAGTTCGAGCACCCGCACCCGGGTCATGCCCCCGTCCGCGGGATGACGATGACCGGCGCGGTCGTCCATCGCAGGATGCGGGCCGCCGTACTGCCCAGGAACACCCGGTTGGCCGCGCCGAGGTGCCCCGAACCGACGGCGACGAGATCGTTCTGGTCCCACTCGAGATTGTCCAGCGCCTCGTCGAGGGTCGGGCCGTCGGCGACGAGCACCTCGATGTCCAGGTCGGCCTCGACGGCCGCGCGGGTGTGCTCGAGGAGGTCGCGGGCCACCTCGACCTGCTTGGCGCGTGCCGCGCGGGAGGTGTCGTCCTCGAACGGCGAATCCAGCGACACCAGCGACACCAGACGCAGATCGAGATGTGCCGACTCCGCCAGTTCGATCGCGAACGGCAGCGGATCCGATGCCGACGGCCGGACCGGCACGGCAACGGTCACCATGTCCAGGGCGACCTCCGAGCGGGTGGCATATCCGCGCGGCGCCAACGCCACCGGCAGCGGTGCCGAGTGCAGCAGTTCGGTACTCACCGTTCCCAGGTTGTGCCGACTGAACAGGCCGTCCCCGGTGCCGCCCACCACGATCAGGTCGGCCCCGTTCGCCTCGGCGATCTCGATCAGTCCGGCGGCGAAGGACTCGTTGACGGTGACGATCGCCCGGGTCTCGATGTCGTCGGGAACCAGAGTCGCCCCCTCGGCCAGCCACCGACCCGCCTGTTCCTCGAGGCGGGCCTCATACTGCTCGAGTCCGGGGGAGCCGTCGTAGGGAACGGGATGCACCACGCACACCAGGTCGATGGACGCGCCGGTCTTACGGGCCAGCGCCGCCGCGAGTGCGACCCCGTCGTTGCCCGACGGGGTGGCGAGATAGCCGACGACGAGACGTCCACGGCAGGCCGACGACCGCGCGGGGGTCGCGGTGTCGGGGGCCGGGCTCTCGGGAGCCTGGCTCTCCGGGGTCGGGGACGATGGGGTGTCAGTAGACATCGGGAACCTTCACTTCGGTGTTCGCGGTCAATGTCTTGCCCTGGAAGAACTCTCGGCGCTGGGCGAAGCACGCCAGCATCAGCGGGACGCCCAGGACGAGCATGCCGACGCCGAGGATGAACACGCCGCCGATGGGGCCCACGGAGGTGTAACCGTAGTCGGGCGCAACCATGTCGATGGCACTCTTGACGAACGCCCAGGTCATCGCGATCCCGCCGAGGAGCGGAAACAGGCCGCGCATGAAGAAGTTACGGGCCGAGTCGAACAGGGTGCGGCGGAAGTACCAGACCGAGGAGTAGGCGGTGATGCCGTAGTAGAACGCGACCGCCAGCCCGAGCGAGGCGATCGAGTCGGCCAGGGTGTTCTGGCTCGCGATGGACAGGACCAGGTAGAACACCAGCGCGGACACACCCATCACCGCGGTGCCGAAGGCCGGGGTCATGTAGCGCGGATGGATCTTGGAGAACCGATCCGGGATCGCCTTGTACACCGCCATCGACAGCGAGCCACGCGCGGTCGGCAGGATCGTCGACTGGGTCGAGGAGATCGCCGAGACGCTCACCGTCAGCAACAACGCCGATGCCATGATGCCGCCGGCCACCGGCTCACCGAGGATGGTGAGGACGTCGTCGACGTTGTCCTCGTTGTTCAGCCCGATGCCGGTGTCGCCGAAGCCGGCGAAGGACTGGATGGCGTAGGCGACCAGCACGTAGGTGGCCACCAGGATCACGCAGGTGATCACCGCCGCACGCCCGGGGGTCTTTTCCGGATCCTTGGTCTCCTCACCGACCGCGAGACACGCGTCCCAGCCCCAATAGATGAAGATGCACAGGATCACCGCCGCGGCGATCTCCGACTGACTCAACCCGCCCGGCCACAACCAGTTCCATTCCGGTGAAATCGCCTGCGGCCCGGCCGTTCCCAGTCCCACCTTGACCAGCGCGATGACGCTTGCCAGCACGAGCACCCCGAACTGGATGAACATCAGAGCCACCAGCAGCCGTTCGCTGATGACGATGCCCCGGATGCTCACCCAGGTCATGCCGGCGATGAAGACGCAGCCGAGCAGTACCTTGATCCAGAGGGTGTCCGCCAGCGACTCCAGGCCGAGGAACTCCAGCAGATAGACCGCTGCGATCTCGGCGACATTGGCCAGCACGATGATCGCCGACACCGCCAGACCCCACCCGCCGATCCACCCGATCCACGGTCCGAAGGCCTTGGTTCCCCAGGTGAAGGTGGTGCCACAGTCGGGGGTGTCGCGCGAGAGTTCCCGGTAGGCGAAGGCCACCAGCAGCATCGGGATGAACGCCACCACGAACATCGCCGGCGCCTTGGTGTGTACCGCGGCGACGACGAAGCCGAGCGTGGCGGCGAGGCTGTACGCCGGCGCCACCGCCGACAGCCCGATGATCACGTTGCCGACGAGGCCGATGGAGCCGGCGCGTAGTCCCTTGTCGCCGCCCTGGAGCTCGGCCTGAACACTCTCGGTCATGTGCTACTCCCACCTTGCGTGCGCATGCAGGGACTCAGACTAAGGTTTCCGTTGCCGACGCGCAGCGCTATCGCGGAATCAGTGGTTTCGAGTGAATAATATCCCGATATCAGTGACCGTTGGCGATCTCTGATCGGGATTTACTCACACACGGCCATCGCTCGGTCGCCCTGTGCGGTGTCCTCGGCGACGGTGGCGTCCCCGCGGGTGATGGCGCATGCCGCGTACTCGCCGCCGCTGACGAAGACGACGCGGACGATGGTCTCGGCATCATTGGGGATGTAGGTCAACGTCGCCACGTGGTGTCCGCTGTCCTCGTCGACATCGGTCAGGGGCACGTCGAACTGTTGCCGGGGACGGCCGGCGGAGTCGTACCAGAGCAGTTGCTCGTTGATCTCGGTGTCCGAGGTGAGCGTGATGGTCACCGGGTCCGGTGGTTGCGCTGCGGCGTGTGGTGGGGAGCCGAGGAAGCTCATGAGAAGGACGGCTGCGAGCAGGGCGGTTCCGCGGGTGATCGTGTGTGTCATGCCGGGTTGGACGCAGCCCGAGCGCGATCGGTTCCATCCGATCCGGTTGTCCACAGGCCGGCAAGAACGGTGCTGGTCTCGCAAGCTGTCCGGTCCATACTCGTCGCCATGATCAAGGAGGCGCCCTACCATGACATCCATGACCAGCGAGACCTGGACCCTGCCGCGGGGCCGCGAACTGACCCGCGCGGATCTCGACGCGGCTCCTGATGACGGCTGGCGCTACGAACTCATCGACGGGGTCCTCATCGTGAGTCCGGCTCCGCGGCCGCGACATCAGCGTGCCATCCGCGATCTCTTTCTTCGTGTGCATGCGGCCTGCCCGGCCGACCTCGAGGTGCTCTTCGCCCCACTGGACGTGATCCTGTCGGAGAACACCGTGATCCAGCCCGATCTGCTGGTCGCGCCGCGTGCGGCGTTCACCGACGACGGACTTCCCGGACCGCCGGTGCTGGCCGTCGAGGTGCTCTCACCGTCGACGCGGGGGGTGGACCTGCTGCTGAAGAAGGAACGGTTGCAACGCGCCGCCTGCGCCCACTACTGGGTGGTCGATCCCGACGAGCCGTCGATCCTCGCGTGGGAACTGATCGACGGTGCCTACCGCGAGGTCGGGCGGGTCACCGGGGAGGACACGTTCACCGTCGAGCGGCCGTTCCCGGTGAGCGTGGTCCCGGCCGAACTCGTCGGCTGAGCCCGAGACACCACATCTCTCGAGACACAACGAAGGCCCGTGCCGTGCGGCGCGGGCCTTCGTTGGGGCTGCAGAGGTGGTCTGCGTGTCAGCGCGAGAACATCAGAGCGCGCTTGACCTCTTGGATGGCCTGGGTGACCTGGATGCCACGCGGGCAGGCGTCGGTGCAGTTGAAGGTGGTGCGGCAGCGCCACACCCCGTCGACGTCGTTGAGGATGTCGAGTCGTTCGACGGCACCCTCGTCGCGGCTGTCGAAGATGAAGCGATGAGCGTTGACGATGGCGGCGGGGCCGTAGTAGCTGCCCTCGTTCCAGAACACCGGGCAACTCGTGGTGCAGCAGGCACACAGGATGCACTTGGTGGTGTCGTCGAAGCGGGCGCGGTCGGTGGCCGACTGGATGCGTTCGCGGGTCGGCTCGTTGCCGGTGGTGATCAGGTACGGCTTGATCGCGCGGTAGGCGTCGAAGAACGGCTCCATGTTGACCACGAGATCCTTCTCCACCGGAAGCCCCTTGATGGGCTCGATGGTGATGGTGATCTCTTTGCTCTTGTCCTTGGGGAGCAGATCCTTCATCAGGAGCTTGCAGGCCAGCCGGTTGACGCCGTTGATCCGCATCGCGTCGGAACCGCAGACGCCGTGCGCGCAGCTGCGACGGAACGTCAGGGTGCCGTCGAGGTAGCCCTTCACGTACAGCAGCAGGTTGAGCAGCCGGTCGGTCGGCAGGGCGGGGACGCGGAAGCTCTCGAAGCCCTGGGCATCGGGATTCTCCGGGTTGAACCGGTAGATCTTCAGCGTCACCATCGTCGCCTCGTCGGGGACGGCGGGCAGTGGCGGCTCGTCGGAGGAGGGAGCCGGGTTGTCCATGACGGCGGTCATCAGTACTTACGCTCCATCGGCTCGTAGCGGGTTTGGATGACGGGCTTCCAGTCCAGCTCGATGTCGCTGAGCAGGTCGGTGCCCTTCTTATAGGCCATCGTGTGCCGCATGTAGTTGACGTCGTCGCGGTTCGGGTAATCCTCGCGGGCGTGACCGCCGCGCGACTCCTTGCGGTTGAGCGCCCCGACCACGGTGACCTCGGCCATCTCCAGCAGGAAGCCGAGCTCGATGGCCTCGAGCAGGTCGGAGTTGAAACGCTTGCCCTTGTCCTGCACGCGGATGTGGGCGTAGCGCTCCTTGAGGGCGTGGATGTCGGTGAGCGCCTGCTTGAGGGTCTCTTCGGTGCGGAACACCGACGCGTTGGCGTCCATCGAGGCCTGCAGCTCGGTGCGGATGTCGGCGACCCGCTCGTGCCCGTGCTCGGACAGGATCGTCTCCAGCCAGCCGTCGACCATCGCGGTCGGCTCTTCCGGCAGGTCGGTGAACGACGCCGAGTTGGCGTAGTCGGCGGCGGCGATGCCGGCGCGACGGCCGAAGACGTTGATGTCGAGCAACGAGTTGGTGCCCAGGCGGTTGGCGCCGTGCACCGAGACGCATGCGCATTCGCCCGCGGCGTACAGACCGTGCACGACGTCGGTGGGGTTGCGCAGCACCTGACCCTCGATGTTGGTCGGGATGCCGCCCATCACGTAGTGGCAGGTCGGGAAGACCGGAACCCATTCGGTGACCGGGTCGACGCCCAGGTAGGTGCGGGAGAACTCGGTGATGTCGGGGAGCTTCTCGTTGAGCACGTCCTCGCCGAGGTGGGTCACGTCGATGTAGACGTAATCCTTGTTCGGTCCGGCGCCGCGGCCCTCGAGGACCTCGAGCACCATCGAACGGGCGACGATGTCGCGGGGGGCGAGGTCCTTGATGGTGGGGGCGTAGCGCTCCATGAAGCGCTCGCCCTCGGCGTTGCGCAGGATGCCGCCCTCACCACGGACGGCCTCGGAGATGAGGATGCCCAGACCGGCCAGGCCGGTCGGATGGAACTGGTGGAACTCCATGTCCTCCAGGGGAAGTCCCTTGCGGAACACGATGCCCATGCCGTCACCGGTGAGGGTGTGGGCGTTGGAGGTGGTCTTGTACATACGTCCCGAGCCGCCGGTCGCGAACACGATCGACTTGGCGTGGAACACGTGGATCTCGCCGGTCGCGAGTTCGTAGGCGACGATGCCGGTGGCCACCGGTTCGCCGTTCTCGTTCTCGGACAGGCACAGGTCGAGCGCGTAGAACTCGTTGAAGAACTCGACGTCGTGCTTGACGCAGTTCTGGTACAGGGTCTGCAGGATCATGTGACCGGTGCGGTCGGCGGCGTAGCAGGCGCGACGGACCGGGGCCTTGCCGTGATCGCGGGTGTGACCGCCGAAGCGGCGCTGGTCGATGCGACCCTCGGGGGTGCGGTTGAACGGCAGACCCATCTTCTCCAGGTCGAGCACTGCGTCGATGGCCTCCTTGGCCATGATCTCCGCGGCGTCCTGGTCGACGATGTAGTCGCCACCCTTGACGGTGTCAAAGGTGTGCCACTCCCAGTTGTCCTCTTCGACGTTGGCCAGTGCGGCGCACATGCCGCCCTGGGCCGCGCCGGTGTGGCTGCGGGTGGGGTACAGCTTGGTGAGGACCGCGGTGCGGGCGCGGGGAGCGGCCTCGATGGCCGCGCGCATCCCGGCGCCGCCGGCGCCGACGATCAGCACGTCGTAGCGGTGTTCCTGCATATGTATTCGTGTCTCCTGTGGTCGACGTGGGGCGCGTCAGCTCGCGCTGTTGACGTCAAAGGTCAGAAGGGCGTAGGTGCCGAGCACCAGCACCAGGATCATCGAGATGCCGAGTAGAACGTTCAGCCAGAACCGGGTGGAGTCCTTGCGCGAGTAGTCGGCGATGACGGTGCGCACACCGTTGCCGCCGTGCAACTGGGCCAGCCACAGCATCGTGAGGTCCCAGATCTGCCAGAAGGGTTCCTTCCACCGGGCGGCGACGAAGGACGCGTCGATGCGGTGCACGCCGTTGTCCCACGCCAGCATGATGAACATGTGGCCGATGGTGAGGATGATCAGCGCCAGGCCGGAGAAGCGCATGAACAGCCATGCGTACTTCTCGAAGTTGCCGCCCTTGCGGGCGCGCGGCGAGCGCGGGTTGTCGAGACTGGCCGGCCGGTCGTAGTCGGTGCCGAGTGTCTTGGCGAGGTGCGGGGAGGATGCAGTCATCGGTGATCTCTCCTAGAACGAGTGCGTGATCAGGATCTGGAGGAGGCGGACCGCCGCCGCCGCGAACACGATCGCGAAGATCGACAGGATCCCCCACAGCATCTGTCGCTGGTACTTGGCACCCTTCGACCAGAAGTCGACGAGGATGATCCGCACACCGTTGAAGGCGTGGTACAGAACACAGGCGACGAGACCGATCTCCATCAGGCCGATGAGCGGCGTCTTGTAGGTCTCGATGATCTCGGAGTACTTGTTCGGATCGATGCGGATGACCGCGGTGTCCAGAACATGCACGAAGAGGAAGAAGAAGATGGTGACACCGGTGATCCGGTGGAGCACCCATGACCACATCCCGGGGTCGCCTCGATACAGAGATCGCTTACGCACCGGCTCCGGTGCGGTTTCGGTCGGGGTGCTCATTGCGAAATTGGCCTCCAACATCGTCGATGGACGCAGGGAGCCGCCTTGTGGAGGCTCCACCATGGACCCATGCAAGAGACTTTAAACCTATGCTGAGGGCAGCCGTGAATTGCCCGAACAGATTTGGGCCACAAGAGATTCCGACTTAGGTTTGCCTTACCATTGCAACAGTGACCGCAGAGTCGTCTGTGTCCGGTTGTATCCCCGTTCACAAGGAGTTTCCGCTGACTGTCGACATTGATTGGAATACACTGCGCCACAAGGCAATTGACATGGTGGAGCGAGCCTACGCGCCGTACTCGAGGTTCCCGGTCGGTGCCGCCGGGAGCACCCACGAGGGCCGAATTGTCACCGGCTGCAATGTGGAAAATGTCTCATACGGACTCGGTGTCTGCGCCGAGGTCGCATTGGTGACCGACCTCATCGGATCGGGTGGCGGCCGGCTGCGTGCGGTGAGTGTCAGCGACTCCCGCGGCGAGGTGCTGATGCCGTGCGGCCGGTGCCGGCAGGTGCTCTACGAACACGGTGGCGCGGAGTTGCTCGTCGACCACCCCGCCGGTCCGCGTGCGCTCGGTGAGTTGCTGCCCGACGCGTTCGGACCGGACGATCTGGCCGCAGGGGAACTCGGCGAGGCGTCCCGGTGAGCGGGGAGAGCGTCGGGATCGACCCGATCTCGGTGATCACCACCAAACGGGACGGCCGGGCATTGACCGATGCGCAGATCGACTGGGTCGTCGACGCCTACACCCACGGTGTGGTGGCGCCGGAACAGATGTCGGCGTTGCTGATGGCGATCGTGCTGCGCGGGATGGACCGCCGGGAGATCTCCACCTGGACCCAGGCGATGATCGACAGCGGCGCCCAGGCCGACTTCTCCGGACTGAGCCGGGACGGCCGACGGTTGGTGACCGTCGACAAGCACTCCACCGGTGGGGTCGGCGACAAGATCACCCTTCCGCTCGCACCGCTGGTCGCCTCGTACGGGGTGGCGGTACCGCAGTTGTCCGGACGCGGCCTGGGCCACACCGGCGGAACCCTCGACAAGCTCGAGTCCATTCCGGGATGGCGGGCCGATCTCACCGTCGAGGAGATGATCACCCAACTCGAACAGGTCGGCGCGGTGGTGTGCGCGGCCAGTCCCGGCCTGGCACCGGCCGATCGCCTGCTCTACGCGCTGCGCGACGTCACCGGCACCGTCGAGTCGATCCCGCTGATCGCCAGTTCGATCATGAGCAAGAAGATCGCCGAGGGCACCGGTGCCCTGGTGCTCGACGTGAAGGTGGGTTCGGGTGCGTTCCTGCCGGGCGAGGACGATGCGCGCGAACTGGCGGCCACCATGGTCGACCTGGGCGAGCGGGCCGGGGTGGCGACCTCGGCGTTGCTGACCGACATGGACACGCCGTTGGGCCGGGCGGCCGGCAACGCCGTCGAGGTGGCCGAATCCGTCGAGGTGCTCGCCGGTGGCGGACCGGCGGACGTGGTGGAACTGACCGTAGCGCTCGCCGTCGAGATGCTGACCCTGGCGGGTGTTTCCGACGTCGACCCGGCGGAGAACCTGCGCAACGGTCGAGCAATGGATTCCTGGCGCGCGATGATCACCGCGCAGGGGGGCGACCCGGACGCCCCGCTGCCCCGCGCACGGCACACCGATGTGGTGATCGCGGAGCAGTCCGGGGTGGTGGCGCGGGTGGATGCCCGCGCTGTCGGGGATGCGGCCTGGCGACTCGGCGCCGGACGATCGGTCCCCGGCGAATCGGTGCAGGCCGAGGCCGGTGTCATCGTGCACGTCGCACCCGGCGACGAGGTGCGCGCCGGCGAGGTGCTCTTCGTCATGCACACGCAGACCCCGGAGCGGTTCGCCGCCGCGCGGGCCGCGCTGGTCGGCGCCGTCGACATCGGGGCGCACACGCCCGTCGTCCGGCCCCGCGTGATCGAACGCGTTAGGTTCGGGGCATGACGTCAATGCCGCCGCGTTCACCGCTGGATCCCGCCGCACTGCTGCTCGCCCCGAAGGTGCTGTTGCACGATCATCTCGACGGCGGACTGAGGCCGTCGACGGTGCTGGAGCTGGCGCGGGAGACCGGCTACGACGAACTGCCCGCCGATACCGCGGACGATCTCGCCATCTGGTTCCGCGAGGCCGCCGACAGCGGCTCGCTGGAAAGATATCTGGAGACCTTCGCGCACACCGTCGGCGTGATGCAGACCGCCGACGCGCTGGTCCGGGTGGCCCGCGAATGTGTGGAGGATCTCGCCGCCGACGGCGTCGTGTACGCCGAGGTGCGCTACGCCCCCGAACAGCACCTCGAGGCCGGACTCGACCTCGACGAGGTGGTCGAGGCGGTGCTGACCGGATTCGCCGAGGGGGAGGCGATCGCCGCGGCGTCGGGCCGTCGGATCATGGTGCGCTGCCTGGTCACCGCGATGCGGCACGCCGCCCGCTCCCGGGAGATCGCCGAACTGGCGGTGCGCTACCGCGACCGCGGGGTGGTCGGATTCGACATCGCCGGCGCCGAGGCGGGCCACCCGCCGACCCGGCACCTCGACGCATTCGAGTACATGCGGGCCAACAGTGCGCCGTTCACCATTCATGCCGGCGAGGCGTTCGGCCTGCCGTCCATCCACGAGGCCATCGGCTTCTGCGGCACCGACCGGCTCGGTCACGGGGTGCGCGTCATCGACGACATCGTGCTGCCGGCCGGGTCCCGGCCCGACGACGAGGCGTTCCCCGGAGCCGAACTCGGCCTCATCGCGAACATCGTGCGCGACAAGCGAATCCCGTTGGAGCTGTGCCCGAGCTCGAACGTGCAGACCGGCGCGGTCGCCTCGCTGGCGGAGCATCCGTTCAACGTGCTCGCGCGGTTGCGTTTCCGGGTGACGGTGAACACCGACAACCGGCTGATGAGCGACACCACGATGAGCAAGGAATTCGCCAAGCTCTCCGAGCAGTTCGGTTACGGCTGGGCCGACTTCGAACGCTTCACCGTCAACGCGATGAAGTCGGCGTTCATCCACTTCGACGAGCGTCTCGCGGTCATCGACAACGTCATCAAGCCCGGCTATGCGGTGCTGATCGAGGGCTGATCAGGTCGGCGGGAAAGTGGGTCGTGCGTGAGAAGGTGGGTGCGGTAGCACCCACCTTCTCCAACACGACCCATTAGTGGCGCGGCGTCAGCGCTTCTTGACGAGCCGATCCTCGAACTCGTGCTCGAGGGCGCGCCACGCCTCGGCCTCGTTCTCGAACGGCGGGCTCGGGGCCAGCCGCTTGGGATCGGGATTGATCGCGTAGTCGACGAACCAGCCCAGCGGGGTGGTGGACCCGAGTGCCTCGCCGACGGAGTCGTCGTCGGCGTAATCGGCTGCGTCGGTGAACAATTCGACGGCCAGCTCGAGCTGGTTGCGGTCGATGCGGCGGGGGCCGTCGGAGATGTCCTCACTCAGCCCGGGCAGCACGTAGACGTTGTCGTCGATGACGTCGAACTCCAGTGAACCGTCGGTGGCGGCCACCCGCACCTCGTCGAAGGTCGACACACCCGACAAGTCGTGGCTGTTCTCGTCGGCGAGGAACTTCGACAGCACCCGCGGCGAGGTGAAGACGAAGATCTTGCCGTCCTTGCCGAGGAAGACCGGGTCGTCACCGAGGTAGCAGCGCAGCGACAGGTATTCCCCGGCGCCGGTGACGATGCGGATCGGGTCGATGCCGACCGAGGCCCAGAAATCGTCGTCGTCGATCTCGTCGTTCTCGTCCTCGTCGTCGGAGTCGTCGAGGTCGTCGTCGGTCTCCTCGGTGGCCTCGTCGTCCTCGGATGCCTCCGCGTCGGCGTCGCCGACGAGGTCGAGATCCTCATCCGGCTCGTCCTCGTCCTCCGCCGACGCCGCGGCCTCGAGTTCGGCGGCGGCGGTGGTGACGGCGTCGTCGGGCACGTCGGGGGTGGTGATGACCTCGTCGATGGCGTCGAGGACGTTGTCCCAGTGCTTGGCGATGAGACGGCCGATGCGCACCCACAGGTCGGTGCCGTCGCGGCCCTCGAAGTTGCGGGTGCCGGTGGTCACCGCACCCAGGATCGGGTTGCCGTTGAAGAACTTGGTGATCACCACCAGCTCGCACACCTCACCGAGGATGCGCACGATCTCCAGCGCGTCCTCGAGTTCGGCGATGACCTCGGGGGTGGGATCCTCGGCGGCGAGCTCCGGCACGCCCACCAGGTCATAGGTGTGCCGGTCGTCGGGAACCAGCTCGTCGGCCTGCAGACCCTTCACGGTCTCCCACGCCGGATGCTCGACGAGGTCGTTGTCGTCGTCGGTGCGGATGAACGCGACGAGTTCGGCGACGCCCGGGAAGACGTAGAGGTCCTCGTCGAGACCCAGGAACGCCTCCCACTCGTCGTCGCCCTCGCGCCAGCGGGGCGCCCACAGCGTGAAGCTGTTTCCGTCGGTGAGTCCGAGCTCGATGGGGACAATGTCTCCGGCCATGACGTCACAGCGTAGCGATCATGCCTGTGACATCCATACCGACCCCACGACGAGTTGATGAACACCTCGGTGCACCGACGACGAGGACGTCATCGCGGGCATCACCGCGGCCGGAAGAAACCCTGGAATCCCTGCCCGGCGTTGCTGGTGCGCAGCGGTGACACCTGGACCGGATCGCCGGCTTCGACGAGTTGGTTGTTGCCGATGTACATCGCGACGTGCCCGTCCCACACGGCGAGGTCGCCGGGCAGCAGGTCGCCCTGCGCCACCGCGATCCCGGCGGTGTCCTGCTCCTGGGCCAGCCTCGGCAGCTCGAGTCCCGCCTGCCGGTAGGCCCATTGGGTGAGGCCGCTGCAATCGAATCCGCTCGGGTCGGTGCCGCCCCACACGTAGGGCACACCCTGCTGACTCAGCGCGGCCCGGACCGCGGTGGCGGCGCGTTCGTTCGGTGCGTACGCCACCGACCCGTCGGGAAGGGTGATCGCGACACCGCCGTGATCGGTGCCGGGACCGGCGGGCACCGAGGCCGGGGTGGGCAGCGATGCAGGCACACCGGCGGGGGCCTCGGTCTGCGCCGACGCCATCAATTCGCGGGTGTCGCCGGCGAGTTCGGCCCGGGTCCGGGCGACGACCGTCACGCCGCGTTCGATGTGGTCGAGGGCCACGGGCAGCAGCATCATGAGCCCGGCCGGGGTGAACAGCCCGTCACCCAGAGCCCGCGCCGCCGCGGCAAACGAGTCGAGCAGTCCGTTGAGTTCGGCGGCCGCCCGTTCGACACGGCCGGCCGCGGTCCCGGTGATGCGGACGATGTCGGCGGTGTCCTCCTCGATCGCCACGGTCGTGGTGGTGGCGCGTCGTGCGGCGGCGGTCGCCGCGGTCCCGCCCGCACCGTCCCATGCGGCCTCCACGTTCGACGCCGCGGCCATGGCCTCGTCCCGGATCGCGGCGAGATCGGGCGCCAACGCCGCGATCGCGGTCACCGGGTCGTTTCCGGGAAGGACACCGGTGCCCAGGGCGGGCATCAGCATGCGCAGGGGCGCGATCAACACATCGGCGGTCAGCATCAGAGTCGCACCCCGGTCATGTCGGCGGCAGTCATGTCGGCGGCGGGCATGGTGGGAGCGGGCATGGTGCGGGTCGGCATCGTGGGGCCCGGCACAGCGCCGGTCAGCACCGCGCCGGCCGTGTCGTCGGTGCTCGTGTACCCCGACGCCGCTGCCGAACTCTGAGCGGAGATGGCGAGGTGGGTCTCGGCGATGCGGCGCAGGCGGGTGCGTCGGACGTCGATCACCTGTCCGAGTGCGGCCAGGAAATCCGAACCGATCAGGCCGAAGGTCAGGGCCAGCGGCGTGAGGTCGGTGGCGGCGGTGTGCATCCCGAGGCGGGTGGCGGTGGTGGCCTCGTGGCCGGCGAAGGACTGCACGGCTGCGGGGGAGACGGAGAGTGGCGGAGTGGTGGTCATGCAGGGTTGGACGCGGCGAAACCCCCGACGGTTCCATCGTGGCCGGTATTGATGTGGACGATTTTCGTTGCCGGGCCCCGGCCAGGTGTGCGCACTATGGTTTGCTCATGGCTGTTCACATCGTCGATCACCCGCTCGCCGCGGCACGACTGACCACGATGCGCGACAAGACGACCGCCAATGCGGGTTTCCGGGCGGCATTGTCGGACCTGACGCAGATGCTCGTCTACGAGGCACTGGCCGACGCCCCGACGGTCGCCGAGACGATCGACACCCCGATCACCCGGTGCGCCGGGTCGCGACTTGCCAAGCCGCCGTTGTTCGTTCCGGTCCTGCGGGCGGGACTCGGCATGGTCGAACAGGCGCATGCGATGGTCCCGGAGGCGCTCGTCGGGTTTGTCGGCGTGGCCCGCGACGAGTCCACCGCCACCCCGGTGCCGTATCTGGAATCGTTGCCGGACGACCTGTCGGATCAGCCGGTGTTCGTGCTGGATCCGATGCTGGCCACCGGCGGATCGTTGCTGTACACGATCGAGTTGCTGGTGGCCCGCGGTGCCACCGACATCACCGCGCTGTGCGTGGTTGCCGCCCCCGAAGGTGTTGCGGCACTGGAGAAGTCGGGTCATCCGATCCGGTTGTTCGTGGCCGCGGTGGACGAGGGCCTCAACGACGTCGCCTACATCGTTCCCGGCCTCGGCGACGCCGGGGATCGTCAGTTCGGTCCGCGCTGAGCAGATACCTCAGGCGGCCACCGCCGAGCAGATATCTCAGGCGGCGACCGCCGACCAGCGCCCGCCGTGCCTGCGCACCGTCACCGGATGATCGAAGGCGGTACTGATGGCCGCCGACGTCAGCGTGTCGTCGACGTCGCCGGCCGCGATCGCCTCGCCCTCACGCAGCAGCATCGCGTGGGTGGTGCTCGCCGGCAGATCCTCGAGGTGATGGGTGACCAGCACACTCGCCAGATCCGGCACGTCGCCGCGGAGCCGATCGATCGCCGAGAGCAGTTTCTCCCGCGCGGCGAGGTCGAGGCCGGTGGCCGGCTCGTCGAGGAGCAGTAACGCCGGCTGCGGCATCAGCGCCCGTGCGATGAGGGTGCGCCCCCGTTCACCCTGACTCATCACCGGCCACACCGAGTCACGTCGCTCGGTCATCCCCAGCAGGTCCAACAGGTCGTCGGCGCGCCGGTGTTCGGCGTCGGTGTAATGGTGTCGGCGGTCGAGTTCGGGTGTGTTCGTCAATCCCGTCAGCACCACATCGTGCGCGCTGATCGGCACGTCGATGCGCCACCGCGGATCGACATGTCCGATGTGCGTGCGCAATTCGCGCATGTCGACGCGACCGAGCCGCTTGCCGAGCACGTCGACGACGCCGGTCGTCGGATGCGATCGGGCACCGAGGATGGCCATCAGGGTCGACTTCCCGGCGCCGTTCGGGCCGAGCAGCGCCCAATGCTGACCCGGGTGCACGGTCAGACTCACATCGTGCAACAGCGCACGCGAACTGCGGATCACATCGAGATGGCGGGCATCGAGAACCGGGGGCACCCGTTCAGTTCTAGACCCAGGGGTCTGCGGTTCTGGACCCAGGGGTCGGTGGTTCTGGACCCAGGGGTCGGCGGCGCGGACGGTCGGCGTCAGCTCGCCGCCCAGTATTCGAGCATCGGTTCGGTGGACTGCGTGACGCCACCGTCGGCGATGACCAGCGCGGACGGCGACACCGTGTAGGTCACCGATCCGTTGCGGGCGATGAAGGTGTTGCCCACATGCTGGGGGAACCCGACCTCGATCTCACCCGCGTCCGCGGCGCCCTTGTAGTAGTACCGCCCGGTCTGGTCACCCACCTGGCAGATCACCACCCGGGATCGGGCGGTGCGCCCGATCGCCACCGCCGGATCGTCGGCGGCATTACAGCGCGGGCCGGACAGGAAGCCCTGCCAGTCGGCCCCCGACACGGTCGGTGACGGGCGGGCCTGGGTGAGGGTGGTGGTCGTGGTGGTGGTCGACGTCGATCTTCCGCCGGGGACCTGCGTCACCCCGGGCGCGGTGGTCGTGGTGGTCGATGACGACGCGGCCGCCTCGTCGGAGCCGCCGCTGTTGTGCAGCAGCAGATAAGCGCCCACGCCTGCGCCGAGCACCACGACGACGCCGAGCACGATCGCCGCGATCACCAGGGGCGACGACCACGGCGACCGCGGCGGCGGGGGACCGTAGCCCTGCGGCGGCGGCGTCGGATATCCGTATCCGCCGGCGGGTGGGTACCCGCCGGAATTGTCGGGCGGATAGGTCATCGCATCCCCTTGCGTTCGGTCGGTGGTCCGTCGGGCGCTGATCCGTCACGGTCGGTGGGTACTCGCATAGGTCACAGGGTCCCGATGATGCTCGCCAGCAGTTCGCCCATGCGGGTGGCCGACGCGCGGCCCACCTCCAGCACCTCGGCATGGTCGAGCGGTTCACCGGTGATCCCGGCCGCCAGGTTGGTGACGAGTGACACCCCGAGGACCTCCAGCCCGGCCTCGCGGGCCGCGATCGTCTCGTGGACCGTCGACATGCCGACGAGGTCGGCGCCGAGGGTCCGCAGCATGCGGATCTCCGCGGGCGTCTCGTAGTGCGGGCCCGGCAGTCCCGCGTACACGCCCTCGGTCAACGTGGCGTCGACGCCGCGGGCGATCTCCCGCAGCCGCGGGGCGTAGGCGTCGACCATGTTGACGAAACGCGCGCCGACCAGCGGGGACCGGGCGGTCAGGTTCAGATGGTCGGAGATCAGCACGGGTTGACCGACGCTCATGCCCTCGCGGAGCCCGCCGGCGGCGTTGGTCAGGATCACCGTGTGCACCCCGGCCGCCGCCGCGGTGCGGATCGGATGCACCACCCGGGCCAGATCGTGTCCCTCGTAGGCGTGCGTGCGGCCGAGCATGATCAGCACCCGCCGGTCGCCGATGTGCACCGATCGGATGGTGCCACCGTGACCGGCGGCCGAGGGGGCGAGGAATCCCGGGACATCCGACATCGCCACGGTCGCGATCGGTGTGCCGAAGGCGTCCGCGGCCGGCGCCCACCCCGAACCCAGGATCACCGCGATATCATGTGCGGCACAATCGGTTTCGGCAGAAATCGTGGCGGCGGCGGCGATCGCCGCGGCGTCCGCGTCGACGGTGGGATCCATGCCGCCAACCCTAGTGGCCCGAGCCGACGATCTCATACGACGACGCGCACGGGCGGCGAGATCGTCGTCGATGTGCGCGGCAACGATGGATGAGTGGTTGCGGGGACCCCGGCGTCGACGGCGCCGAAGATCGCCCGGCCTCAGGCGATAAGGTCTCTGCATGCCATTCCTGAGCGAACAGCCCACCGCCGCCGACGTGGCGGAACTCTTCCTGGGCACCCCGGGTGTCGAACTCGACGAGGCGAATCCGGAGAACCGTTTCCGCCTCGAGTGGATCGACACCGTCACCTCGCTGCTCGACGGGGCGGTCTCCGGTGGGGCGAAGGCCGTGGTGATCACCGCGACCGGCAAGTTCTTCACCAACGGCCTCGACACCGACTACATCGCCACCAACGCCGCTGACCTCCCGGCCTACCTGGACCGGGTCCATGCGCTCTACCGCACGGTGCTGACCCTGCCGGTGCCGGTGATCGCGGCCGTCAACGGTCACGCCTTCGGAGCCGGGGCGATGCTGGCGCTCTGCGCCGATCACCTGGTGATGCGCACCGAACGTGGTTTCTGGTCGCTGCCCGAGGCGGCCCTGGGCATGCCGTTCACCAAGGGGATGGCCTCGTTGGTCCGCACCCGGCTGACCGATCGGGCCGCCACCGAGGCGATGCTCACCTCACGTCGTTACGGCGCCGACGACGCGGTGGCCGCCGGTATCGTCGACGAGGCGGTGCCGGCCACCGACCTGCTCCGACGGGCCGCCGAGGTGGCCGCAGCACGCGCTCCGCTGGCCGGCCCGACGCAGACACTGATCAAGCAGGGACTGCGGCAGCCGTTACTCGCCGACCTGGCCGTACCCACCCCGCCGTCGCTGCTGTGATCGGCCCACGATGAGCGGGAATCTCCGACCAGCGGAAGGAACAGTGGCGGTGACACAGGCGGGCATCGGTGACCCATCCGGCGGCGTGATCGACGCCTGGCTGGCGGCGCACCGCGATCGGCTCATCGGGTGGCGGCGGCGGATCCACGCGACTCCGGAACTCTCGCGGCAGGAGGTCGCCACCACCGAACTGGTGATGACCGAACTGGCCACCCTCGGGCTGTCGCCGCGTCGACTGCCGCTGGGCACCGGCGTGGTCTGTGATCTGGGGCCCGCCACCGGGCCGCGGCTGGCGTTGCGCGCGGACATGGATGCCCTGCCGATCACCGAGCACACCGGTCTGCCCTTCAGCTCCACCACCGACGGCGTCTCGCATTCCTGCGGTCACGATGCGCACACGGCGATCCTGTTGGGTACCGCCGCGGTGCTCGCCTCGGCGCCTGCCCTGCCCGTCGGGGTGCGACTGATCTTCCAGCCCGCCGAGGAGGTGATGCCCGGCGGCGCGCTCGACGCGGTCGCGGCCGGGGTCACCGAAGGCGTGAGCCGCATCTTCGCGCTGCACTGCGACCCGCGGCTGCCCGTCGGCTCGGTGGGACTGCGGGAGGGGGCGCTCACCTCGGCCGCCGACCACATCGAACTACAGTTGCGCTCACCCGGCGGACACACCTCGAGACCGCATCTCACCGGGGATCTGGTGTACGCGATGGGGACCGTCATCACCGGACTGCCCGGAATCCTCTCGCGGCGGATCGATCCGCGGTCGGGGACCGTGATGGCGTGGGGGGCGGCGCACGCCGGCAACGCACCCAACGCGATCCCGCAGGAAGGGCAACTGCGGGGAACCGTGCGCACCGGTGAACATCTCACCTGGGCGGAGATGGAACCGTTGGTGCGCAGCGTCGTCGGTGAACTCCTGGCGCCGCTGGGGGTGTCCTACGACCTGTCCTACTTCCGGGGTGTCCCACCGGTGGTCAACGACGCGACAGCGATCGAGATGCTGACCCGGTCGGTCGCGGCCATCGGCGAGGATGCCGTGGCCGACACCCCGCAGTCGCCCGGCGGGGAGGACTTCTCCTGGTATCTCGAGCAGGTGCCCGGGGCGATGGGACGCCTGGGCGTGTGGAGCGGTTTCGGCCCACAGGTCGATCTGCACAGCCCCAACTTCGACATCGACGAGCGCGCCCTGGACGTGGGTGTACGGGCGCTGGCCGGGGTGATCTTCGGCGTCGGTTCCGAGGGCTGAGCCTTCGGCTGGTTCGGCCGGGCGCAGCTCGGCTCAGGCTTCCGCGGCGCCCGGGCCGGGACCGACGTTGCGCGACTCGCGCAGACGGAGATCCTGCACGTATTCAGCAGGCGCACCGGCGATTTCGGCCGCCTCGGCCATCACGCCCAGGTAGCGCGCAGAGGGGAGTCCGCCCTCGTAGGCGTCGAGGACGTACAGCCAGGCCAGCACACCGTCACCGCCGTCGGTGTCGACGCGGGCGCGGATCTTGCGGTGGATACCGAGCTCGGAGCCCTCCCACCGATCGAGGTTGTCCTCGTCCTCGGTGGGGACGTCATAGAGCACCACGAACACCTTGGCGTCCGGGTCGTCGCGGTCCTCGGTGACGGTGGCCAGTGATCCTTCCCACCCGATGTCACCGCCGGCGAAGGTCAGTCGCCACCCGTGCAGCCACCCGGTCCCCGACATCGGCGAATGCGGCGCGCGCTCCGCCATCTGTTCGGGATGCATGTTGCTGCCGTAAGCCGCGTAGATGGGCATAGTCGCCTCTGACCTGCACTTTCCCGTCGGGATGGGCCCGACCTCATCGTTTTGCGCACCGCGTGGCCCTCGGTGGCCACGATGATCGTATTACGCGGACGCCGATCGCACGACGCTCACGAACACACCCCACCCGGCCCCACGGGTCGCCCGCGCGGCGGTCCGCCGGTCCGATGGCCTAGGTTGGTGAGCGGAGAAATCGCATGCCCGGCGCACCCGCGGAGGAGACACACCAGTGACCAGGATCGTGATCATCGGCGGAGGTCCGGCGGGCTACGAGGCGGCGCAGGCCGCCGCGGCCTATGGCGCCGACATCACCCTGATCGACTCCGACGGCATCGGTGGGGCGTGTGTGCTCTGGGACTGTGTCCCCTCCAAGACGTTCATCGCCTCGACCGGTATCCGCACCGAGGTGCGTCGTGCCGCCGATCTGGGTATCAACATCCGCACCGACGACACGCTGGTGACGCTCCCGCAGATTCATCAGCGCGTCCGCGACCTGGCGTTCGCGCAGTCCGCCGACATCCGATCGCGACTGGTCAGCGAGGGCGTCAAGCTGGTGTCCGGGCACGCGGCACTCGACCAGACCCAGGTCGGGGTGTCCACCCACGGCGTCACGGCGACCCTGCCGGACGGGTCCACCGAACACTTCGAGGGTGATGTGGTGCTGATCGCCACCGGCGCCTCACCCCGGGTACTGCCCGACGCGCAGCCCGACGGCGAACGCATCCTCACCTGGCGTCAGCTCTACGACCTCGAGACCCTGCCCGAGCACCTGGTGGTGATCGGATCCGGTGTGACCGGTGCGGAGTTCGTCCACGCCTACACCGAACTCGGCGTCAAGGTCACGCTGGTGTCCAGTCGCGATCGCGTCCTTCCCCACGAGGACGAGGACGCCGCCCTCGTGCTCGAGGAGGCGCTCGCCGAGCGTGGTGTGGAGCTGGTCAAACACGCCCGGGCGGATCGGGTCGTGCGGACCGGCAACACGGTGACCGCACACCTCGCCGACGGCCGGACCGTGACCGGCTCGCATGTGCTGATGACGGTGGGATCGGTGCCCAACACCGACAACCTGGGGTTGAGTGGTGCCGGCGTGGACACCCACCGTGGCGGATACATCACCGTCGACCGCGTCTCGCGGACCTCGGTCGCCGGAATCTACGCCGCCGGCGACTGCACCGGACTGTTCCCGCTGGCCTCGGTGGCCGCGATGCAGGGCCGGATCGCGATGTATCACGCCCTCGGCGAGGGCGTCAGCCCGATCAAGCTGAAAACCGTTGCGTCCGCGATCTTCACCCGTCCGGAGATCGCCACGGTCGGGGTGTCGCAGAACGCGATCGACTCCGGTGAGTACCCGGCCCGCACGGTGATGCTGCCGCTGGCGACCAATCCGCGCGCCAAGATGAGCGGCCTACGACGCGGCTTCGTCAAGATCTTCTGCCGACCGGCGACCGGTGTGGTGATCGGCGGCGTGGTGGTCGCGCCGACGGCGTCGGAGCTGATCCTGCCGATCGCGGTCGCGGTGCAGAACAAGCTGACGGTGTCCGATCTGGCCCAGACCTTTTCGGTGTATCCGTCGCTGTCCGGGTCGGTCACCGAGGCGGCCCGCCAGCTCGTGCGCCACGACGACCTCGACTGACCGGGCGGGCCGGTCGAGGCGGACCGATCCCCGATCCACAACCGAACGCCGGGCACGCCGCGACGGCACGCACGGCGATAGAGTGCGTGCACAGGGGGTTTCGACGGGCCCTGGATTGGTGACGATCTCGGGGGGCGACAGCGAATGACATCTGGGCGGGGTGAGCGGCCCACCGCCGGCGCGGAGCATTGCCGTCCCGGTGCGCAGACCCCGTGGGGATCGATGAGCATCGGCGAGATTCTGCACATCCTCACCACGATGAGCGAGAGTTCGGCCCGCGGTGACGCCGAAGCCGTGACCATCGCCATCGCCACCATCGCGGGCATCGCGGATGCTCTCGCGGGCGCCTTCGACAACGTCGGTGTGCTGCGGGGCCGGGCCGCCGAGGGTGCCGTCGACGCCGCGGATCGTCTGGTGGCCGAGATCCGCGCGACCGCCGAGGGTGCTGCGACCAGCGCCGCGGCCATCGGTGCCGCCGCCGGAGTCCTCGGAGCCACCCGGGCGCAGGAGCCGGTCCTGGTCGAGCATCAGCGTCGACTGCAGGAGCATCCCGAGGACGCGGCGACCGTGCGCGCGCTGGTCACCCGGCTGATGACCGGCAGGTACAGTTCTCCGATGCTCGAGGCGGCCGACGCGTTGCCCGAGGTCACGAGTGTGGAGAAGGACAACTTCCACTCCGGTGGGGTTGCCGGTGGCACGACGACGGGTGCCGGCTCCACCTCCGGCCCGGCCGGGGGTGGCCAGTCGGGCGCCATCGCCGACATCGACGGCGCGGATCCGTCGGCACCCGGCGGGGTCATCGAACTCTCTCCGACGACCACCGACCCGGACACCGCGACACCGGCCGCCCCGGCGACCGGGACCACCCCGGTGACGACGTCGACCACCACCGGGTCCCCGTCGGCCGATGACGGGGAGGATCCGTCCACCCTGACCCGTGGCGGGCTAGGCGACCCGGTCGGCGTCGGCGCCGGGGCCGGTGCACCCGGCGGGCGAACCACCGGATCGGGTGAGGGCGGCGGCGGGCGCGGGTCGAATCCGGTCGGTCCGGTCGGCGGCGCGCCGTCCGGGGTGCCGAGCGTGGTGCCCCCGTTCCTCGCTGCCGGTTCCGCGGCGCCGGTGGCCTCCGCTGCGCCCGCCGGGTCGGGCGCCCCGTCGTCGGGTCCGGGATTGCGTGGTACCCCGCCCGGTACCGGCCCGGGCGCGGCGCCGACGGGTCGCGATCGCGACACCCGGCACCGGCCCGCCCCCTACCTGCATCACGGCGAGCACGGCCGCGACATCGTCGGAGATCTGCCGCTCGTCGGACCGCCGGTCATCGGCGACTGGACTCCGCAGGCCTATCCCGCGACCGCGGATCCGGGCGGTTCGTCGGCGGCCACCGTGCCCGTCAGCGATCGCGAACCGGTGGGCGCCGCCGGCTCGGCGGGCGATGCGGTTCCCGTCGACTCCGCGGCAGGCGGTGGTGACGGTGATGCCGTCCCGCCGACGCGAGCCGGGGGCGCCGATCGCGATGGCTGAGAACATGATTCGCGGTCGGCTGGCACGACTTCCGGGTGCGGCGGTGGCGGAGCTCGTCGCCCGGGTAGGTGCCGCCGACATCGACGACTGCCTGCGAATGCTGGTGATCTCGGCGATCGACGTCACCGAGGCCAATGCCGATGCCGTTGTCCGGGAGGCCCTTTCGCAGTGGCGGGAGGAGGGTCGGGTGTCGCCGGCGACGCGTTCACGCTTGGTCGCGGCGCTGACCCGTCGTGACATCGACGCCGCCGTCGCGCACCGGTCCGGTGACATCGCCATGCAGCGAGCGGCATTCGTGCGGGCCCGGGCGGTGCATGCGCTGAGCATCGCCGTCGATCCCGACGTCGATGCCGCCGAGCGACTCTCCGAAGCGGCCTACGAGGCAGCGATCGCGATGGGCGGGACCGCGGGCGTCGTCGCGGTCCTCGTCGAATTCGTGGTGTGACCGGCTGGAGCTCGATCGCGCCCGATCGTCCTCGACCGGCCGGGTCAGGCCAACCCGAAACTGTGCTCCACAGCGCGATTCCACTCCCGGTACAGGCGGTCGCGCTCGTCGGTGTCCATCGCGGGTGTCCACCGGGTGTGTTCGGCCCAATTCTGCCGGATCTCGTCCTCGTCGTCCCAGTAGCCGACGGCCAGTCCGGCCGCGTATGCCGCGCCGAGGGCGGTGGTCTCGTTGACCACCGGCCGCACCACCGGCACATCGAGGATATCGGCCTGGAACTGCATCAAGAGATTGTTGACCACCATGCCGCCGTCGACCTTGAGGGTCGACAGGGTGACACCGGAGTCGGCCTGCATCGCCTCGATCACCTCCCGGGTCTGAAAAGCGCTGGCCTCCAACGCGGCCCGGGCGATGTGCCCCTTGTTGGCGAAGCGGGTCAGGCCGGCGATGACGCCGCGGGCATCGGGTCGCCACCGCGGCGCGAACAACCCGGAGAAGGCGGGGACGAAGTACACGCCGCCGTTGTCGTCGACGCCGGCCGCGAGTTGCTCGACCTCACCGGCGGAGGAGAAGAGGCCGAGGTTGTCCCGCAGCCACTGCACCAGCGAACCGGTGACGGCGATCGAGCCCTCGAGGGCATAGTGCGGCGGTGCCTCACCGATGCGGTAACACACGGTGGTCAGCAGTCCGTGATCGGAGAACACCGCGTCGGTTCCGGTGTTGAGCAACAAGAAGTTCCCGGTGCCGTAGGTGTTCTTCGCCTCGCCGGGTGACAGGCACGCCTGGCCGAACGTCGCCGCCTGCTGATCGCCGAGGATGCCGGCAAGGGGTACTCCGTGCAGGGTTCCCTGTTCGCGTAGCGTCCCGTACACCTGCGAGCTGCTGCGGATCTCGGGGAGTGCGTCGACGGGTATCCCCATCTCCGCGCAGATCTCCTCATCCCAGGACAGTGTCCGAAGATCCATCAGCATGGTGCGCGACGCGTTGGTGACGTCGGTGATGTGCAGGCCGCCGGACGCGCCTCCGGTGATGTTCCAGGCGATCCAGGAATCCATTGTGCCGAAACAGAGTTCGCCGGCCTCGGCACGTTCGGCAACGCCCTCCACATTGTCGAGCAGCCAGCGCATCTTGGGCCCGGCGAAGTAGGTCGACAGCGGTAGCCCGGTGCGGTCGCGGTACCGGTCGGCGCCGGCATCGCCGGCGAGCCGGTCGCACAGTTCGCCGGTGCGGGTGTCCTGCCAGACGATCGCGTTGTGCAGCGGTTCGCCGGTGGTGCGGTCCCAGGCCAGGGTGGTCTCCCGTTGATTGGTCAGTCCGCACGCGACGATGTCGTCGGAGGTCAGATCGGCCGACGCCAGTGCGGATGCCACGACGCGGCGGGTGTTGCGCCAGATCTCGGCGGCATCGTGTTCGACCCATCCGGCGCGGGGGAAGATCTGTCGGTGTTCGAGTTGTTCGGCGGCGATGACCTGTCCGCGGCGGTCGAAGACCATGGCCCGCGTCGACGTCGTTCCCTGATCGATGGCCGCGACGTATCCGGAAGCGCTATCCACGGGGGTCAGTGTCGCACGGTGCGGGTCGCAGACGGTGGGTTCCGCCGAGATCAATTACGCTGGCCGGCATGGACACCGAGCCGAATGAGACCGGATTCAACCCGGACCGACCAGCGGATATGGGTCCGCTGTATCGGGCCGAGGCCTGGAAACGACTCTCGAGTGAGCAATTCGACATCGTCGTCGTCGGCGGCGGTGTGGTGGGCGTCGGCGCCGCACTCGACGCGGCGACCCGCGGCCTGCGGGTGGCGCTGGTGGAGGCCCGCGACATCGCGTCGGGAACCTCGAGCCGATCGTCGAAGATGTTCCACGGTGGGCTGCGCTATCTCGAGCAACTCGAGTTCGGTCTGGTCCGCGAGGCTCTGCGCGAACGTGAACTGTCGCTGCGGCTGCTGGCCCCGCACCTTGTCAAACCCCTCCCGTTTCTCTACCCGCTGACCCAACGCATCTGGGAACGCCCGTATGTGGCCGCCGGAATCTTCCTCTACGACCGTATGGGCGGCGCGAAATCGGTTCCCGGACAACAGCATGTGACCCGTTCCGGGGCGCTGCGGGTGGCCCCGGCGCTCAAGCGGGATTCGTTGATCGGCGGCATCCGCTACTACGACACCGTTGTCGACGACGCCCGGCACAGCCTGACCGTGGCGCGCACCGCAGCCAACTACGGCGCGGTGATCCGCACCTCGACGCAGGTGGTCGGATTCCTCCGGGAGGCCGACCGGGTGATGGGCGTCAAGGTCCGCGACACCGAGAACGGTGAGACCGCCGAGGTCCGGGCGCACTGCGTGATCAACGCCGCCGGCGTGTGGACCGACGAGGTACAGGCGCTGTCGCATCAGCGTGGCCACTTCCGGGTACGGGCGTCCAAGGGTGTGCACATCGTGGTGCCCCGTGACCGCATCGTCAGCGAGACCGCGATCATCCTGCGCACCGAGAAGTCGGTGCTCTTCGTCATCCCGTGGGAGACGCACTGGATCATCGGCACCACCGACACCGACTGGAATCTCGATCTGGCTCATCCGGCCGCGACGCGGGCCGACATCGATTACATCCTCGAGCATGTGAACACGGTGCTGGTCACCAAACTCACCCACGACGACATCGAGGGGGTGTACGCCGGTCTGCGGCCGCTGCTGGCCGGGGAGGACGAGGCGACCTCGAAGCTCTCACGGGAACATGCGGTCGCGCGGGTGGCGCCCGGACTGGTGTCGATCGCCGGCGGCAAGTACACCACCTATCGGGTGATGGCCGCCGACGCCGTCGACGCCTGCGATGACTTCATCCCGACCCGGGTGGCCCCGTCGATCACCGAGCGGGTGCCGCTGATCGGCGCCGACGGGTACTTCGCGCTGATCAATCAGTGCGAGCACCTCGGCAAGCGGTTCGGCTTGCATCCCTACCGGGTTCGACGACTGCTCAACCGGTACGGCTCGCTCATCGACGACGTGCTGTACTACGCCGACGCCGATCCGTCGTTGCTGCGCCCGCTGGCCGCCGCCCCGCAGTATCTGCGGGTGGAGATCGTCTACGCGGCGATCGACGAGGCGGCCCTGCATCTCGAGGACGTGCTGGCCCGGCGGACCCGGATCTCCATCGAGTACTCCCATCGTGGTGTGGGCTGTGCGCAGGAGGTCGCCGAGTTGCTGGCGCCGGTGCTCGGCTGGGACGACGAGCGGATCGCCTTCGAGGTGGAGACCTACAACGCCCGGGTGGCCGCCGAGGTGGCGTCGCAGCAGCAACCCGACGACTCGTCGGCCGACGCATTACGCGCCGCCGCGCCCGAGTCGCGCGCCGAGATCCTCGAACCGGTGCCGGTGCCCCAGACGTGAGGTGACATGCCGTGGACGGTGCGGACACGGCTTTAAGAGTTTCGGCAGGACCTTTGGCTCTGGGACCGGTAACGTCGAGGATGCGACGATGAGGTATGGGAAAAGGACAGGTCATGGTGGACAACCCGATTCAGGAACTTCCCGCTGACGAGGCCTGGAAGTTGCTCGGCTCGAAGCAACTCGGTCGCCTCGCGGTGAGCGTTGGTGGACAACCGGACATCTTCCCGGTGAATTATTACTCCGACGAGGGCCGTATCGTCTTCCGCTCCGCGGAGGGCACCAAGCTGTCCGAACTCGTCGTCAACGAGCATGTGGCCTTCGAGGTCGACGAGTACACCGACGACGGCGGATGGAGTGTGGTGGCCAAGGGCACCGCACGGGTGCTCGCGCGCGGTGACGAGATCGCCGAGGCCGACACCCTGCCGCTCACACCGTGGGTTCCCACCATCAAGTACAACTACGTCGAGATCAGTGTCGGCGACATCACTGCCCGCCGTTTCGAATTCGGACCGGAGCCGGAGCGCTACCCGGTGTAGGGCGCGACTCTCACGTCTGGCACCGCGGGCACCAGTAGATGACCCGTTCCTCGGTGTCGGTCGCGAGAAACCCCCGCTCGATGGGCGTGCCGCACCGACGGCACAGTCGTCCGCGTCGGCCGTAGACCCATACGCGCGCATCACCCCGGGTGTCACCGGTGGTGGTGCGCGCCGTTCTGAGCCGATTGGCCCACAACATCCGATGCGCCAGATCGACCATCGGTGCAACGTCGACATCCGTGACCGGGGTGCCCGGTAGCACCCCACGCAGGAAGCACAATTCGCTGCGGTACTCGTTGCCGACGCCGGCCATCAGCCGCTGATCGAGCAGGGCGTCGCCGATCGCGCGGTCCGGCTCGCTCTCGATCCGGCGCACCGCCTCGGCGGCATCCCAGTCCTCGCCCAGCAGATCGGGCCCCAGGTAACCCAGTGCGGTGTCGGGGTCGTCGAGCAACTCCAGGATTCCCAGGGCGAATCCGACCGCCTCGTGCGCTGCGGTGCGCAGGATGATGCGCGCCTGATGCGCCGGGCGGCGCCAGCGGGTGCCGAGCGGTGCGACGGTCCAGATCCCCTCCATCTTCAGATGCGAGTGGATGCTCACCTGTTGGCCGCCCTCGGGGTCGGTGACATCGATCAGCAGGTGCTTGCCGCGCGACCGTACGGCGGTGACGGTGTGGCCGCTCAGATCGGCGGTGGCCAGCGAGGGAACCCGGAAATCGCTGTGGGTCAACACCTTTCCGGCCAGTCCGCGCCGTAGCCGGTCGGCGGCGCGGAAGACGGTGTCACCCTCGGGCATGGGTGTGCCGCATCCGGAGTCCGCGGGGCGTGGTGGAGAACCCGGCGTCGACGAAGACGGCGGAGAGGTCCGACCGCAGGGCCTCGACGCCGTCGATCTGATCGATGGACAGCCGTGCGACCCGACCGGTGCCGACCGCCTCGGCCAGTGCGCCGGCGGCGTCCCGCACGGCCTGGCCGGAATCACCGAAGGTGAGCACCGTCTTGCCGCCCCGTTCGACGAAGGCCGCGAGCCGGCCGCCCACCAGCACCACCAGCGCACCCGGCTTGCGGCCCGGACGATGGCCGGATCGATTGTCACCGTCGGGCCGGGATGGCCACTCCAGTGCTGCGCCAAACGGATTGGCGGGATCGGTGGCGGCGATCACCACGGCGGTGCCGCGGTTGCGACGGGAGTCCTCGCCCGGTTCGAGGGCATGCCGGCGGAGATCGTCGACGACGGCGGGGGCGGCGAACTGGGCACCGCCGAGCCCGTCGACGTAGTAGCCACGCCGAACCTGTCCGCTGTCCTCGAAGACGGTGAGGGCCTTGTAGATCCGGGCGAACCCGCCGATGATGCCCTCGGCGACGACCGGTCCGCGCGTCACCACGCCGTAGCGGGTGAGCAGTTGGTCGCAGGTGACCTGGGTGCGCAGCGTCGGATCCGAGATGACGGCGGGGCGGGAGAACCACCGTCCGGCGAGCTGCGGTGGGGTGGCCGGCGCACCCGCCGTGGAGATCAGGTGGCGCGTGGTCAGCCGCGACGGCCGCAGCCGGGGCGCCCGGGCCCGCGTGCGGTGGGCGGGAGTGGCGGTCGGTCGGGAGCCCGACGCCCGGCGCGGCATGAGCAGCGCCCGCACGGGTGCGAAGGAATCGTTGGACACCCGACCCGACCAGACGAGATCCCAGAGTGCGGCCTCCACCTCGGCGCCGCCGACCCCGGGACGCTGCGACCCGGCGTCGGGTGCGGCGTCGAGGATCTGTGCGTAGCGCAGGCCACCGCCGCCGGCCAGCCGGTCGATCACCAGGCGGTGTGCGTCGGTCACATCGATCTCGTCGGGTTCACCGAGGATGACCTCGGCGAGATCGTTGGGACACAGGCGAATCCAGCCGTCGGAACCGCCGATGCGTCCGGCACCCGACCAGGTGACCTCACCGGAGGACAGCAGTTCGTCGAGCATCGCGGGGGAGTAGTCGGTGACGCGCGCCGGCAGGATCAACGATTCCCACGCGGAGGCCGGCAGCGGATAACCGGCCAGCTGATCGATCACCACGGCGACGCCGTCGACGCCGGACAACCGGTCGTCGGTGGGGGTGACGTGCTGCCAGGACAACAGGAAACGGGTGAGGGTGGCCGGATCGACCGGCGCGATGTCGGCGCGGCCGGCGGCCAGGGATCCGCGTCGGATCTGGCCGAGGACCTCGCTGTGACACCACTGGGTTCCCGTGGTGTCGGGGAGGAAATCGCCCTCGATGACCTTGCGGTCACCGGCCAGGCGGACCAGGGTGTCACGCACGACGGCCGCCCCCAGTCCCAGGGAGTCGGCGGCCTGCTCGACGGTGAACGGACCGTGGGTGCGGGCGTAGCGGTGGACGACGTCGCCCAAGGGATCGGCGACCGCCTCCAGAAAGGCCGCGGGCACGCCCATCGGAGCCGGGACGCCCAGCGCATCGCGCAGTCGTGCGGTGTCCTCGATGGCCGCCCACAGCGGTCGACCGCGGTGACTGATCGAGATGATCGCACCGTCGCGGTGCAGTGCGGCGAGAACCGTTGCTGCGGAAATGTTCTGGTCCTCCCGATCACCCCGGTATCGGGCGGCCACCTCGTCGGTGGTCAGTGGCCCGAGCCAGCGCAACAGGTCCACGACATCCTCGGCGTCACGCGCGGCGCGCGCCGGGTCGGTGCGTTGCAGGCGTGCGGTGACCTCGGCGATGACCGCGGGATCGAGGAGTTCACGCAGGTCGACCCGGCCGAGGAGTTGCGCGAGCAACGCGGTGTCGAGGGACAGTGCCGCCGCCCGGCGTTCGGCCAGCGGGGCGTCGTCGTTGTACATGAACGCCCCGACGTAGCCGAAGAGCAACGACGCCGCGAACGGCGACGGGGCCTCGGTCTCGGTCTCGACGATCCGGATGCGGCGAGTGCCGATGCCGCGCAACAACTCCGTCAGCGCGGGCAGGTCGTAGACATCCTGCAGGCATTCCCGGACCGCCTCCAGAACGATCGGGAAGTCGGGGAATTGCGAAGCGACGGCGAGCAATTGCGCGCTGCGCTGGCGTTGTTGCCACAGCGGTGCGCGACGGCCCGGATCGCGCCGGGGCAGCAGCAGGGCGCGGGCCGCACATTCGCGGAAACGGGAGGCGAACATCGACGAGTCGGCCAGTGCATCGGTGACGAGTTGCTCGATGTCGTCGGGGGAGATGGTGAACACCGCGGCACCCGGTGGGGTGTCGTCGGTGTCGGGCAGGCGGACGATGATGCCGTCGTCGGAGGCGGTGACGGCGCCGTCGAGACCGAGGGAGGTCTTGAGCTGTGCCGAGATCGCCGACGCCCAGGGGGCGTGTACCCGTAACCCGTAGGGGGAGTGCAGGATCACTCGCCAGTCGCCGAGTTCGTCACGGAATCGTTCGACCACCAGGGTGCGATCGCTGGGCAGGTACCCGGTGGCGTCGCGCTGTTCGGCGATGAGTGCGGCGAGGTTGTCGCGGGCGAAGGTGGTCAGACCGAGTTCGGTTGCGCGACGATCGAGTTCGGCGTCATCGGCGATCTCGGCGGTGAATCTGCCGATGGCCGCACCGAGTTCGGCGGGGCGGCCGACGGAGTCACCGATCCAGAACGGCAGACGTCCGGGCTGGCCGAAGGCGGGGGTGACCAGCACACGGTCATGGGTGATGTCCTCGATGCGCCAGCTGGTGGCGCCGAGGGCGAAGACGTCGCCGACGCGCGATTCGTAGACCATCTCCTCATCGAGCTCACCCACCCGCGCGGCTTTCTCGCCGACCATGAAGACACCGAACAGTCCCCGGTCGGGAATCGTCCCGCCCGAGGTGACCGCGAGGCGTTGCGCGCCGCGGCGGCCGTTGAGCAGGTTGCGGTCACGGTCCCAGGTCACCCGAGGGCGGAGCTCGGCGAACTCGTCCGACGGGAACCGTCCGGAGATCAGGTCGAGCGTCGCCTCGTACACCGAGCGGGCGAGCTCGCGATACGGCGCGGCGCGGCGCACCACGTCGAACCAGGCATCCACGTCGAGGTCGTCGACGGCCGCGGCGGCGATGGTCTGTTGGGCGAGCACGTCGAGCGGGTTGGTGGGGATGCGCAGTTCCTCGATCTCCCCGGCGCGCATCCGGGACACCGCGACGGTGCAGTGGATGAGGTCGGTGCGGTGTTTGGGGAACAGCACACCTTGGCTGATCTCGCCGACCTGATGTCCGGCGCGCCCGATGCGTTGCAGGCCACTGGCCACCGATGGTGGCGCCTCGACCTGCACGACGAGATCGACCGATCCCATGTCGATGCCGAGTTCCAGCGAACTGGTGGCCACGACGCACCGCAGCCGACCGGTCTTGAGGTCGTCCTCGATCTCGGCGCGCTGCTCCTTGCTGACGGAGCCGTGGTGGGCGCGTGCGAGCACCGAGGGTGCCCCGGTGGTGGCGCCGCTGCCCAGCACGAGGGCCGGCGCGCCGCCGCCGACCCGGGTGTTGCGGGGTGGTTCGCGCACCGGGCCGTCGCCGTCGGCACGGGTCTCGGCGATCTCGTTGAGTCGCGCGGTCAACCGTTCGGCGAGGCGGCGCGAGTTCGCGAAGACGATGGTGGTGCGGTTGGCCTCGATGAGGTCGACGATCGCGGACTCGACGTAGGGCCACAGCGAGCCCGCGGTCGGGGAGAAGGCGTCGTCGAGGTCGGCGTCCCCGGCGTCCGGCGGCGGCGGGATGTTGGACATGTCCTCGACCGGCACGTCGACGCGCAGGTCGAAGGTCTTGGCGGCGGGTGGCCGCACGATGGTGGCGCCGGCCGCTCCGGTGAGGAAGTCGGCCACCACCTCCGGTGGCCGGACCGTCGCCGACAATCCGATGCGCTGGGCGGGCCGCTCGAGCAGCTCGTCGAGGCGTTCCAGCGAGAGTGCGAGGTGGGTGCCGCGTTTGGTTCCGGCGACCGCGTGGACCTCGTCGACGATGACGGCCTCGACGCCGGTCAGCGTCTCCCGCGCCGACGACGTCAGCATCAGATACAGCGACTCGGGGGTGGTGATGAGGATGTCCGGCGGCGTGCGGACCAGCAGACGGCGGGTGGCCGCCGGGGTATCACCCGAACGCAGGCCGACGGTGATCGCCGGTTCGGGTTCGCCGAGTTCCTGTGCGGCGCGGGTGATGCCGGTCAGCGGCGCGCGCAGATTTCGTTCCACGTCGACGGCGAGGGCCTTCAGCGGGGAGATGTAGAGCACCCGGGTGGTGCCGCGGGACCGCTCCGGCCGGGCGGCGAGGCGATCGAGGGCCCACAGGAAGGCCGAGAGCGTCTTACCCGACCCGGTGGGCGCGATGACCAGGGTGTTGTCACCGTCGGCGATGGCCGACCACGCGCCGACCTGCGCCGGCGTGGGCTCGGCGAACGCGCCGCCGAACCACCGTCGGGTGGGAGCGGTGAAGCGGTGCAGAACCTCGGCCGGGGTGGGCATGAATCCATCATCCACGAGGGCACCGACAGTCGGCGGTGCCGACATCGCCGCAGGTGTGCTCGCAACATCAGGTCGTGACCCCGGGGCGATCCGGTATATGGTCATTTCAGACTTTGGACGGGAAACCCGGTGAAAGCCCGGGACGGTCGCGCCACTGTGAGCCGTATGCCGGGGACGCCTCCCCGGGATGGGGCGAGTCAGAACACCGCACAATGTCGAGCCCGACACCCCGTAGGGACGCGTCATCCCACGAAAGGACATCAGTTCGATGGTCGCAACAACTCATCACGGCAAGGGTCTGTCCCTTGCGGTTCCCAATCTTTCGGCTGCGTCGGCCGCACTGTGGCTGACCGCCACCGTCATCCTCGCCGCCATGGCGTACTACTTCATCGGCTACGACCAGGGCGCGTGGTCGGTGTTCGGCAGCGACACCCACATCCATGAGTTCGTCCACGACTCCCGGCACTTCCTCGGATTCCCCTGCCACTGATCCGAGATAAGGGAGACAACCGAACATGGAGAGAAAGTTCATCGGCGCGGGCGTGCTGTCAGGCCTGGTCGCCGGCATCGTCGCATATGTTTTCGCCCGGCTGTTCATTGAGCCGCAGGTCGCCAAGGCCATCGACTATGAGGACGGTCGGTCGCAGGCGCAGGAGGCACTCGAGGCCGCGCATGGTCACGCCGGCCACGAGCACGGTGCCGAGCTCTTCACCCGGTCCGTGCAGGAGAACATCGGCGCAGGCGTCGGCACCGTGATCTTCGCGGTGGCGATGGGCGCCTTTTTCGCGGTCGCGTTCACCATCCTGTGGACCTATCTGGGGCATCACTTCCCGGACACCGATCCCCGGTGGGCGTCGGCGGCCGTCGGCGTGCTGGGTTTCATCGCGTTCTTCGGAGTCCCGTTCTTCGCCTACCCGGCCAATCCGCCGGCAGTGGGTGACGACGACACCATCGGGGCACGATCGAGTGCCTACCTCACCATCACGATCGTCGCAGTGGTGGCGATGATTGCGGCCGTCGTCCTCGCATTGTGGCTGCGGCCCCGGTGGGGTGGCCTCGGCTCGGCCGTGGTTGCGGCGATCGGATTCCTGGTGGTGGTCACGATCGCGATCGCGTTGCTGCCGGAGTTCCACGAGGTTCCCGAACCGTTGATGAACGGTGATCGGATCGTGTTCCCCGGTTTCCCGAGCGCGGTCATCGGAGATTTCCGGGTGTACGCAATCGCCAATCAGGTGATCCTGTGGACCGTCCTGACCACGGCGTTCGCCGGCTTGCTGACGTGGATGAGTCGATCGTCGGCCAACCGATCGTCGGCCATGGCCGACGCGAACAGCTGATACGAAGACCGAACACAGACGACGCCGCCCGGCACCAGCGATGGTGCCGGGCGGCGTCGTTGTACCGGGGACTCGCCGGTCAGGTCAGCACGCAATCGCCGCAGACGGATCGGCGGTCACCGCTGACCTGATAGATCAGGCAACAACTGCGTCGGCGAAATGTCGGACCGGAGCGCAACGCACCGCCCTCGACCCGGCCGTCGGCGAGGTGTCGGTCGGCGGCATCCCGAGCGGCTTCCTGCAGGTCGGGCCGGGCCGCGGCGATGAGCTGCGCGGCGCTGTTCGCCGCGGAGGCGACATTGCCCCACAGGGTTCGGGCACTGACCCCGAAGGTGTCACCGACGAGGTGGGTCAGCGCCTCGACGACCGAGTCGCCGCTGTCGGTGCCCGGTTCCGCCGCGGTCACCGAGAGCGGGTAGGGACCACCCAGTTCGTCCTGCCACCAGATGTCGTCCGGGCGCAACGAGATCGGTGGATCACCCAGGGCCTCGACGGCGATGGCGGGGGCGATGATGCGCGCGACGAGACCCAGATGTGTCACCGATGCGGCGACCCTTTCCTCGACCGGGCCGCCGGCAGCGAGCGCGCCGCGGACGCGCGCGACGCGATCGGTGAGGATGCCGGGGTCGGCGAGCAGGTCCGACATCGGCGTCCACGGAGTGATGGCATGGTCGGACGCGGCGTGCCGCGCAACGCCGAAGAAGGGGCCGAGTTCGTCCAGGTGGGTCACCGTGTGACGAGCGTATCGCGCCGGTCCTCACTCGGCCGCGCGTCATCCGACGGCATCATCCGGTTCATCAACGCGCCGAACACCATTCCGATCACCAGCCAGATCAACGCCTGATTGAGCAGTGAGTACCAGCGGAACTTCCACAACACGTCCGCGTCGAAGCCGGGGTAGGCGATCTGGCCGGGTGCGTAGGTCTTCCCGTCGATGGTGAGGGGCTTGTCGAGGATGTTGGTGATCGGCTGCGGCGTTTCCGTGGACGCCCGCGCGAAGCCGAATTCGCCGGCGTGGTCGACGTTCGCCTGCAGGTCGCCGAGCGAGGGCATCGCGGCCAGTGCGATACCGAACAGGACCAGGAAGCCGGCGCCCGCGACCAACACGGCTCGGTAGGTGCCGATCCGGGAGTGCAACATGTGCGCGACGTACACCGCGAGTCCGAGGAGGATCAACGAGATCGTCACCATCGCCAGGTACAGCTGTCCGCGGGTCGCGATGGTGAAGTCGTGTCCGATGGCCGGCGGGTTGGCCGGGTACTTGACGAACGGGAGCAGGTAGATGCCGAGGAATCCGAAGCCGGCGATCAGCCAGGAAAGGTACTGCGCGCGGAGACCCGTTCGTCCCATCAGGACCAGGTAGGCGACCGCGATCAGGGCGCCCATCGCGACGGAGAAGCCGATGATCCCGGTGGCGATGCCCACCGTCGACTGGATGGATCGACTGAAGATCTCCGAGCCCTCGGCCTCGGTGGCCCGGCCCGCCGCCTGGTTGAGGGCATCGAGGACCTCGTCTCGCCCCGACTCGTAGTCGATCGCCGTGTTGATGACGGGTTCGGCAAAGATGCGGGCGAAGACGAAGCCCAGAATGCCGGCGATCAGACCGGCCAGGGCTCCGCGCCCGATGACGCGGAGTTCCAACATCGTTCAGCCGGCTCAGTGGCAGGGGAAGCCGAGGAAGTGGCGGGCGTCGTGCACCCACTCGTGGACGACCATCGTCTTGCCGAACACGGAGGTCATCCCCTCGTCGATGCCGATGAAGTAGTAGGCCAGCAAGGCCAGCAGGACGGTGATGCCGAGGATCAGGGCGACACGCCCGGCGGACAGCGCCTCGGGTGAGACCTGGACGCCGGCGCTCGGCTGTGCGACGTGTGAAGTCATCGGAACCTCCTGGGGTGATGCGCCCCGTCGATGGTGTGCAACTCGGTGACGGCGACGTGTCTGACTTGCCGGTGACGTATCGCGTGGGCGATACGTCGGGCTCACAGTGGCGCCACCGTCCCGGATTCTCACCGGGTTCCGTGCGCCGTCGCAGATGAGCACATCACCCGGAAGAGTGCAGGTCAAGACGGGTGTCCGGGATGTCTCGATAGTCCCGTGCGGAGGTGGCCGCATTGTCCGGATCGGCGCATCCCTCAGCAAAGAGATGAAATCTCCGATCTGTTCCTTGACGGTGACAGTGGCGGCTGACACAGTTGGGAGCTGAAACGTGTTCCACTGGTGCTCCCTACTTGTGAGGTGTGTCGATGTTCGAATGGTCAGAGGAAGATCTGATGGTGCGCGACGCCTTGCGCGCGTTCATCGACAAGGAGATCCGTCCGCACATCGACGAGCTCGAGACGGGGGTGCTGCCGCCCTATGACATCACCCGAAAGTTGTTGTCCACCTTCGGTGTCGACGCGATGGCCAAGGATGCGCTGGAAAAGGAGCTGGCCGCCGAGGCCGCCGGGGAGAAGTCGTCCGGCGGTGGTGGCGGAGGTGCCATGGCCGGCTCGATGTTCATGATCGTCAACATCGAACTGGCCGGCGTCTGCCTCGGACTCGTCGGTTCCATGGGCGTCAGCATGGGTCTGACGGCCTCGACCATCCGCGGCAAGGGCACCCTCGCGCAGAAGAAGCGCTGGTTACCCGAACTGGTGACGATGGAGAAGGTGGGCGCGTGGGCGATCACCGAACCCGACTCGGGCTCGGATGCCCTCGGCGGCATGAAGACCACGGTGCGCCGCGACGGCGACGAGTACGTGCTCAACGGGCAGAAGACCTTCATCACCAACGGTCCGTACGCCGACACGATCGTCGTCTTCGCCAAACTCGACGACGGCTCGGACACCCCGATGCGGGAGCGCAAGGTGCTCTCCTTCGTCCTCGACAAGGGTATGGAGGGGCTGACCCAGGGCAAACCGTTCAAGAAGATGGGCATGGTGAGCTCGCCGACCGGTGAGTTGTTCTTCGACAATGTGCGCCTCGGTCGTGACCGGCTGCTCGGCGAGACCGAGGACACCGGCTCGGATTCGCGTGGCGCAGAAGGGGCAAAGGCCGGTTTCACCGCCGAGCGCATCGGCATCGCGGCGTTGGCGATGGGCATCATCAACGAATGTCTACGCCTGAGCATCGATTACGCGAAGACCCGCACGCTGTGGGGTCAGGAGATCGGGAGATTCCAGCTCATCCAGCTCAAGCTCGCCGAGATGGAGGTGGCCCGGATCAACGTGCAGAACATGCTCTTCAGCGCGATCGAGCGCACCAAGGCGGGCAAGCCGCCGAGCCTGGCCGAGGCGTCGGCGATGAAGCTGTACTCGTCCAAGGCCGCCACCGACGTGGCGATGGAGGCCGTGCAGCTCTTCGGCGGCAACGGCTACATGGCCGAGTATCGCGTGGAACAGCTTGCGCGCGACGCCAAGTCGCTGATGATCTACGCGGGCAGCAACGAGATCCAGGTGACCCACGTGGCCAAGGGGTTGCTGGCCTAGACGCGCCGCCGATACCGGCCTCGACGCCGGGCGTCGTCGAGGCCGGTATCTGTTGGTCTCAACCCCGAACACCCGGTCGCGCAACCACTGCGGCAAGCACCAGATTCAGTGGTCGCGGTGGCCAATGGTCGCGGGGGCCGTGCCGCCGGCGGTGGCCCCATTCCGCTCAGGTCCCGGTCAACACCAGCACGATGAGGGCGATGTTGAGGACGACGATCATCACCGACGACAGGGCCGCGACGATGCGCAGTGGCCACCCGTCGGCGAACTCACCCATCAGTGACCGGTCGGCGGTGAGTCGTCCGAGCGGGATGATCGCGAAGGGGATGCCGAAACTCAGGACCACCTGGCTCATCACCAGTGCCCAGGTGGGATCGACGCCGAGGGCGAGCACCGCCAGGGCGGGAACCAGGGTGGCCAGCCGCCGGATCACCAGCGGGATACGTCTGTGCAACAGGCCGGCCATGATGGCCGCACCCGCCGACGATCCGACCGAGGTGGCGGCCAGTCCGCTGGCCAGCAGCCCGATCGCGAAGATGGTCGCCATGTGCGGTCCCATCGAATCGGCCACCGCGTGGTAGGCGCCCTCGATGGTGTCGGTGCCCTCCTTGCCGCGCAGATTCTGGGCCGCGAGCAGCAGCAGGGAGATGTTCACCGCGCCGGCGATGATCAGGGCGGTCACCACATCCCAACGGGTGGCACGCACCAGCAGCCGCCGTCGGGCCGGGGTCTTGGCGACGCCGTGCCGGTCGATCACCAGTGACGAGTGCACGTAGATGGCGTGCGGCATCACCGTCGCGCCGAGCATCGAGGCGGCCAGCAGCACGGTTTCGGGACCCTGCAGGCGGGGAACGAGACCGCCGACGACGTCGGACACCGGCGGCGGGTTCACCACGAGACCAGCCAGGAAGCCGACCACGATGATGGCCAGCATCGACAGGATGACGGTCTCGAAGACCCGTTGCTGGCGCGGGTTCTGCAGCAACAACACCACCGTGGAGACGACGCCGACGATGATGCCGCCGACCAGGAGGGGCAGATCGAAGAGCAACTGCAGGGCGATCGCGCCGCCGAGGACCTCGGCGAGGTCGGTGGCGATGGCGACGATCTCCGCCTGGGCCCAGTAGGCGAGGCGCCGGCGTTTGCCGAGCCGTTCGCCAAGTAGTCCGGGGAGGCTCCTGCCGGTGACGATGCCGAGCTTGGCCGACTGGTACTGGATGAGCATGGCGATGACGTTGGCGATCACCAGCACCCAGACCAGCAGGAATCCGTAGCGGGCGCCCGCGGTGATGTTGGCGGCGACGTTACCGGGGTCGACGTAGGCGACGGCGGCGACGAAGGCCGGGCCGAACAGTGCGATTTGACGGAACGACCGGAATCGACGCAGCCGGATTCGTCGTCGGGTCGCCGCGGTATCCGGTGACTCGGAGGTGCGCGTGTCCACCTGATTCACCCGCTCAATCTGTCACAGCCGTGGCCGATCATCAAGTGAGGCGAAACCAAAAGTTCGGTACGCCGAAAAATCGCGGATGGGTGAGCCGGTTTCGTCACTGCAGAAGTCGCCAGACCCGATCCCGCGACATCGGTGTCTCGTGTGGTCGCACTCCGATGGCCCGGCGGATCGCATTGGCCAGAGCCGGCGCCACCGGGTTGTACGGCGATTCGCTCATCGACTTGGCGCCGAAGGGGCCGAGGTCGTCGGAGGTGTCGGCGAAGAACACCTCGGTATCGGGGATGTCGACCATCTGCGGTACGCGGTAGGTGCGGAACACCGGCGTCAACACCGCGCCCTTGCCGTCGAGCATGATCTCCTCGTACAGGCTCGAGCCGATCGCCTGCGCGACGCCACCCTCCACCTGTCCGAGGCACTGCTCGGGGTTCATCACGGTGCCCGCGTCGGCGGCGTGGACGGACTGCAGGATGACCACCGAGCCGGAGTCGGTGTCGACGGCCACGCGGAATGCCTGCACGTTGAAGGCGATGGATCGCAGTTCGCCGTGTTCGGCGCCGGTTGCCACGGCACGAGGCCCGCCGGGAAGTTCGATGCGATGATCGGCGTCGACGGCGCCGATCAGCTCGGCGAAGGTGATCATCCGCTCCCCGACGAGCGGGCCGTCGGCGGTCAGGCGGACCTCGTCGGGGGTGGCCGAGGACAACGCGGCTGCGGTGCGCAGCAACACCTCTCGCAGTTCCAGCGCGGCGCCGTACACTGCCTTGCCCGCGACGGTGGTACCCGCGGAGGCGAAGGCCCCGGTGTCGTAGCCGGCGGCGTCGGTGTCGCCGTTGCGGAGGACGACGCGATCCACCGACGTCGACATCGTTGTCGCGGTGATCTGGGCGTGCACAGTGGTGGTGCCGTTGCCGAACTCGGCCGTGCCGACCCCGACGTGATACGTCCCGCCGGCGTCGACGGCGACGCTGACATCGGAGTGATGTCCGCGTGGGGCCATGGTCGCGATCGCCGCGAGGGCCATACCCTCGCCGATCCGCCACGACTCTCCGGCCGGTGCGGTGACGCCGTTGCCCTTCGTCAATGCCGCCTGCGCCAGGTCGAGGCACTGGTCGAGTCCGTAGCTGCCGTAGACCAGGTCCTCCTCGGGTTCCGGGTGTGCGATCAACAGCGGATCACCTTGTGCCACAGCGTTGATCCGGCGCAGCTCGAACGGGTCGACACCGAGCCGCAGCGCGAGTTCGTCCATCGCACTCTCGATCGCGAAGATGACCTGGCCGAGGCCGTATCCGCGGAAGGCCCCCGACGGAGGGTTGTTGGTATAGACGACCTCCGCATCCACCCGTTTGACCGGGCAGTTGTACACCGAGACCGATTCGGCGCAGGCGTGGAACATCACCCCGATGGCGTGGTTGCCGTAGGCGCCGGTGTCGGAGAGCACGTCGACCTTCATCGCCCTCAGCCGCCCGGCGTCATCGGCGCCGAGATCCACCGACACCTCGAAGGGATGACGGTAGGTGGTACGGGTCATCTCGTCGGTGCGGGTCATCTCGTAGCCGACCGGACGGCCGGTCCGCAGTACCGCGATCGCAACGAGATCCTCGGTGAGCAACTCCTGTTTGCCGCCGAATCCGCCGCCGACGCGGGCGGCGGCGACGCGGATCCGTTCCGGTGGGAGATCGAGGAGCAAGGCGAGTTCGTCACGCACCAGGAATGGGACCTGGGTGCTGGTCCGCAGGACGAGCCGGCCGTCGTCGTCGAGCCAACCGATGCTGCCGTGCGTTTCGAGTTGGGCGTGGCTGACCCGCGACGTCCGCCAGGTTCCGCCGACGGTGACCGGCGAATTGTGCAGTGCCACATCCACATCACCGCCGAAACCGTCATGGAATGCGGCGATCACGTTGCGGTCGGCGTGCGCCACGCGATCCGCCGGGGTGCGGTCCGGGTGGATGAGCGGGGCACCCGGCCGGCGGGCGTCGGACGGATCGAACACCGCGGGCAGTGGTTCGTAGGTCACGGTGATCCGGCGGCAGGCCTCCTCGGCGGCCGTCGCGGTGTCGGCGACGACGGCGGCGACCCGCTGGCCGACGAAGCGCACCACCGGATCGAAGACCAGGGTGTCGTCCGGATCGTCCTCGCGAAGGTCATGACGCGCGGTGGAAAACCGTCGGGTGGAGACGTTCTCGTGGGTCAGGATCAGGGTCACGCCCTCGACCGTGGCCGCCTCGGTGGTGTCGATCGAGGTGATCCGGGCATGCGGGTGCGGTGAGGTGAGCACCCGCAGGAACTGCATCCCCGGCACCTCGACGTCAAAGGTATACGGTTCGGTGCCGGTGACGACGCGTTCGGCGGCAAGGGGATTCACCGAGCAGCCCACACCGCTGCCGTCCGGGCGGGCGGCCACCGAGCTGGGGGTGTGCTCCCCGGTCACACCCTCGCGGATCGCCGAACGGATCGCCCGATATCCGGTGCAGCGGCACAGGTTTCCCTTCATCTTCCGTGGGAGGTCGTCGAGATCATCGGCTTTCAGCGTCGAGGCGGTGACGATCATTCCGGCGGTGCAGAATCCGCACTGGAAGCCGAAGTTGTCGACGAACGCCTCCTGCATCGGATGCAGGTCGCCGGGGGTGCCGAGGCCGGACACTGTCGTCACCGACGCGCCGTCGATCCGCTGGGCCGGATAGATACACGAATGCACCGGCGTCCCGTCGACCAGCACCGAGCAGGCCCCGCAGTCACCGGCGTCGCATCCCTTCTTCACCTCGAAGTGGGTCGCGTCGCGCAGGAACGTCCGAAGGCATTGGCCGGGCCGTGGTGTGGCGTCGGCAGATTCACCGTTGATCTCGAAGTGCATGGGATCTCACCGTCCGCCGGTCGTGGGTTGCGTGTGGTCGCTCAGTTCGACCCGGATCTGCTCGGCGAGCGTCCCGCTCACCCCGCGGCGCCAATCCGCCGAGCCGAGGGGATCGGTGTAATAGCCGTCGGCGGACTCGATGTCGGCGCGCAGAGTGGCCGCATCGGGAAATGCGGGATAGCGCAGCACCGTCGGCCACCCCGTCGCGGCGGTGATACCGAACACCGCGGAACCGTCGGCGTCGAGGCGTCCGGTGACAACGGCCGCGGAGCGACCCAGCTCGGCCAGGGCGATCTTGCGGAATCCGGTGAACCCGCGTAGCGCGTGGCCGGGAATGTCGATGGCACGCAATACTTCTCCCGGTTCGAGAGTGTTGGTGCCGTTGCCGGTGACGAGGGTGGCGACCGGCACGGTGCGCTCGGTGCCGTCTGGTCGCCAGATCAGTGACACACCGTCGAGTGCGACGCCGAGCGAGACCATCGACGCGGCGGCGAACGACCGGCAGATGTTGCCGCCGACGGTGGCAACGTTCCAGATCTTGAATGACGCGAGCAAGGCGTTCGCACACTGGGAGAAGAGCGGATGTGCATGCCACCCGGGCCGTGGCTCCAGGTGGGCGAGCGTGGCGATGGGGCAGGTCGCCGCGATCCGCAGACCGCCGTCGGGAAGGTCTTCGACGTCGGGCCAGCCGATGCGGCTGATGTCGACGACACCGGAGGCGTCGATCTGCGGTTCGGAGAAGAACCAGGTGCCCCCGGCGATGATGCGTTCGCCCGGGGCGAGGACGAGATCGCCGCGGTTGCGTGCGTAGCGGTAAGTGCTGATGGTGTTGAGATCCATGCGTGTGCGACCTATCCGGCCTTGTCCAGGAGTCGACGATGTTCGGTGGCGCAGTCCCTGGCGATGGTGGCCGTGTCGGCGGTGGTGAGTTCGCCGTCGGTGACGATGCGTCGGCCCTGGATCCAGGTGCCCACGATCGGCGGGATCGCACCGAGAACCAGGGCGGCGACCGGGTCGTCGATATCGGCGTGGCCGAGTCCGGACAGATCCCAGAGCACCAGATCGGCGAGCTTGCCGACCTCGATCGACCCGATCTCGCTGTCACGCCCCAGGACTCGTGCGCCGCCGATGGTGGCCAGGTCGATGGCGGTGCGGGTGGTCAGCGCCGTGGGACCGCCCTTGGCGCGGGCCATCAGGACCGCCTGGTGGGCTTCTTCGAGGAGGCGCGCCGATTCGTTGGAGGCGGCGCCGTCGACGCCGAGGCCCACGGGCACGCCGGCGTCGACGAGGTCGCGAGTGCGGCAGATCCGGTTGCCCAGACGCGCGTTCGAGGTGGGGCAGTGCGCCACCCCGGTCGACGTGGCGGCGAGGCGACCGATCTCCGCATCGTCGAATTCGATGCCGTGGGCGAACCACACGTCGTCGCCCACCCAGCCGACGGATTCCATGTACTGCAGGGGTGTCGACCCGAAATGCTCGTCGCAGTAGGTGTTCTCGTCGAGGGATTCGGCGAGGTGGGTGTGCATCCGAACGCCGAGTTCGCGTGCCAGGGAGGCCGATTCGCGCAGCAGATCGGTGGTCACCGAGAAGGGGGAGCACGGGGCGAGCGCGATCCGCAGCATCGAGTCGGGGGACGGGTCGTGCCAGCGGCTCACGGCATCGGTGCTCGCGGTGAGGATTTCGTCGATGGTCTGCACCACGGTGTCCGGAGGCAGGCCGCCGTCCTTCTCCGACAGGTCCATCGAGCCGCGCGTCGGATGGAAGCGGATGCCGAGGGTCTGGGCGGCGGCGATCTCCGCGCCGAGCAGATCGCCACCCTCGCGTGGGAAGACGTAGTGATGGTCGGTGGTGGTGGTGCATCCCGACAAGGCGAGTTGGGCCAGCCCGCCGAGTGCCGCGACGTTCACCGCCTTCTCGTCGATTCCCGCCCAGATGGGATAGAGCGTGGTGAGCCACTGGAACAACGTGTGATCGGCGGCCAGCCCCCGCGTGATCCACTGGTAGAGGTGATGGTGGGTGTTGACCAGACCCGGTGTGAGCACGCAGCCGCGGCCGTCGATGCGGACGACATCGTCGTCGACGTCGGTGATCGGCGCGGTGGACACGGCCTCGATGGTCGCACCGTCGATCAGGACCGACGCGTGGGACAACTCGCGCCGCTCGGTGTCGACGGTGATCACATGCGCGTTCTCGATGAGGGTCTGCGGGGACACGGGCTCACGCTACGACCATCGCGTTACGGTCAGATTGCGCCACGCGCGAGCGTGCCCGCTGAGCTCGCCGAGGCGTGGGCTACACGGTCTCCTCGTCGAGGCGGCGTCCCTGCGGGATGGCCAGGGCCAGTCCCGCGGCGATCGCGCAGGCGCACAGCGAGATGATCGACGCCGTCAGGTAGCCGGAGGTGTCGGGGACCGACGTGACCGTCCCGTCGGGCCCGTCGACGGTGACGATCGACCAGGTGAGGATCATCCCGACCACGGCCGCCGACGTGGAGGTGCCGACGACACGCATCAGTGCGTTGACGCCGTTGGCCTCGCCGGTCTGGGTGATCGGCACCGCCCGCATGATCAGGGCGGGCATCGCGGCGTAGGCGATCCCGAGGCCGGCGCCGATGAGGCAGGCGATCATCAGCATCAGCCACCAGGTGATGTCCCGGCCGGAGGCCAGGACGACGATGAACACGACATAGCCCACCCCGATGACCGTCGCGCCCAGCGACAGCGAGATCCGCGGGCCGACGTGTGCGGTCAGCCAGGCGCTGACATGGGAGAAGATGAACATGAGGATGCCGCTGGGCGCGAGGATCAACGACGCGGTGACCATCTGGTAGCCGAGTCCGACGGGTCCGGCGGTCGGTGCCATGAGCACCTGGATGGGCATCAGCTGCATCGAATAGAACGCGAAGCCGGTGGCCACCGACGCGATGTTGGTGAGCATCACCGGGCGTTCGACGGCGATCCGCGTGTCGATGAGGGCATTGGGCAGGCGTCGCTCCCACAGCCACCACATCGAGCCGATCACCACGAATGCCACGAAGGCGCCGATCGTCAGCGGTGAACCCCAACCCCACGACGCGCCCTTGGACAGCGGTAGCAGCAGACACGTCAGCAGCACGGCGAGGCCCAGCGCTCCCAGGATGTCGAACCGTCCGCCGCTGTGGCCACGGTCGGCGGGGATGGTCGCGATCATGCCGAGGGCGCTGAGTCCGGCGGCAACGGCACACATCCAGAACAGGGCATGCCATCCCACATGCTGGGCGAGCAACGCGGCGACCGGGAGACCGAGGGCACCGCCGATTCCGAGCGAGGCGCTCATCGTGCCCACCGATGAGCCGAGCCGCAGGGGCGGGACGATGTCGCGCATGACGCTGATGCCGAGCGCGATCGTGCCGAAGCCGAGGCCCTGCAACCCACGTCCGATGAGGAAGGGCAGCAGCGACGGCGACAGTGCGCACACGACCGAACCCGCGGCCACACAGGCCATCGACGCCAGCAGCATGCGCCGTTTGCCGTACATGTCACCGAGGCGACCGCCGATGGGCGTGATGACCGCGCCGGCGAGCAATGTGATGGTGAGGGCCCATGTCGTGTCGCCGGGTTCGGCGTGCAGGAGAGTGGGCAGCGCCGGGATCAGCGGCACGATGATCGTCTGCATCAGTGCGACGACGATGCCGGCGGTGCAGAGAACGGTGACGGCCGCGCGCGGATGAATCTGCGGGACGTGGTTGTCGTGACGGCCACCGGTGGGATTTCCCGCACCGGGAGAACTCCCCGCACCGCTCGTACTCACAGTGCGATCTGTCGCTGACACCGGCATCAACCTCCGTGGGACACGCTATCTCACCTCGTCGAACGAACGATCGGTCAGGGCGAAAGTGGGGAGGAATGCCGAAGTGTCGGGGGATGAATCGGTCGGTGGGGGAGGAATTCTCGGGCGCCCACTCATCCCCTATCCCAGGCGAGGGCGCCTCACGCCGGACGATACGGAATCGAGTCGCTGCGAGTCGGATCGATGTGGATGCCCCGGCCGAGCTGGGGGAACGCGCGTTGGGTGCATGCCGGACGCTCGCACACCTTGCATCCGGCTCCGATCGGTACGACGGTGCGCTCGTCGGCGAGGTCGACCCCGGTCGAATAGACGAGCCGGTCGGCGTGGGCGAGATCGCATCCGAGGCCCACGGCGAAACTGGTGTGCGGTGCCAGGTGGCCGCGCTGTTCGGTGGTGGTGCGGGCCAGCCAGAAATAGGACCGGCCATCGGGCATCTGGGACACCTGGGTGACGATCCGCCCGGGCGTGGCGAACGCATCGTGCACTCCCCACAGCGGGCAGCTACCGCCCACGCGTGAGAAGTGGAAGGCGGTGGCCGACTGTCGCTTCGAGATGTTTCCCGCCTTGTCGGTGCGCACGAAGATGAACGGCACACCTCGACTTCCGGGACGCTGCAAGGTCGACAACCGATGGCACACGGTCTCGAATCCGACCTCGAACGTCAGGCTCAGCAACTCGATGTCGTAGCGCGTCTTCTCCGCCGCGGCACGGAACCGCTCATACGGAAGCAGCAGAGCGCCCGCGAAGTAATTCGCCAATCCGATGCGTGCGACGGGAAGTGTTGCAGCGCTGAGATTCTGGGCCTGCGCAACCAGCGCATCGATGGTGGCTTCCTGTTCCAGCAGTGCCAGCTGGGTGGCGAGCTGAAACGCGCGCTGTCCCGCGCTCAGACGACCGGCCAGGCCGATCACGCCGTTGGCCGGATCGAACGTCCGTTTTGGAACTGCCACGGCCGCAACGGGATCGGGTTCGTGGGTGATGGTCACGCGGATGTCGTGGCGACGATGCAGGAGGTCGGCCAATTGCAGATCGAGCCCGCCGATGGAGAGTTTCTCGTCGGCAAAGAGTTGCTCCGCCGCCCGGTCGAGGACGTCGATGTGATTCTTGCGGTCGTAGAAGAAGTCGCGCACCTCCTCGAAGGGGGTCGATCCCGCCGCCGCGGTCGGATCGGCGAGTTGCGCCCGGTAGGTTTCCAATTCGGCGGTCGCCGACGTGAGTTGTCGGTGCAGGGCGACGAGAGTCCGTCCCATGGCGGGCATGCGTCCGACGAGTTCGGCGATCTCGGCGCGGCTGCACTCCCCGGACTCCGCATGGGCGGTCATGACGTCGGCGAGGTCGCCGATGAGTCGCGCATCGTTGTCACAGGCGAAGTAGTCGGCGTCGAGATCGAACTCCCGGGTCAGCGCGAGCAGGACCGGGACGGTGATCGGGCGCTGATCGTTCTCGAGCTGGTTGAGATAGCTCGTCGACTTCTCGATCCGACGTGCGAGCGCGGCCTGCGACAGACCCTGCTCATCGCGCAGCCGTCGGAGTCTCGGGCCCACGAACATCCGGCCCGCCGAACTCGACGACGTCTTCACCATGGCGCCCAGCATAGACGGCGAGCCGTCCACAAAGTTTGCAAGATTGTCTGGAAACTTCCGCAGAAATACGCATTTGCCAGGTCTTTCCACTGGTCGCCGATGCTGCGTACGGTGCGAATATGATCATTCACGACGTACGGACACACCGCAGCTCTGATGACTTCCCGCAGTCCGAGCACCTTGCCACCAAGATCGCCAAGGTGGCCATCGACCCCGTCGAGGTGCCCGCCGACACCGCGGAGATGATCATCAACCGCGTCATCGACAACGCCGCGGTCAGCGCGGCGTCGGTGATCCGCCGTCCGGTCACCTCCGCCCGGGCGCAGGCGCTCGCACACCCGCCGGCAGAAGGAAGGCCCGGTGCCGCGGTCTTCGGTGTCGAGGGCCGTTACTCGCCCGAGTGGGCGGCGTGGGCCAACGGGGTCGCCGTGCGCGAGCTCGATTTCCACGACACCTTCCTCGCTGCCGAATACTCCCACCCCGGTGACAACATCCCCGCACTCGTCGCCGTGGCGCAGCAGGTCGGCGCCTCGGGTGCCGACCTGATCCGCGGTCTCGCCACCGCCTACGAGATCCAGATCGACCTGGTGCGCGGAATGTGCCTGCACGAGCACAAGATCGACCATGTCGCCCACCTCGGTCCGTCGGTCGCCGCCGGCCTCGGCACGATGCTGAAGCTCGACGAGGAGACCATCTACCAGGCCATCGGGCAGGCCCTGCACCTGACCACGGCCACCCGCCAGTCGCGTAAGGGTCTGATCTCGAGCTGGAAGGCCTACGCCCCGGCCCACGCCGGCAAGATCGCCATCGAGGCCGTCGACCGCGCCATGCGCGGCGAGGGTGCGCCCGCCCCGATCTGGGAAGGCGAGGACGGCGTCATCGCCTGGATGCTGGGCGGTCCGGAGAAGACCTACCAGATCCCGCTCCCCGGACCGGGTGAGGCCAAGCGCGCCATCCTCGACAGCTACACCAAGGAACACTCCGCCGAGTACCAGAGCCAGGCGCCGATCGACCTCGCTCGCCGCATGCGGGACCGCATCGCCAATCTCGACAACATCGAATCGATCGTGCTGCACACCAGCCACCACACCCACGTCGTCATCGGCACCGGTTCCGGCGATCCGCAGAAGTTCGATCCGAAGGCCAGCCGCGAGACCCTCGATCACTCCGTGCCCTACATCTTCGCGGTCGCACTCCAGGACGGCGTCTGGCATCACGAGGCCTCCTACGCACCCGAACGTGCGAACCGTCCCGACACGATCGCGCTGTGGAACAAGATCTCCACGGTCGAAGACCCGGAGTGGACCCGTCGGTACCACTCCACCGATCCGGCCGAGAAGGCATTCGGTGCCAAGGCCGTGATCACCCTGACGGGCGGTGAGGTGATCACCGATGAACTCGCGGTCGCCGACGCCCATCCGCTCGGCGCTCGGCCGTTCGCGCGACCTCAGTACGAGGCGAAATTCGCGGCGATGGCCGAGGGGGTAGTCGATGCGGACGAGCAGCAGCGATTCCTGGTGGCTGCTGCCGGGCTCGGCGATCTCGGGCCGGGCGAGCTCGGCGCGCTCAACGTGTCCGTGGCGCCGTTGGTGTTGGACAAGGCGCCGACGATCGGGACGGGAATCTTCTGATGGGCTCAGCATCAGGAGTCTCCGGCCTCTTTTCGTCGGCCGTCTCCGACACCGACAAGCGCCGCGCATTGCGCGCCGGGCTCGCCTCAGGTGACCTGCTGCGCTGGCCGGGAGCCTTCTCCCCGCTGGTGGCAAAGCTGATCGCGGACGTCGGATTCGAGGGTGTGTACGTCTCGGGTGCGGTGCTGTCGGCGGACCTCGGACTGCCCGACATCGGACTGACCACGTTGAGTGAGGTCACCGCCCGCGGTTCGGCGATCGCGCACGCCACCGACCTGCCGACCCTCATCGACGCCGACACCGGATTCGGGGAGCCGATGAGCGCGGCGCGCACGATCGCCTCCCTCGAGGACGCCGGTCTGGCCGGATGTCACCTCGAGGATCAGGTCAATCCGAAGCGGTGCGGGCACCTCGACGGCAAGGACGTCGTCCCGACGGGCGAGATGCTCAAGCGTCTGCGCGCCGCGGTGTCGGCTCGCCGTGATGAGAACTTCGTCATCTGCGCGCGCACCGACGCGGCCGGCATCGAGGGCATCGAGTCGGCCATCGAACGGGCCAAGGCCTACGCCGACGCCGGCGCCGACCTCATCTTCACCGAAGCCCTGCGCGACATCGGTGAGTTCGAGAAGTTCCGCGCAGCCGTCGACGTCCCGCTGCTGGCGAACATGACCGAGTTCGGCAAGTCCGAGCTCGTGACCGCCGACCAGCTGCGCGACGTCGGCTACAACGCCGTCATCTACCCGGTGACGACGCTGCGCATCGCGATGGGTGCCGTCGAACGCGGACTGCGGGAAATCCATTCCGCCGGAACGCAATCGGGGCTTCTCGACGGGATGCAGCACCGCAGTCGACTCTACGAACTGCTGCGGTACGCCGACTACAACGATTTCGATTCCGACCTGTTCAACTTCACCATCGGCGCCGGGAGCGGAGCGAGCGGGCCGCTTCCCACCGCGGGTGGCACCGGGTCGACCACCAATCCGAAAGGTGTACAGCAATGACCACCGCGACACCCGAGAAGAAGACGGCAGAGTCGCAGGCCCCGAAGATCTACAAGGGCCTGGCCGGCGTCGTCGTCGACACTACCGCGATCTCCAAGGTGGTGCCGGAGACCAACTCCCTGACCTACCGCGGCTACGCCGTGCAGGACCTCGCGGCCCATTGCTCGTTCGAGCAGGTGGCCTACCTGCTGTGGCACGGGGAGCTGCCGAACGATCGTGAGCTGTCGGCGTTCACCCTCCTCGAGCGTGCCAGTCGTCGTCTGGATCGTTCGACGCAGGCGGTCCTGGCGCGGATTCCGGAGAACTGCCACCCGATGGACGTGGTGCGCACCGCGATCAGCTTCCTCGGCACCGAGGACCCGGACGAGGACAATCCGAGTGCGTCGTCGAACTACGACAAGGCGCTGCGGATGTTCGCCGTCCTGCCGACGATCGTCGCCGCCGACATGCGGCGGCGACGCGGGCTGGAGCCGATCGCCCCGCATCACGGGCTCGGATACTCGGAGAACTTCCTGAATATGTGTTTCGGAGAGGTGCCCGACCCGGTGATTGTCCGGGCATTCGAGAAGTCGATGGTCCTCTACGCCGAACACAGCTTCAATGCATCGACGTTCGCCGCACGCGTCGTCACCTCGACGCAGTCCGACATCTACAGCGCGGTCACCGCGGCGATCGGAGCGTTGAAGGGGTCGTTGCACGGTGGGGCGAACGAGGCGGTCATGTACGACATGATCGAGATCGATCGTCCCGAGCGGGCGAGGGAATGGATGGAGGCCAAGCTGTCTCGAAAAGAGAAAGTCATGGGCTTCGGACATCGCGTGTACAAGAATGGCGACTCGCGGGTGCCGACCATGAAGGAGGCGCTCGTCGACATATCGAACCACAAGAACGACACCCGATGGTTGGAGATCTACGGCGAACTCGAGGCGGTGATGACCGAACGGACCGGGATCAAACCCAATCTCGACTTCCCGACCGGGCCCGCGTACTACCTGATGGGATTCGACATCGGTTCGTTCACACCGATTTTCGTCATGAGCCGGATCACCGGATGGACGGCGCACATCATCGAACAGACGGCGGCCAATGCGCTCATCCGTCCGTTGAGTTCGTATGACGGCCCGGCGCAGCGGGTCCTGACCGCCTGATGTCCAGTCATCCGACAATTCGGGGATTCCGCGGCGGAATGCGTGGTATTCCCACCAGTCATCCCACGTCATAAGACAGCCGGTCCGATGTCAGATGCTCCCGGGTTACGCTCACCTGGGAGCATCTGACATTTCGGGGCCTGCAGGAACGGAAAGGCAACATGTTCGACAAGGTGTTGGTGGCCAACCGCGGCGAGATCGCGATCCGTGCGTTTCGCGCCGCCTATGAACTCGGCGCTCGCACGGTCGCGATCTTTCCGTATGAGGATCGCAACTCGCTGCATCGATTGAAGGCCGACGAGTCCTATCAGATCGGCGTGCCCGGACATCCGGTGCGCGCATATCTGTCCGTCGAGGAGGTCGTCGCCGCGGCCCAGCGATGCGGTGCGGACGCGGTCTACCCGGGCTACGGGTTCCTCTCGGAGAACCCCGGTCTGGCGCGTGCGTGCGCGGCGGCAGGGATCACCTTCGTGGGTCCGAGTGCCGACGTGCTCGACCTGACCGGCAACAAGGCCCAGGCCATCGCCGCGGCCAAGGCCGCCGGACTGCCGGTGCTGGCGTCGTCGGAGCCGTCCTCGGACGTCGAGAACTTGATCGCGGCGTCGCAGGACATGCAGTTCCCGGTGTTCGTCAAGGCCGTCGCCGGTGGCGGTGGGCGCGGGATGCGCCGTGTGGACGACCCGGCGCAACTGCGGGAATCGATCGAGGCCGCCTCGCGTGAGGCCGATGCCGCCTTCGGTGATGCGACGGTGTTTCTCGAGCAGGCGGTGATCAATCCGCGCCACATCGAGGTGCAGATCCTCGCCGACACCCACGGCAACGTGATTCACCTCTACGAGCGTGACTGCAGCCTGCAGCGCCGCCATCAGAAGGTGGTGGAGTTGGCGCCGGCGCCGAATCTCGATCCCGCGCTTCGGGATCGGATCTGCGCCGACGCGGTCGCCTTCGCCCGCCAGATCGGCTACTCCTGTGCCGGCACCGTCGAGTTCCTCGTCGATGAACAGGGCAGGCACGTCTTCATCGAGATGAATCCGCGGATTCAGGTGGAGCACACGGTGACCGAGGAGATCACCGATGTGGATCTGGTGGGGGCGCAGCTGCGGGTGGCCTCGGGGGAGTCGCTCGCCGACCTCGGGCTGACCCAGGAGACCATCGCCGTCCACGGCGCGGCGATGCAGTGCCGCATCACCACCGAGGACCCGGCCGCCGGATTCCGCCCCGACGTGGGCCGGATCACCGCGTATCGCACCCCCGGTGGCGCCGGTATCCGACTGGACGGCGGCGCCAACCTCGGCGGTGAGGTGAGTGGTCATTTCGACTCGATGCTGGTCAAACTGACCTGTCGGGGAAGGGATTTCGCGACCGCGGCACGTCGCGCCCGACGCGCCTTGGCGGAGTTCCGGATTCGCGGCGTCGCGACCAACATCCCGTTCCTGCAGGCGGTTCTGGATGATCCGGACTTCCGTGCCGGACGGGTCACCACCTCCTTCATCGACGAGCGGCCGTGGTTGCTGACCACCGGCGGATCCGCCGACCGCGGCACCCGCATCCTGGAGTATCTGGCGGATGTGACGGTCAACAAGCCGCACGGGGAGCGGCCGTCGACGGTGTATCCGCGCGACAAACTGCCCACCGTCGACAAGGCCGTGCTGGCCCATCCGCAGCCCGGATCCAAGCAGCGGCTGACCGAACTGGGCCCGGAGGGCTTTGCGCGCGCACTGCGTGAGCAGCCGGGAGTTGCGGTGACCGACACCACCTTCCGTGATGCGCATCAGTCGCTGCTCGCGACCCGGGTGCGTACCTCGGGGCTGATGGCGGTCGCGCCGTATGTGGCGGCGTTGACGCCGCAGTTGCTGTCGGTGGAGTGCTGGGGTGGGGCGACCTACGACGTGGCGCTACGGTTCCTCAAGGAGGACCCGTGGGACCGACTCGCACAGCTGCGTGAAGCCATGCCCAACATCTGTCTGCAGATGTTGCTGCGCGGCGCGAACACCGTCGGCTATACCCCGTATCCGACGAAGGTGACCACCGCCTTCGTGTCGGAGGCCACCGCGGTCGGTGTTGACATCTTCCGGATCTTCGACGCGCTCAACAACATCGAGCAGATGCGGCCGGCAATCGAGGCGGTCCGGGAGACCGGTACGGCGGTGGCCGAGGTGGCGATGAGCTACACCGGTGACCTGGCGAATCCGGCCGAGGATCTCTACACCCTCGACTATTACCTGCGTCTGGCGGAGCAGATCGTCGAGGCGGGTGCGCACGTGCTGGCCATCAAGGACATGGCCGGTCTGTTGCGTGCACCGGCCGCGACGAAACTGATCACGGCACTGCGTTCGGAATTCGACCTGCCGATCCATGTGCACACTCACGACACCCCCGGTGGTCAGTTGGCGACGTATCTGGCGGCGGTGCAGGCCGGTGCGGATGCGGTCGACGGTGCGTCGGCGGCGTTGGCCGGGACAACGAGTCAGCCGCCGCTGTCGGCGATCGTGGCGACGTTCGCACACACCGAACGCGACACCGGCCTCGATCTGGCTGCCGTGTGCGATCTCGAACCGTACTGGGAGGCGATCCGAAAGGTGTACGCGCCGTTCGAATCCGGCATCCCCGGACCGACCGGACGCGTGTACGCCCACGAAATCCCGGGTGGCCAGCTGTCGAATCTGCGCCAGCAGGCCATCGCGCTCGGCCTGGGCAACCGGTTCGAGGCCGTCGAGGACGCGTACGCCTCCGCCGACGCGATGCTCGGCCGGCTGGTCAAGGTGACACCGTCGTCGAAGGTCGTCGGTGACCTCGCCCTGTCGATGGTGGGCCAGGGCATCGACCCGCAGGACTTCGCCGACGATCCCGCCGGCCACGACATCCCGGATTCGGTGATCGGGTTCCTGCGTGGCGAACTCGGCGATCCGCCCGGCGGCTGGCCGGAACCGTTGCGCAGCAGGGCACTCGAGGGCCGGCCTCCGGCGCCCCAGGTGGTCGAGTTGTCGACGGAGGATTCGGCCGCACTCGACGAGCCGGGACGTGGACGGCAGGAGACGTTGAACCGCCTGCTGTTCCCCGGCCCGACCCGCGAGTTCACCGAACACACCGAGGCCTACGGCGACACGTCACGGTTGTCGGCGAATCAGTTCTTCTACGGTCTGCGCTACGGCGAAGAACATCGCGTCGAACTCGAACCGGGTGTGGAACTGCTGATCGGCCTCGAGGCCATCAGCGACGCCGACGAGAAGGGCATGCGCACCGTGATGTGCGTCCTCAACGGGCAGCTGCGGCCGGTCGCGGTCCGCGACCGCGCGGTGGATTCCGCCGTCGAGGCCGCCGAGAAGGCCGATCGGTCCAATCCCGGGTCGGTGGGCGCACCGTTCGCCGGTGTGGTGTCGGTGTCGGTGTCGGTGGGCGACGAGGTGAAGCCGGGTGCGGCGATCGGCACCATCGAGGCGATGAAGATGGAGGCCACCATCACCGCCCCGGTCGGCGGCAAGGTCACCCGCGTCGCCATCGGACCGGTCACCAGCGTCGCGCCCGGAGACCTGCTGATCGAGATCGGCTGAGGTCACTCGCCGGTGACCTCGGCGTCGCAGCGAGATCGGGTGGCGCGCACGAGTGCGGCGTTGACATCGTCGACCTCAGCGATCCAGGATCGCGCATCGGAGTCGGTCTTGCCGGCCGCGACGTGACGGGCAAGTAGTCGCGTGTGGCGCACAGCATCGGGGGCATCGACAAACCACAGGCGATCGAGAAGTGTTCGTACCGGCGACCATTCGCCATCAGCGGCGAGGTAATTGCCTTCGACGACCACGACGCGGGCAGTGCCGCCGATGATCAGCGAGGCGGCAATGGGCTCGGCGGTGGTGTGGTCGAAATCCGGTGCGTAGACATCATGTCCGGGCGTCCGGATGCGTCGGAGCAGGCTGAGGAATCCGTCGACGTCAAAGGTGTCGGGAGCGCCTCGTCGTGCGGCCCGGCCGAGACGGCGCAGCACAGGTGTGGCCAGATGGAAACCGTCCATCGGCAGAAGGCCCACCGCCTCGTCGCCGAGCGTTGCTGCGAGCTCGGCGACGAGGCGGTGGGCGATGGTGGTCTTGCCGGCGCCGGGTGGTCCGGTGATACCCACTACATGACGTGGTGACCCGGCGGCCGCCGCGATGATCTCCGTGGTGACCGACATACGCCGAGCCTATCGGCCGCGACGTTCGGTGGGTACAGAGTCAGCGGACCTCGGCGGTCGGCGGATTCTGCTGTGGGTCCCACTGCACGAGCACGGTTTCGGGACCACGGAAGGACGTGTTGGGGGAGTAGGTCCACCGTTGTGGTTCGACGAGGCGGAGATGCGGGAGCCGAGCGGTGGTCTCCTCGAGCATGACGGTCATCTCCATGCGCGCCAGCGCCTGACCGAGGCAATGATGCACTCCCCAGCCGAAGGCAAGGTGATCCTCGGCGTTGTGGCGGTGAATGTCGAACGTGTCACCGTCGGCAAACCGTGCCTCATCGTGATTGGCCGAACCGGTGAGCAGCAGGATGCGTTGCCCGGCGGGGATGTCGAATCCGCCGATGGTGACGGGGCGAGTGGTCACCCGACGCCACGCCGGCACCGACGAGGCGTAGCGCAAGATCTCTTCGACAGCGGCGGGAATGAGCGCGGGATTCTCGCAGAGCTCGCGCCACTGATCAGGGTGCTCGAGCAGCACTTTGAAACCACTGGCCATGGCATTGGTGGTGGTCTCGTGCGAGGCGTAGAGGTGACTCTGCATGATCGAGGCCAGATAGGTGCGATCCCAGACGTCGTCGTTGCCTGCCTTCTGCCACGCCTTGATCGCGTTACTCATGTAGTCGTCGCCCGGATTGTCGATCAGACGCTCCACATGTTCCCGCGCATAGGTCAGGTACGCGGCGAACTCCTCGGCGAGCGTGACCTGTTGGTCGTCGCTGGGGCGACCCCAGATCCACAAGGCGAACCGGGACGCGTACCGACGGGCCCGCTCCACCTCGGCCTCGGGCACCCCCATCAGGACGAAGGCGGTCTGGGCGGGAACCTGAAAGGTCATATCGGAGACCATGTCTGCGTGTCCCGCATCGACGATCGCGTCGAGGCACGTGCGGACGAATCGACGGGTGTACGGCTCGATCTCGGCGACCTTGTCCGGCGTGACGCCCTTGCGCAGTACGCGCCGGCGCTTGGTGTGCAGGGGAGCGTCCTCGTCGACGAGCATGGTCGAGGGAACGTAGTCGACGGCGGCGAGCTTGTCCATCGCTGCCGGGCATGGCGGCTTGATCAACTCACCGGCCGCCGTGGCCGAATAGGACTCGGTGTCGCGGGAGATCGCGAGCACGTCGTCGTAGGTGCTCACCACCCAGTAGTCGATCTCTGGGCTGTAGAACACCGGCTCGTCGGCTCGTGCCCGGGCGAACACGGAGTAGGGATCTTGCAGATACGCCTCGTCGAATGGGTTGAACTCTGCGGCAAAGTTACTCACCGGGCAGCGACCGGCGGATGTCGCGGCGGATGTGGTGGTGGGTGCGGTACTCGGCGCATGGGTGTTGGTGGGGCGCACGGGTGTCTCGGTCATCGTCGACTCCTTGTCGAATTGGGGGGCTGAACTCCGATGGGGCAGAGGGTGTGTGGCAGAGGTGATGGTCACAGGTCGAGGACGAGACGATCCGATGTGGCGCGCGAGCAGCAGATCATCATGACCTCGTTCTCCTCCTTCTCGTCGTCGTCGAGGATCTGATCGCGATGGTCCACGGTGCCCTCGACGATGGTGGTCTCGCACGACCCGCATACCCCTTCGGCGCAGCTGTTGGGGGCCTTGATGCCTTGTGCGAGTAGGGCATCGAGAATGCTTTGGTCGGCACCCACGGTCACCACCGCGCCCGAGCGGGCCAGTTCCACCTCGAATGCCCGCTCCTTGTCGGCGTCGAGATCGACCGCGGTGCCGACGAAGCGTTCGATGTGTAGATGGCGCTGACGGTCGGCGCGTCGGCAGTGGTCGGTCAGTTCGTCGAGCAGTCGTGGTGGGCCGCAGGCGAATATCTCGGCCGCAGCGTGCGTGTCGTCGTCGAGTAGTCCTGCGACGTCGAGCCGGCTGCCCTCGCCCGATACCAGTAGTTGTACCGACGGATCGTGGGAGAGCAGGCCGGAGAAAGCCATTCGCGATCGGTCTCGTCCGGCGTAGACGAGCCGGTACGGCCGGTGGCGTCGCTGGGCGGTCACCATCATCGGGATCAGGGGGGTGATCCCTATTACACCGGCGACGAACAGATATTGCGGGGCATCGGTGAAGGGGAAGTTGTTGCGTGGCAGGGAGGTCGATAGATGGTCACCCTTGGCGAATGTGTCGTGGATGTAGCGTGAACCGCCGCGACTGTGTGGATCGAGGAGCACCGCGATCGTGTAGTGGCCGGGGTCGGCGGGGTCGCTGCAGATCGAGTACTGGCGGCTGAGTCCGTTGCCGAGGTGTACCTCGATGTGTGCGCCGGGATCCCAGGCCGGCAGGTCGGTACCGTCCGCGGCCACCAGTTCGACGCAGACGATGCCGTCGCATTCGGTACGTAACTCGTCGATGACGAGCGGGAGAGTGGGGGCAGGATGCATGAGAGACCTCCGGGCGGTGTGCGAGCGACGTCGCCATGCGGCACGAATTTGGTCCGTGGAAGTGCGGTGGTGTCGCGCTCGGCGTCGTGATGTGGTGACGCGCTGTGTGACTCGCTGTGGTGTCGGGGGCGAGGGCACCCGATGGATATGTCGTATATCACCCAACCGTAGGCAAGTGGGACAGCGCACATCTATCCGCGCAGCGGCGCGGTCCTATCCGATTTGCGCCACGGCACGTCCTCGCGCTACCGGTTCGACCGACGACCCCAACTTGTGCGACCGGTGGCCTTCAGGGTCTCCGACGGTGAATGTCCTTGCAGCCGTTTGTAGTCCGCGGAAAATCGACCGAGATGGTAGAAGCCCCATCGGCCGGCGATCGCGGCGACGGTGGTGGTCGCCGGGTCGGCGGCAAGGAGATCGCGATGAACGTTGTGCATCCGAACGGTCCGCAGATAGTGCATCGGGCCGAGGCCGACGTGTTCGCGGAATCCGCGCTGCAGGCTGCGGACACTGAGGCCGGCCTGTCGGGCGATGGATGTCGGGGTCAACGGAAGTTCGGCGTGGGCGTCGATGAACTCCATGGCCCGCCGGATCGCGACCGGCGCGGTGGCCGGTGCCGCCGCCTCGAGGGCGTCGGTGTGTCCGTGGTCGATGAGTGAGAGCAGTCCAGCGATGATCGAATAGTTCAGCGGCTCGGCGACCACCGGGTTGGTGAGCATCGCATTGGGGACGGCTGCGACGTAGGTGTTCAGAACCAGCGATCGCCAGGCCAGCCCGTCGCGAGCGGAGAGGTTCAGGCTCCCGCGCAGGTGTACCCCGGGGACGGGGGCGCCCACGATGTCGGCGAGCACGTTCTCGACAGCGTCACGGTTGAACTTGAGCGCCACGATGTTGAGCTGGCTGGCGGCGGGGGTCACCAGGCGGGCATCGGCGTCGTGGTCGTAGGCGACGCCATCGAGTTCGTCGATCGTGGTGCGTACCCCCGCCGACTCGGAGATCAGGCGCCCGGCGATCGGAATGTTGACGTGAAAGCCGTCGATTGCGGGGCAATACAGATCGCTGTTGCTGTTGTAGCGGATGCGCCCGGCCACGATCGGTCCGGTGGCCACGGCGCTCAGGTCGGCCTCGAATGTGCCGGTGGTCTCGACCCGGGTGAGTTCGTGGGGATGAAACAGTCGTCCGACCTCGGCGGTCGCTTCTTCGACGTCGGCGCTGTGCATTTCGACCGAGGTCGGCGGTGTGGGTGGGCCCGCGCCCGGATCCGGTTGCGATGGGCGGCCCGGCGAGTGTGGCATCCCGACCTCCTCGGACGTTCACGGCGGTCGCGGTGGCCGACCGGCCCTCACTGTGGGTGTGGTGAGAGCACCCTGCCGTGGTCGCCACCCTCGCGGGTCGCGACCACGGCAGGTCAACGCCGCAGCCTACGCGGACTGGGACTCGAAATGCATGATATGCACGCCATGTGTGGCGAAGTTCCCCACATCGGTTTGTGCCGCTTGCCCTTCCGGTGAGTCGAGTGCGGCGCCCATCGCTTCGACGCTGTCGAAGTCGGCTTCGAATACCGCGAAGTAGGGCGACGGTGAACCGTCGGGCGTGGCGATCTCGAAGGAATACCGCGATGCCCGGACGTTGGGAATCTTTGCCGCCAGCGGTAGGTGGGTTTGCGCGTAGTAGCGACGGAACTCCACCGGATCGGCCGGGTGCGGGTAGGCGACCATCAACGTGTGCATGATGTGGGTAGTCCTCTCAGTTGCCGAAGTAGCTGACGTCGTCGTTGCCGATCAGATCGGGGACGGTCCAGCCGTCGAGGTCATACTCGGCCAGGCAGGCCTCGGCGAGACCCTTCATCTGATCGACGCCACCGCGGTTCTGCGCGGCGAAGAGCAACTCGGCGTGCACGTTCTCGTGATTGCCGGAGTAGTTGCGCTCGTAGAGTTCGTGACGGCCCCCGAATTCGGAGCCGATCGAATCCCACAGGGCCTTCATGACTTTCACGCGGTCGACGGCGGTGATGCCGTTGGAGCCGCGGACGTACTTGTCGAGGTAGGGGCGCACGGTGGCGCTCTTGAAGTCCGCGGCGCTCGACGGCAGGTAGATGAGGCCCGACGCCACGTCCTGCTCGATGATCTCCTTGATGCGGGGGTAGCCGCGCATCATGAACATGCGGTAGATCAGCCCGTACTCCAGGCGTGGGATGACGGTGTCACCGATCCACGGTTCCGGGTTGTGGGCCATCGCGTCGGTGATTGTCCAGAACAGATTGCGCCAGCCGATGACCTCACCGACACGGGTCTGCACGCCGCGGAATCCGCCGGAACCGGTGCAATCGAGGGCCTTCATCAGCAGACCGGCGATGAAGTCGAGCTTCACCGCGAGGCGGGTGCAGCCCTGGAAGGTGAAGCGCGGCAAGAAGCCCGATTGCGGGAAGAACGCGTTGATGCGTTCGACGTCGCCGTACATGAAGACGTTCTCCCACGGGACGAGGACCTTGTCGAAGACGAAGATGGTGTCGTTCTCGTCCATGCGGCTCGACAGCGGGTAATCGAACGGGCTGCCCATCACCGCGGCCTGCTGGGTGTAGGAACTGCGGCAGATCAGCTTGATGCCGGGCGCGTCCATCGGCACCGTGCAGATGAGGGCGAATTCCTTCTTCTTGATCGGCAGGCCGTAGTGGGCGATGAAGTTGTAGTTGGTGATGGCCGAACCGGTGGCGACCACCTTGGCGCCGGAGACCACGAGGCCGGCGTCGGTCTCCTTCTCCACCTTCATGAACACGTCGCCGACCTCGTCGGGAGGCAGCTGCCGATCCACCGGCGGGTTGATGATGGCGTGATTCCAGTAGAGGACCTTCTCCTGCGATTCGCGGTACCAGCGTTCGGCATTGGCCTCGAACGGCGCGTAGAGATCCTTGTTGGCGTGCAGGGTGCCCAGGAAGCTGGCCTTGTAGTCGGGGGAGCGGCCCATCCACCCGTAGGTCATCCGGGCCCACTCGGCGATGGCGTCGCGTTCCTTGATCAGGTCCTCGCTGCTCGTCGGCGCCTTGAAGAAGGGCATGGTGACCCCACCGTTGCCGGTGTCGGTGGGTGCGGTCACCTTGTCACGGGTCTCCGGGTCGTGCATCGAGTCGTAGAGACGGGCGGTCATCCGGATCGGATTGCGGAAGGCCGGGTGGGTGGTCACGTCCTCGACGCGTTCACCGTGCAGCCAGATCTCACGACCGTCGCGGAGTGATTCGATGTACTCGTCGCCGGTCATCGGCCGGGATGCGAAGTTCTTCTTCTGATTGTCGGGCGAATCGGCGGCCGGATTGACGGTGGGCGCTCCGGTGTCGGCGGGATTGCCGGTGGAATTGTTACTGGGGCGTTCGATGGTCGTCATGATTCATACCTCTTTCTGATGAATGGAACGAATGTCGTTATGGATCAGGCTGATACGGGAGTTGTGCTGGACGTCGGAGTTTCTGCGTTCTCTCCTCGGGTGAGATGGAAGGGGGTGAATGTGGTGGTGGCGTCGAACCATCCGGAATGCGGATCGTCGGCGCACAGCGTCCACAGCGAGTTGACGCTGGGCTCGCCCAGATCGTGGAAGGTGCTGCGGTAGTACAGGAGTGGGGGCTTCCCCGAGGACTCGGCGTCGACGATCTCGCCGATGAAGATCAGGTGATCGCCGCCGTCGTAGGACCGCCACGGCGTGCAACTGAGAACCGCCGCGCTGCCCCGCAACACCGGCGCGGTGGGTCCGTCGACCCAGGTCGGGCCGGGTTCGCTCGGCCGGCCGGCGAAGTGCATCGCGGTGTCGAGTTGATCGGCCGCGAGGATGTTGACCGCGAAGGGAGCATCGGTCAAGTAATTGCACGCCTTGGACTTTCGCGTGAGGGTGACCTGACACAACCGCGGTTCAAGGGAGACCGCGGTGAACGCGGTGACCGTCGCGCCGTGCGGCTCGCCGTCGGCGTTGGCGCAGGTGATGACGGTGACGCCGCTCGCGAACTGGCCGAAAACGTTCTGCAGGGCTTTCTTCTCCATGTGCCTCGCCTTTCCTCTCGGGCCGAATGTGATGTAGAACATAAGGCGACCGAGAAGACGTTGGCGATCCGATCTGCGCGGTGTCCATCCGAAAAGCGCGTCGGGTTCTATCAGCCCGCGAAACCGCGTCCCTCGGTCCGAGGAGGTGTCAGAGCATGGGTTCGGTGGACCATATCCGGGTGCCGGGTACACCCGAGTGGGATGCGGCCCGCAAGGCCGTGTCGGATGCGTACTTCCCGCACGAGCTGAAGCCTCTCGACGCGGGGAGTGCGGCCACCGAGGCCGACGTGAACGTGACGGTGGTCGGTCCGTTGCGGATCGCGCGGATCGGTTGGGGAGCCGAGGTGGCCATCCACAGTGACCATCCCGGGGCGTACGGGATCAATGTGCCGCTCGGTGGGGTGCTCGAGACGGCGGTGCACGGCCGGACGGTGGTGTCGACGAGCGGCCATGCGACCGTGAACCCGCCGGATACGCCGGTCGACATCACCCGCTGGTCGGGGGACTGCACGATCGTGGGAGTCAAGATCGATCGGGACTTCGCGCACCGCGAGGCGATCCGCGTGGCCGGTGACACCGACGTGGTGATCCCGGATCAGCTGGATCTGGGTGTGCCCGAGATGGCGAGCTGGTTCCGCCTGGTGCGGTCGGTGGCCGGTCAGCCCGGCGACGACCCGTTGCTGTCCAATCCGCTGATCGCCGAGCAGCTGGCCACGTCGCTCACCGACGCGTTTCTCGTTGCGGCACTTCCCGAATCGCCGTCGGACCGGCAGGCAGTGCGGCCCCGGATCGTCACCCGGGTACTGGATGCGATCCGTGCCGATCCGGCGCGGGCGTGGTCGGCGGCCGACATGGCCGAGGTCGCCGGGGTGAGCGTACGACGACTGCAGGAGGGCTTCAAGGAGTACATCGGCAAGACACCCCGAGAGTGCTTGACCGACATCCGGTTACGTGGCGTTCACGACGAATTGGCCGGTGAAACAGCCGATTCCGTCACCGAGGTCGCACTGCGGTGGGGATTCACGCATTCGGGCCGGTTTGCGGCAGCGTTCCGCAACCGCTACGGAGTGTGCCCCTCGGATGTGGTGGGCGGCAGAGGGATATAGGCATCGGTGAGAAGAAGGTCCGACGCCGATCCACCCCCGCGACGGGCGGGTGATGGATCGGCGTCGGAGCTGTGCGGGTCGACTCAGGCGTCGGCGCCCGCCCGGACGGCGGCGGCCGCCGCGACCAGGTTGGTCAGCGACGCGATGACCTCCTCATTGCCGCGGGTCTTGAGCCCGCAGTCGGGGTTGACCCAGAGGCGTTCCGGGCCAACGGCCTTGAGGGCCGCACGCAGCGACGTCTCGATCTCGCCGGTGTCCGGGACACGCGGGGAGTGGATGTCGTAGACGCCCGGACCGACACCATTGGAGAAGCCGACGGAGTTGAGATCGTCGAGCACCTCCATGCTCGACCGGGCCGCCTCGATGGAGGTGACGTCGGCGTCGAGGTCGGCGATCGCACCGATCACCTCACCGAACTCCGAGTAGCACAGATGGGTGTGCACCTGCGTGGTGTCGGCGACGCCCGACGTCGACAGACGGAACGCACGGACAGCCCAATCCAGATACGCCTGCTTGTCGGCGTTGCGCAACGGGAGCAGTTCGCGCAGGGCCGGCTCGTCGACCTGGATGATGCCCACGCCGGCGCGTTCGAGATCAACGGTCTCGTCGCGGATCGCCAGGGCGATCTGATCGGCGGAGACCGACAGCGGCTGATCGTTGCGCACGAACGACCACGCCAGGATGGTGACCGGGCCGGTGAGCATGCCCTTCACCGGCTTACCGGTCAGCGACTGGGCGTAGGTGATCCAGTCGACGGTCATCGGCGTGGGACGCGACACGTCGCCGAAAAGGATCGGCGGGCGCACGCACCGGGTGCCGTAGGACTGGACCCACCCATTGGCGGTGGCGAAGAATCCGTCGAGTTGCTCGGCGAAGTACTGCACCATGTCGTTGCGCTCCGGCTCGCCGTGGACGAGCACGTCGAGCCCGATCTTTTCCTGCAGTGCGATCGCGTCGGCGATCTCGGCGCGCATCTGTCGCTCGTACTCGGCGTTGTCGATCTCGCCGGCGGTGCCACGGGCGGCGGCGAAGTAGCGGTCCAGCGCATCGTCGATCGCGGCGAAACACTCGGGCAGTGCGCCGAGCATGATCGCGGTGTCGAGAACCTGGTCGTAGTACGAGAACGAGTTGACGGGAATCGAGTCGAGGCCCGCCGAGGCGAGTTGCGCCCAGGTGTCGCGGCGTAGTTCGGCGCCGACGGCGGCCAGTTCGTCTGCGTCGACGCGCCCGGCCCAGTAACCCTCGATGGCGCGCTTGAGTTCGCGGCGCGGGCCGATGCGAGGCGTACCGAGGACGGTGGCGGTGAAGGGTGCAGCTTTCGGAGTAGAACTGCTGGTGGTACTCACGGACATGAGTGTGACGCTCCTGCAATGGTTTCCGACGGTCCGTCGCCCTTGCAGAGTGGGTCGATCAAGCCCCGTGGCGAACTACCGCAAGAAGTCGGTTCGCCTGTTGCTGCCTGTCCGACCAACGCCCATTCCACGAGGCGACGATCCACCGATCGCGGCGCGACCGGTACAGCAGGCAGGTCTTCGGACTCGTCGGCGGGCAGATCATCGCTGACCCGGTTCCTACTGGCCGTCGCTTCCCGGGCGTGTGTGCCCAGTGCATGTGACGGCGGTCGTTCCGACATACCGCTGCGGGACAGTTCCGGATTCACACCGGATTCCCTCTTTCGACGCCTGGCCCGGGTGTAGGGGCTCCATGACTTCCCGGGTGGCGAACCAACTGCGCAGGCCAGGATACACACACTCCGCCGCCGCCCCGGTCGGCGGTCCATGCGATGACCGTTATCGATCCGTCGTTACGGCAGGTCGGGGCGCTGTCAGTGGGGTGGCGGGCGCTGACAGTGGGGTGGCGGGCGCCGTCAGTGGTGTGCGATGTGAGCGGTTGAGCTCGCTCAGCTACCGCGGTACGTCGAGTACGCGAAGGGGCTCAGCAGCACCGGAACGTGGTAGTGGCGGTCCGGGTCGTCGACGGTGAAACAGATGTCGATCTCGGGATAGAAGCCGTCGATGTTGTTGTCGGCGAACCAGTTTCCGGTGTCGAAGACGAGATGATAGATGCCCGGGATCAGCGGCTCGGTGTTCACCTGGCCGATCCGGCCGTCGGAATCGGTGACGCCCGCGGCCACCTCGCCGCCGGCGGCGTCCTGCAGGGACACCGCCACACCGACGGCCGGCGATCCCGAGACCGCGTCGAGGACGTGGGTGGACAGACCGGTCATCGGTGTTCGCTCCCTTGCGATGTCGGACCGCCGGATGCGGTGCGGTGATCAGTCGTCAACATACTCGATGGCCGGGGTGAGCATGCGCTGCAGCCGGGCGCGATTGATCTTCGCCAGCTCCATGCGCATCACCCGTCGTTCGGTCGCGGCGTCGTTGCGGATGCGCTCCTTGAGGATGGCCAGCAGTTCCGCGGCCGGGCGGCCGTTGGCGAACACCAGGTAGACGTGCCCGAACTTTTCGTCGTAGGCCCTGTTGAGGTCCTTGAGTTCGGCCAGGACGGCCGGGTCCGCACCGGCGACCCCCGACTGCTCCCGCTGCGAGGAGGCGTTGTCGGGGCGGTCACCGATGCGCGGATGGCCGGCCAGGGCCTCGTCGAGATCGGCCTCGGTGAGTTCGGCGAGGATCAGGTCGGCGTACTCGAGCAAGGCCTCATCGTCGACGAAGGGTCGGGCCCTGGCCACCCGCAGCGCCCAGATCGATGAGCTGCAGCAGTCGTAAAGGGTGCCGATGGCCTGTCTCTCGGACAGTTCATTGAAGCTGGCCAGTCCACGCCAATCCACTCGTCGCACTGCCCCAGCCTAGGAGAGCTCGGGCTGGCGGCCGAATCGCACCGACGTCAACGGATTGGCGTCGGCCACGAGATCGTCGAACCGGTAGTTGACGATCTTGGCGATCTCGATGAGCGCGAAGGACTTCTCGGAGGTTTCGGAGTTGTCCATGCGGGCCCAGCCGTTGCGCAGCACCCGGTCGTACCGTTCGGTTTCACGGGCGCAGATCACCAGCGGGAACCCGAAGTGCTCGCGATAGGCGCTCGCGAGATTGACGACGTTCTCGTGCTCGGTCTCCTCCAGATGTGAGAGCCCCTTGTGATCGACCGCGGTCAGTTCGCCGTACTCGTTCTCGGCACCGAGGTCGGGGAACGCCTGGATCAGGTCCATCTGCTGGGTGTCGCTGCCGGTGAGCATCGCCTCCTGGAACGCGATACGCAGATCGTGCACGTCCTCGAACGGACGCTGCTCCCAGGCGCGGTCGAGCACCCAGTCGACGCCCTGGACGACCTCGCCGAAGGTCTCCCGGAACTCCTCACGCGACATGGTGTTGACCTCGTCGAGGGTGATCGAGCCCTTGCCGGCGACCGCGGGTCCCTTGCCGCCGACGTGGAAGAACAAGAGATTCAACAGGATTGCGCAGATCGCGCCCATCGTGATGCCGGTGGAGAACGGGATCTGCAACACCATGTTGGGCATCGCCTGATCGACACCGGGCAGTTCCGGGACGTCGGTGATGCTGCCGCTCTTCTCGATCACCTGGGAGGGGACCGACGACTGCGAGAACTGCACGTACAGGGCCACGGCAAGGGACGTGGCGGCGATGATGAGGTTGCGGTGGTCGGTGAAGTCCACCGACGTCAGGGTCTGGATTCCGACGATCGCCACGGTTGCGAACATGATCAGGGCGGCGCCGCCGAGCACCGGGGCCGGAATCGACTCGACGACCTTGGCCAGCTTGGGCAGCAGACCGAGGATGATCATGATGACACCGGCGCAGGCCACCACCCACCGGCTCTTCACCCCGGTCAGGCGCACCAGACCGACGTTCTCCGAGAAGGCGGTGTACGGAAACGAGTTGAACGACCCGCCGATGACGGTGGCGACACCGTCGGCGCGGACCGCCGCGGCGACGTCGTCGGCCTTGATGCGTTTGCCGACGATCTCGCCGGTGGCAAAGATCGAGCCGGTCGACTCCACCGCGACCACCAGCAACACCACGATCATCGAGACGATGGCGACGATATCCCAACGCGGCCAACCGAATGCGAAGGGCGGGGTGAAGCCCAGCCAGTTGGCCTCGCCCACCGAGGAGAAGCTCGCGTCACCGCACAGCCAGGCGATGAAGGTGCCGATCACCAGGCCCAGGAGGACGGCGATGGTGGCCATGAAACCGCGGAAGAACCGTTGCATCAACACGATCAGCAAGATGGTGCCCAGGGCGTAACAGACCCACCGCCAGTTGGCGGCGTCCTTCAGATGCTCGTTCGGGTTGGTGACCGCGTCACCGGCGCCCACCGGGATCAGGCAGATGCCGATGATCGTGATCAGGGTGCCGGTCACGACGGGCGGGAGGAAACGGATGAGTTTGGCGAAGAACGGTGCGATGAGGAAGGTGAAGACACCCGCCGCGATCACCGCCCCGTACACCGTCTGCAGGCCGACACGTCCGCCGCCGTTCTGGTTGGCGATCTGGATCACCGGGGCCAGCGTGGCAAACGTGATGCCCTGCAGCAGGGGCAGTCGGACACCGATCTTCCAGATACCCACCGACTGCAGCAACGACGCGATACCGCAGGTGAACAGGTCGGCGGTGATCAGCATGGTCAGCGCCTCGGAGTCGAGGCCGATCGCGCGGGCGATCAGCAGCGGTACCAATACCGCCCCGGCATAGAACGCAACAACGTGCTGGGCGCCCAGTGCGACGAGTTTGCCGGGTGGTGGCACCTCGTCGACGGGGTGGACGCGCTTCTTCTTTTTCGGTGCCGCGGCCGGGGCCGAATCGGTGGACATCGCCTGACTCCCTGCGAATATGAACTTCTGACGTCGGTGGACCGGGGATGTCCGGTGCACAGCAGGTCAATAGTGGACCCACGCAACCCTTTTCGCGACCGTCGGATCGTATATTGCGATCAGGTAAAAGGGATATACCGGGCGTGGAGCCGGATCGCCCGGCGGGCAGTTCGCGGGCGCTCGGGCGGGCCCGGGCGCACAATGGGAACCATGCCGGAGGTGGTGGTCGGAGCCGTGCTCGCCGCGGGTGCGGGACGCCGCTACGGGATGCCCAAAATTCTTGCGCAGCAAGGTGAATGGCTTCAGTCGGCGGTTCGTGCACTCGGTGATGGGGGCTGTGACGAGGTGGTCGTCGCGATGGGTGCGGCCACGGTCGAACCCCCGTTGGGGGCTCGAGGGCTGATGGTTCCGCGGTGGTCTGACGGGCTGTCGGAAACGGTGAGGGCGGTGCTCGCCGACGTGGCTGCGAGACCGGAGGTCGCGGCGGTGGTTTTACATGTTGTTGACGTGGCCGACGTCGACGGTCAGGTGGTGGCCCGGATTCTCGACGTGGCCGACGGCCGCCGGGACCGGTTGGTGCGGGCGAGGTTCCGGGGGGTGCCCGGTCATCCGGTCTTCATCGGTGCCGCACACCATGCGGGCGTGCGAGACGCCGTTCGGGGAGACGTCGGCGCTGCGGTCTATCTGCGCGCCCACGCCGATCGCGTGATCGAGGTGGAGTGCGGTGACCTGGCCCGCGGAACAGACCAGGATCACCGCCGGGGCTGATGTGCTCAGTCGGGTTGCGGATAGGAGTAGAAGCCCTGACCGCTGGCCACACCCAACTTGCCCTTGTCGATGTAGTTCGCCTTGAGCCAGGCGCCGAGGTGACGGTTGCCCTGATCGCCGTTCATCAGGATGTTGTACGGGGTGTTGAGTCCGATGATGTCGAAGATCTGCAGCGGTCCCATGGGGGCGCCGGTGGCGATTCGCCAGGTGCGGTCGACATCGCGCGGGTCGGCGTAGCCGCCGGCGACGAGTTCCAGCCCGGCATTGAGGAACGGGATCAACAGCGAGTTCAGGACGTAGCCCGGCTTCTCCTTGTGGATGCGGATGGGCACCATACCGATCTGCTCGGCGAACTCGGCCACCGCCTCGTACACCTTCGGGTCGGTCTGGGCGGTGCCCATGACCTCGGCGGTATTGAACTGCCAGACACGGTTGGCGAAGTGCAGGGCCAGGAATCGGTCCGGGCGTCCCGTGGCGGCGGCGAGGTCGCTGGGCAGCAGGGACGATGAATTGGTCGCGAAGATGGTCTTCTCCGGAGCCAGGCTCGCCAGTTCCCGGTAGATCTTCTCCTTCAACTCCAGGACCTCGGGCACGGCTTCGATGACGAGGTCGGCATCGGTCACCGCCTGCGCCAGGTCGGTGGTCAGTGTGATGCGGGCGCGTCCCGCCTTCGCCGCCCCGTCGCCGGCTCCGGCCACCTCGGCCTCGTAGGTGGACACGAGCGAATCGAGACGGGTGGCCGCCGCGGCCAGGGCATCGTCGGAGACGTCATAGGACGTCACCTCGAAGCCTCGGAACGCTGTCTGGAACGCGATCTGTGAACCGAGGACCCCGGCCCCGAGCACCGTGATCTTGTGGAATTTCGTCATCGTTGACCTCCGTCGGTGTCATGTGTGTGCGGGGTGTCGAACACCGACACCCTCATCATCTACAACATGCCCGCGACGCCGGATCATGGCGTACGGACCGATCCGGTCGGTCACACCGGCCTGTCGGTGTCTGCCACGAGACACCGCGGCTCGTCAAGGCCGGCGCGGGCGGTCGACGCTCGTGTGGGTCGTCGACGACCTGCCCGAGCCGAGTGGACCTGCGCGAGCCGAGTCAACCCGCCTGAGCCGGGTGGGAAACGGACGAGCAGGTCAGCGGTGTGACGGGAGCCGCGGCGAGATCGACGTCGAGGGGCGTAGGTCCAGCGCGCCGTCGGCGAAGCGGGAGACCGGTGCCACGGCGGCGGACAGCGCCTCGTCATGGCCGGTACGGGCCCGGCCCCACACGGTGCCGGCGTCACCGTCGGCGGTGACACCGATCAGCGCGATGAGCTCACCGGTGGTGGGAATGCAGACGGCCCAGGCGAATTCGGTTTCGTCGGCCCACCGGGCGTCGGATGCGGCGACGAATCCGACGGGGTCGTCGACCCCGAGATCGGACAACGCCGGGACGTCGGTGATCCGGTCGTCGGCGCGAAGCCCACGCAGATACCACGTCCCGGCGTTGATCTCGACGGGTTGCAGCGGAATGTCCTACTTCAGTTCGAGCAGGGCGGTGCCCTGGGTGACCGCGGCGCCGGGTTCCACGGCCAGGCCGGTGACCACACCGTCCTTGTGGGCGGTCACCGGGTTCTCCATCTTCATGGCCTCGAGCACGACGACGAGGTCGCCGGCGGCGACGGTCTGTCCCTCCTCGACGGCCACCTTGACCACGGTGCCCTGCATCGGTGCGGTGACGGCGTCACCGGAGGCGGCGGCACCGCCACCCTTCTTGCGGGTACGGGCCTTGGGCTTCTTGCGGATCACGCCGTTCGCGGCGCCACCGCCGCCGCCGAGGGCGAGATCGCCGGGCAGGGTGACCTCGACGCGGCGGCCGCCGACCTCGACGACCACCTTCTGGCGCGGGGCCTCGTCGTCGTCCTCGATGGCCTCGCCACCGGTGTACGGCTCGATCGGGTTGTCCCAGTCGGTCTCGATCCACTTGGTGTAGACGTCGAAGGTCTCCACGCCGTCCTCGTCCTTGTGGCCGATGAACGCCGGGTTGCTCACGATGTGGCGGTGGAACGGCAGCACCGTCGCCAGGCCCTCGATGTGGTACTCGTCGAGGGCGCGTCGCGCACGCTCGAGCGCCTGCTCGCGGTTCTCGCCGGTGACGATCAGCTTGGCCAGCATCGAATCGAACTGACCGCCGATCACGTCGCCCTCCACGACACCGGAGTCGACGCGCACACCGGGGCCGGCCGGCTCGCGGTAGACGGTGATGGGGCCAGGGGCCGGGAGGAAGCCGCGGCCGGCGTCCTCACCGTTGATCCGGAACTCGAAGGAGTGTCCACGCGGGGTCGGGTCCTCGGAGATCTCGAGCTTCTCACCCTGGGCGATGCGGAACTGCTGGCGCACCAGGTCCAGACCCGAGGTCTCCTCGGTGACCGGATGCTCGACCTGCAGTCGGGTGTTGACCTCGAGGAAGGAGATCAGGCCGTCGTCGCTGACCATGAACTCCACGGTGCCGGCGCCGTAGTAGCCCGCCTCGCGGCAGATGGCCTTGGCCGACTCATGGATGCGGGTGCGCTGCTCGTCGGTCAGGAACGGTGCCGGCGCCTCCTCGACGAGCTTCTGGAAACGACGCTGCAGCGAGCAGTCACGGGTGCCGGCGACCACGACGTTGCCGTGCTGGTCGGCGATCACCTGCGCCTCGACGTGGCGGGCCTTGTCGAGGTAGCGCTCCACGAAGCACTCACCACGCCCGAAGGCGGAGATGGCCTCACGGTTGGCCGATTCGTAGAGTTCGGGGATCTCGGCGATGGTGTGGGCGACCTTCATGCCGCGCCCACCGCCGCCGAAGGCGGCCTTGATGGCGACCGGGACGCCGTACTCCTCGGCGAAGGCGACGACCTCGGCCGCGCCGGAGACCGGGTCCTTGGTGCCCGGGGCCATCGGGGCATCGGCCTTGAGGGCGATGTGGCGGGCGGTGACCTTGTCACCGAGGTCGCGGATCGACTGCGGGGACGGACCGATCCAGATCAGTCCGGCGTCGATGACGGCCTGGGCGAAGTCGGCGTTCTCCGACAGGAAGCCGTAGCCGGGGTGGATGGCGTCGGCACCGGACTTCGCGGCCGCGTCGAGAATCTTGTCGAACACCAGGTACGACTCGGCGGAGGTCTGACCACCCAGGGCGAAGGCCTCGTCGGCGAGCTTCACGAAGAGCGCGTTGGCGTCCGGCTCGGCATACACGGCGACGCTGGCGATCCCGGCGTCCCGCGCGGCACGGATGACGCGAACGGCGATCTCGCCGCGATTGGCGATGAGGACCTTGCTGATAGTGGGCACTTGTTGTTCTCCTGGGCCGGACATCGGGATCAGGTGTGACGGGGGTACATCACACACGTGGTCGTCCGGCGCCCGGATGGGGCGCCGGGGGGCTCGTACCGCTCACGAACGCGTCGTACGCGGCGTCGCGCACCGCCGGGATGACCCATGGCGGATCTCTCGGCAGTGCGCGCTCCGGGCTTCACCCTAACGCACCGAGCAATCGTTCGGTGGAGGCGTGGGTCACTTGCGGGAGTTGAATGTGCTGTCATCGCCCAGCGTGCGCACGAGATCGGCGAAACCGCCCAGCAGACGTGCGAGTGGGCTGTCCTCGGGCGCGGCGGACCCGCCGGATCCCGACGTGTCGGCGACGACAGGTGAGCGCGCCGAGAACCGCAGGCCCGACGGTGTCCGATTGATCCAGATGAGGACCTCGTCGGGGGAGTAGGAATGACTGCGCAGTACGGTGGCGCGACCGGCGTCGGCCTCCGCGGCGCCCGGGGCGTAGCGGGTGTCGATGAACGAGATCACGAAGCGCGGCGACCCCTGATACCCGATCAGGTCGGCCACGCGCAGGAACGGCAGCGCCGCACCCTGCCGTGAGCGTTTGAGCTCGGCGGTCGACCGGGCGACCGCCTGGTCGAACGTCGGTGAGTCCGACATGTCGAGGCAGAACGGTGCCAGCGCGACGAACCAGCCGAGGGCGGTGAGCCAGCGCGCGTCGTCACGGGTGTGACGCGGCAGGACGCACCGGAACTCCGGGTCGCCGGTGAGGTCGTGGTGGACCATCGCGAACGCCGCCAGGACGCCCGCCGTCAGCGATCCGCCGGCCTCCGAGCACACCGCGGTGAACCGATTCGCGGTCGCGTCGTCGGCGATCATCCCGGACAACGATGGTTGCGCCACCGCGTTCTCGGTGTCGGTGTTGTGGCCGGGTGGGGGTGTCCCGGCCGGTGGGGTACGAAACATCGGCGGCATGTCGCCGTCGCCGGAACGCAGGAATCCCAGCCAGGTGGACACCGCCGGGTGATCGGCACCGGACTGATCGGCCTCCCGCCGTTCGGCGGCACTGAAGTCCACATAACTGCCCACCGGCGGCAGTTCGGGCTCGTGATGGTCGCGCGCGGCGCGGTACAGCGCGGTCAACTCGAACTGCGACATGATCAGCGAGTAGCCGTCCACCAGCGAGTGATCGGCGGCGAACAACAACGTGAACGACGACTCGCGCCCGACGGTGGCGAACATGTACGCGGGCCACTGCAGCGGGGCGGTGGTGCGGTCGAACGCCCCGGCGATCTGCTCGACGAGCGGTCCCGATTCGTTGTACCAACCGATCCGGCCCATCTTCAGCTGCACCGTACCCGGATCGGTGCTCAGCCGGGCCAGCCCGTCGTGGCGGATGATGACGTGACTGCGCAGCACCTCGTGACGGTCGATCCAGCGCCGCAGCGCGGCGCGCAACGCCGGGATGGACAACGGCTCGTCGAACTCGATTGCCACCCCGAGCCACGATTCCCGCCCACCCTCGCGACGGGTGCGCAGACGGTACTCGAACGCCCCGCGCAGATGCTGCTCGTGGTTGTGCGACGTCAGTCGCGGGTCGCGGTGCCAGGCGCCCAGACCGCCGGGCACGAATGGTGTCCACTCGACGAGTCCGCCGGGTTCGATGGGCTCCTCGAGGATCTGGATGAACTTCATCCCGGCTGGGCGGAGCCTGTTTGGGTCCGCACCGCCGCCTTGATCCGGCCGAGCATCCCGGCCATACCGCGCAACCGCAACGGACTCACCGCCGACGCGAGACCGAGATCGTGATAGAAGTCGCCGGGCACCTCCAGGATGGCCGCGGCGGACGCACCGTCGAGACCCTGGCTCAAGATGGAGGCGAACCCGCGGGTCGTCGGGGCCTCGGGCGGCGCGCTGAAATAGAGGCGCACCGCGGCGGCATCTGCGGCATCGACGGACAAGAACACCGGTGACTGACACTCCGGTACCGGCTCCATCGCCTCGACCGCCAACGAGGCAGGCAGTTCCGGCAGCTCGCCGGCGAACTCCAGGAGCAGGGTGACCTTGTCCGAATCGCCCAGTGCCGCAAAGTCATCGACGATCTCGGCGAGGGCTGGGGGAAGACTCATGACGCTTCTGGCCTCAGGAATCGGTGGGCGGATCGCCGGGCTCGTCGCCGACGGAGATCGGTACTCGCACCGCGTTGCCCCACTCGGTCCAGGAGCCGTCGTAGTTGCGGACCGAGGTGAAACCGAGCAGATGGGTCAGGACGAACCAGGTGTGACTCGACCGTTCCCCAATGCGGCAGTAGGCGATCGTCGGGGTGGCGGGATCGAGGCCGGCGTAGACCTCATCGAGTTCGGCACGCGACCGGAACCGGCCGTCGAGGGCGGCGGCCTTGGCCCAGGGGATCGAGACCGCAGTCGGGATGTGGCCGCCGCGCAGCGCTCCCTCTTCGGGATAGTCGGGCATGTGGGTCCGTTCGCCGGTGTACTCCTGCGGCGACCGCACGTCGATCAGCGGTTCGGTGCCCAGCAACTCGCGAACCTCGTGGGCGAAGACCCGGATGTCGGCGTCGTCGCGCTCGACGACGGGGTAATCCGAACGCGGGTACTCCGGAACGTCGAAGGAGGTGTCCCGATCCTCCGACATCCAGGCGTCGCGGCCACCGTCGAGCAGGCGGACGTCGGAGTGACCGAACAGGGTGAACACCCACAGTGCGTAGGCGGCCCACCAGTTGGACTTGTCGCCGTAGATGACGACGGTGTCGTCGCGTTCGATTCCCTTGTCGCGCATGAGCTCCGCGAACTGCTCGCCGTTGATGTAGTCGCGTTCGACCGGATCGTTGAGGTGCAGGTGCCAGTCGATCTTCTGGGCGGTCGGGATGTGGCCGATGTCGTAGAGCAGCACGTCCTCGTCGCTCTCGATGATCTTGAGGCCCTTGGACCCCAGATGCGCCGACAGCCACTGGGTGGTGACGAGCCGCTCGGGGTGCGCATAGGCGGCGAAGGCCGGATTCGGATCGGTCTCAACGCTCAACTGAAGAACCCCTCCCGGGTGATCGTGGATCGGCGGGCACCCACAGTGCCCCGCGCAAAGCCTACCCAGTCGTCTCGGCGCGTGGGTGGCGGCGGCCCGATCGTCGCGTAACCGGCGCCGCATCGGTGCCGGCGACCGGCCCGTGCATCATTCGAACGATGTCGAGATGGTCCGGATCCGGCGCCGGAATTGCTAGATTCATGAGCCATGAAAGCACTGGTCACCGGTCATGTACGACTTCGTGTGCTGGTCGCCCTCGCCGTGACGGTGGTAGGGCTCGCGGCGTGTTCGGGCAACGACGGCCCCACCGCCTCCGATGCGACCTCGTCGGGCACCGGCGGGTCGTCGTCGCGGTCATCGGCGCCGTCGTCGACCCTCGACGGCGACGTGCCCGGCGACTGCACCGAATCGGCGTGTCCGGAGTTGCCGGTGCCGGGTGCCGACCTGATGAGCGGCACCATCACCCGCGCCAACGCCGAGGAGGAGGTGCCCGGCTATCTGACGTCGGTGCTCGACGATCTGGATGCGACGTGGGGTCCGTGGTTCGACGAACTCGGTTGGGGGCAGCCGTATCCGGGCCGGGTGCTCGTCGAATCGGGGCGCTACACCTCCGACTGCGAAGATGAAGACGGCGTGATCGTCGTCGAGCCCGACACCCCGAACGCCTTCTTCTGCCCGCTCGACACCGCCGAGGACGGTGAGGGGCAACGAGTCGAGGGGTCGATCATCCTCCCGGTGGAGACCTTCGTCGGGATCTGGACGGGCGTGTTCCTGGTGGAGGGGCCGCTGGACTCGATCAGCGGTTTCCAGGGGGAGTTCACCGCGGCCACCGTCGTCGCCCACGAGTACGGTCACGCCGTCGTCGATCGCATCCTGACCGCCGGAAACCTCGACCCCGATCAGGAGCCGCGCGGTGAGAACAGCGAACTGATCGCCGACTGCCTGGCCGGGAACTGGGCGGCCACCGTGCTGCGGCGGGATCAACTGTCGGTGGCCGACATCGTGCAGGCCGCCGCACTGCTCCAGAAGATCGGCGACCCGGCACCCGGTGAGGGCCACGGCACCGCGACGCAGCGGATCGCGGCGATCTCGCGTGGTTTCTTCGGGCCGTCGCTGAGTGAGGCACTCGGTCAGGGCGAGCAGGGACAACCCATCGACTGCCTGGGGAAGTACTGGCCGGAACTCTTCGGATAGGGCCTGGGCGAACCGGGGCGCGGTGCGGCGCGATCAGGCGGGGGCGGCCCACAGATCGGTGACGGAGAGGCCGACCCGGCGCAGCAGGTCGCGCACCGTCGGCAGGCCGATGCCGAGCACCGAGGACGGATCGCCGTCGACGCTGTCGACGAACCAGCCGCCGAGCCCGTCGAGGGTGAATCCGCCCGCCACCTCCAGGGGTTCACCCGTCGCGACGTACGCCTCGATCTCGGCGTCGGTGACGGGCGCGAACGAGACGGTGGTCGAGCGGGTGGCGGTGGCCGATGCGGTGACCTCCAGGCCGCGCAGCACGGCCAGGTGATGGCCGGTCAGCAACTGAGCCGAATGCCCGCGGACTTTGTGCCAATGGGCGATTGCCGCCTCCGGCGTGTGTGGTTTGCCGGTCAGACGGCCCCGGAAGAGCAGCATCGAATCGCATGTCAAGACGACGAGATCTTCTCGGGCGGCATCGTCGGCAGTTCGCTCGGTGACCAGGGTGGCGACCACGGCGTCCGCCTTGGCCATCGCCAGACGCGCCACCACGTCATCCGGAGGCGCGCCGACGAGGCTGTCGAGCACCGCATCCTCGTCGACGTCGGACACCAGGACCCGCGGATCGACCCCGGCCTGCCGTAACACCGACAGTCGCGCCGGCGACGCCGATCCGAGGACCACCTGGTACCGCGGGGTATCGGTGGCGCGCTCGGTGCTGCCGGCCGGTTCGCTCACCGGGTCAGTATCGCAAATTGGTGAAGCTGGTCGACGCGCCCCACTGCGGACGCAGACGATCGATCGGGCTACCCCAGTCGTCACGGATGGCGGGAGCGCCGGAGCCGGCGTCGCCGCCACCCGCCGAGGCGAGGACGGCCACCAGCACGGCCACGTCCTCGTCGGTGGGATTGCCGGACACGACCGTCAAAAACGGTGCGCGAGTATCCTTTTCGCCGTCACTATCAGGCCCGGCGTTGGCGCCCTCGGCGGTCACAGCGGGATGTTCCCGTGCTTCTTGGGGGGCAGGGCGACGAACTTGCGCTCGAGCAGGCGCAGTGCCGTGGCCACCTGACCGCGGGTGTGACTCGGCGGGATGACGGCGTCGACATAACCTCGCTCGGCGGCGATGTACGGGTTGACGAGGGTGTCCTCGTACTCCTGCTGCAGTTCCAGACGCAGTGCGTCGACGTCCTCGCCGTTGGCCGCGGCCTCCTTGAGGCGACTCCGATAGACGAAGCCGACCGCACCGGAGGCACCCATCACCGCGATCTGGGCGGTCGGCCAGGCCAGGTTGACGTCGGCGCCCATGTGCTTGGACCCCATCACGTCATATGCGCCGCCGTAGGCCTTGCGGGTGATGATGGTGACCTTGCCGACGGTGGCCTCGCCGTAGGCGTAGAGAAGCTTGGCGCCGCGCCGGATGATGCCGTTGTACTCCTGGTCGGTACCCGGCAGGAAGCCGGGGACGTCGACGAGGGTGACGATCGGGATGTTGAACGCATCGCAGGTGCGGACGAACCGTGCGGCCTTCTCCGAGGCGTTGATGTCGAGGCATCCCGCGAACTGGGTGGGCTGGTTGGCGACGATGCCGACGCTGCGGCCGTCGACCCGGCCGAAGCCCACGAGGATGTTGGTGGCGTACTCGGCCTGGACCTCCAGGAATTCGCCGTCGTCGAGGATTCGTTCGATCACCTGGTGCATGTCGTACGGCTGATTCGGCGAATCCGGGATCAGCGTGTCGAGTTCGAGGTCCTCGTCGGTCAGGGTGTCCTCGATCGACCCGGCGGCGGGGGCCGCGACCGGCAACCGGGGAGCGTCGGCCCGGTTGTTGCTCGGCAGATAGCTCAGCAGGTCCTTGACGTAGTCGAGGGCGTCCTCCTCGTCGGAGGCGACGTAGTGGGCGGTTCCCGACTTGGCCATGTGGGTGTTGGCCCCGCCGAGTGCCTCCATCGTGACGTCCTCGCCGGTGACGGTCTTGATGACGTCCGGGCCGGTGATGAACATCTGGCTGCTCTGATCGACCATCACGACGAAGTCGGTGAGCGCGGGGGAGTAGACGTGCCCGCCCGCGGCCGCCCCGAGGATCAGCGAGATCTGCGGGATGACGCCGGAAGCGCGCACGTTGCGGTGGAAGATCTCGCCGTACAGGCCGAGTGAGACCACGCCCTCCTGGATGCGGGCACCGGCGCCGTCGTTGATGCCGATCAGCGGACGGCCCGTCTTGACCGCAAGATCCATGACCTTGACGATCTTCTCGCCGTAGACCTCGCCGAGGCTGCCGCCGAACACGGTGGAGTCCTGGGAGAAGACGCAGACCTCGCGGCCGTCGATGGTGCCGTATCCGGTGACGACGCCGTCGCCGAGGGGGCGACGCTCGGCGAGCCCGAAGTTGGTGCTGCGGTGGCGGGCCAGCGCATCGAGTTCGACGAAGGAACCGTCGTCGAGGAGATGGAGGATGCGCTCACGCGCGGTCAGCTTGCCGCGCGAGTGGATCTTCTCCACCGCGGCCTCACCCACGGGGTGGGCGGTCTCCTCGAGACGTTGGCGCAGATCGGCGAGTTTCCCGGCCGTCGTGTGGATGTCTGGCGCGGCGCCGGAGTCTGACGAAGCTGTGGTCATGGGAGTCGATGCTAGCGACATATATGTGAGCCACGTCAACCACCCCAATGTGAGTGAATCCTCACGTTTCCGAGCGATCGGTCGGTGACCTGCCACATCGCCCGCGATCCACCCCGTAGGCTCATGTCACATGAGCGACGATGTGTCCGATCCCACTGTGTCTGATCCCACTGGCGCCGATCCCACTGGGTCCGATCCCGCTGGCGCCGATTCCACCGCCACCACCGATCTCCGCACCGCGATCGAGGCCGCGGACCTGTCCGGCAGCGGATGGCACCGCATCGAGGTGGTCGAGTCGACGGGGTCGACCAACGCCGATCTGGCCGCGCGGGCCACCGACGACGACATCGTCGGAACCGTGCGGATCACCACCGATCAGACCGCCGGACGAGGGCGGCGCACCCGCGTGTGGTCGGCACCCGCGGGCGCTCAGATCGCGATCTCGGCGGTGGTGGCCGTCGGGGACAACGCCGACCGGCTGGGCTGGCTGTCGTTGGCCACCGGTATCGCGGCCGCCACCGGCATCGAGAAGGCCACCGGTCTCCGCCCGGTGCTCAAATGGCCCAACGACGTCCTGATCGGGGAGCGGAAAACCGCGGGCATCCTCGCGGAATACGTGAACGGACACGCTGTCGTCGGCATCGGCATCAACACCAACATGAGCGAGTCGGATCTTCCGGTCCCCACCGCCACCAGCCTGCAGGTGGCGACCGGCGCGCCGGTCGACGCCGCAGCCGTCGCCATCGAATACCTGCGTGCGCTCGCCGCGGTGGGATGGCCCGATGGCATCGACGACCTCGCGCGGCAGTACCGGCAGCGGTGCGACACGATCGGCCGGGCGGTGCGCCTGGAACTGCCCGATGGTGAGGTCACCGGCACCGCCCGAGACGTCGACCGGGAAGGCCGGATCGTGATCGAGGCGGCCGACGGGCGCACGGTCACCGCGGCCGCGGGGGACGTGGTGCATCTGCGCGCGCACTGACCCGACCCCGAGCGGCAGTGACCCGACCCCGGGCGAATGCGTTCAGCGTGCCGTGCTGCGGCTCTTGTGACCCATCGCCGGGATCAGGGACAGGACGGGCAGTCCGATCATCAGGTGCATGATCGCGGTACCGAGGCCGACGGAGAACTGTGCCGACAGCACCAGCGGGACCACGACCGCGGCGGCGATGAGCAGACCCACCACCCAGCGATAGAACTGGTCAGGTGATGGCGTGATGATCTGCAGGACATACCAGAGTGCACCGCCGGCCAGGGCCACCAGGAATCCGACGACCGCAAACCACAGCGGATCCTGGGCCACCGGGTTCCACACGCCGAACTGGCCGGCCGCGTTCACCCGGTCGACGATCGCCCGGATGATCCACGCGACCAGCCATGCGGCGAGTCCGGTCACCACGCCGGTCATCACCACACCACCGACGAACATGCCGGGCGAGATATCCGGGCCGACCTTCTTCCGTGGCCGCGCGGGAGCCGGTTGCTGGTATCCGCCCTGGTCGTAGCGGGTCTGGTCGTAAGGGGACGGCTCGCCGCCGGAGGTCGGGTGGTACGACGGATCCTGCTGACTGTAGGCGCGCGACTGGGGTGCGTACCCGGGCTCGTACTTCGCGGTGCGGGGATCGCGGGGATCGCGGTAGGTCATGAGTGCTCCTGCGCCGGTGGTCGCTGTGGTCTGCGTCATTCTACCGGCTGCGCCGGCGGGTCCCGGTGGGTCGACGGTCGCCGGGTGAGAGCGTCCGCGCCACGCCTATGCTTGCTGCCATGGCCTACCCGCGGGAAAACCTGGCCCCCGGTGAGCGGATCGTGCTGCATCGACATCCCCACTGGAAGTGCCTGCTGGGACCGTTTCTGCTGTTCATCCTCGCCACGGCCGTCGCCGGGGTGCTGGCCGGTCTCATCGAGGCGTCGTCATTGGCGTCCATCGGTGCGTTGATCGCCTACCTGGTGGTGGCGGTGCTGTGGGCGGCCGCGGCGATCTGGTTCTTCCTACGCCCGCTGATCTCCTGGAAGACCACGCATTTCGTGCTGACCGATCGTCGGGTGATCTTCCGCAACGGCGTCCTGACCCGCTCCGGCATCGACATCCCGATCCGACGGATCAACACCGTCGAGTTCCGTCACGGTCCGATCGACCGGATACTGCGCACCGGCACCCTCGTCATCGAATCGGCGTCGGACGATCCGCTGTCGTTCGACGACATCCCGCAGGTCGAGAAGGTGCACGCGCTGCTCTACCACGAGGTCCTCGACGTGGCCGATCACGCCGACGACGATTACGACGACGGAGGCGACATGGACGACGACGGAGGAGCCGACGGGGCGGATGTGCGCACTCGAGGGGGACGCCGATGACCGACGTACTGCTCGCCGAGGACGACACCGCGATCGCCGAACCGCTGGCCCGGGCGCTGGCGCGGGAGGGCTACGGATGTGAGGTCGTCGGCACCGGCACGGCGGCCCTGGAACGCGTCGACGAGGGATCGTTCGAGTTGCTGATCCTCGATCTCGGGCTGCCGGAGATGGACGGTCTGGAGGTGTGCCGTCAGGTTCGGGTGCGCCGACCGGAATTGGCGGTCCTGATGCTCACCGCCCGCACCGACGAGGTGGACTTCGTCGTCGGGCTCGACGCCGGCGCCGACGACTACGTCGGTAAACCCTTCCGGCTCGCCGAACTGCTCGCGCGTGTCCGGGCCCTGCTGCGTCGCCGTCAGACCACCGATGACGTCGTCCTCGAGGGTGGGGACCTGCGTCTGGATGCGCGTGCCCGCCGCGTGACGCTGGACGGCACCGACCTGATCCTGGCCAACCGTGAGTTCGACCTGTTGCGATTCTTGATGGAGCGGTCCGGGCAGGTCATCGGGCGTGACGAGATCCTCACCGAGGTGTGGGGTTCGGCGGATCTGCGGTCGTCGAAGACGCTCGACATGCACATCTCCTGGTTGCGCCGCAAGATCGGCGACGACCGCCGCGATCGCCCACGCCACATCGTCACCGTGCGCGGTGTCGGATTCCGGTTCGATCCGTAGCCGTCGTCGGGGTCTGACATGCGTCGCCGGATTCTCTACACCATGGTCGCCATGTTGCTGGCGGTCGGTGCCGCCCTGGGCATCCCGCTGTCGGTGATCGCGTGGTGGTGGGTTGCCGACAACGCCCATCAGACGCTGGACTCCCGGCTGAAATCCATCTCCGATCAGCTCATCCGCACCGACGACGGCCGGGACGCCACCCTCGATCCCCAGCTGCTCGATTCGCCGGCCCTGCGAGCACTGATCCCCGAGGGCGGGCACCTGAAGCTGACGTATGTGACCGCCGACGGTTCCACCGAGGACCGGACGGTCGGGGCGACCTTCGACGGTCCCGCGCTCTCGGACTCGATCGGGCTCGGCGACGCGGGATCCTTGCTGCTGGAGATCCCCGCCGACGACGTCCGCAAGGATCAGCTCGCGGCGGTGGGCATCGTCACCATCGTCGTTGCGTCGTCGCTGGCGGCCGGAACCCTGGTGGCCGCGGTGACCGCCGGGCGCATCGCCGACCCGGTGATCGATCTCGCGGACCGGGCCGCGGCGATGGCACGCGGCGACTTCCGGTCGGCATGGCCGACCTACGGGATCTCCGAACTCGACCGGGTGTCACGCGCCCTCGGCGATGCCAACGCCGAGATCGCGGTGCGACTCGAGCGTGAGGGGGAGATTGTCGGCGACGTCTCGCATCAGTTGCGCAGCCGGCTCACCGCGATCCAGCTCCGTCTCGACGAGCTGTCCCTGCACGACGATCCGGCGGTGGTCAGCGAGGCCGAGGCCGGTCTGGACCAGATCGAACGGCTCTCCGCCGAACTCGATGAGATGGTGGCCGCCTCCCGCGACGATCCCGGCGATCCGCAGGCGGTCGACGTGGGTGAACTGGTGACGACACTGGTCGGCGACTTCCGGGCGGCGTTCGGTGCGGCCGGACGTGAGATCCGGACGGACTTCGACGGGTCCGGTGCGGCACTGAGCGCCCGCCCCGGACGGTTGCGGGAGGCCATCAGTGTGCTCGTCGACAACGCACTCCAGCACGGTGGTGGCACCTGTGAGATCGCCGTCGACGACCTCGCCGGCGACATGATCCGCATCTCCGTCACCGATGAGGGTGCCGGCGTTCCCGACGATCTCTCACAGCTGATCTTCCGTCGGGGATTCTCCGGCGGTAGCGGCAACGGGGTCGGATTGTCACTGGCCCGCGCGCTGGTCGAGGCCGATGGTGGTCGGCTCGAATTGGCGCATCGTCGGCCGCCGGTGTTCCGCATCGTGGTGCCCGCGGCGTCGGGGTGGCACATCGGTGATCCGCGCGTGTCGGCCGATCCCGCATCGTCGGGGTCCGACGGCGCCGAACCGGCTCCCGCGCCCCGCTCACCGATCAGGCGTGACCGAGTTCCTCATCGTTGAGTTCGGCGAGGCTGGGGTGCAGATCGGTGGACCCGGCGTCGCCGCCGCGCAGATTCTCCTCCGGGAAGGCGAACTTGCGCAGTGCCCAGAACCGGAACGCCATCTGCAGCACGTTGCCGATGACGAAGCCGAGGATGAAGTCGACGACGGCCAATTCCAGCGACCCCAGGTTGGATCGCAGGTCGAAGACGTTGTTGGCCAGCCACAACGGTGCCGCCGCCAGGATCACGCCGACGCCGCTGATGATGAAGAACAACAGGGCCTCGTGCGAGCGTTCCCGCCCGCCGCGATTCTTGAAGGCCCATTCGCGGTTGAGGATGTAACTCAGGATGGTCGCCAGAGTTCCGGAGATGATACGGGCGACGACCGGTTTGGGACCGAGCACGGTGAACGTCAGCGTGTAGAAGATCGCGAGGTCGAACACGAACGTGGTGCCACCGACGAGTGCGAACTTGATGAGTTCGTGGTGCTGCATCACCATCCGGCGAACCGGTTCGGGTAGGCGGGCTACCACCTCGTCGATGAAAGGCACAAGACACGAGTGTAAGGCCCCCGTCGATGCCCGCCGCACCGCGGTCGGTCATGCGTCCGACATGCCCGTCATGCCACGATGGTTCGCGTGAGCTCTTCGAAGGACGACCCGACCCCACCGGCGCCGGGCGCCGACCGTGCCGGCCCGAATCCGTCGGGATCGAGCGTCGGGATGCCGACGGTCACCATGATCGGCGGAGGGCAGTTGGCCCGGATGACTCATCAGGCCGCGATCGCGCTCGGCCAGTGCCTGCGGGTTCTGGCCGGCAGCATCGCCGACCCGGCCGCCCAGGTGAGCGCGAATGTGGTGCTCGGTTCCCACGACGACCTCGGCGATCTGCGCCGCGCCGCCGCCGGGGCCGCGGCGGTGACCTTCGATCACGAAGGGGTTCCACTGCAGCATCTGCAGGCGCTCGAAGCCGATGGGATCGCGGTGTTGCCGCCGTCGAAGGCGTTGCGCTTCGCTCAGGACAAGCAGGCGATGCGGGTGCGGCTCTCGCAGCTTGGCCTGCCGGTTCCCGACTTCGCCGACCTGACCGGTGACCCCGACGCGGCACGCGCACTGCTGATCGATTTCGGGGAGCGGCACCGCTGGGCGGTCGTCCTCAAGGCGATCCGCGGCGGATACGACGGTCGTGGCGTGTGGATTCTCGACGACCGCGAGGAGGCGTTGGCGGTGTTCGACGAGCAGGTCGGCGCCGGAGCCGAGCTGATCGTCGAGCAGAAGGTGGCGATGCGCCGGGAATTGTCGGCGATGATCGCCCGATCGCCGTTCGGCCAGGGTGGTGCGTGGCCGGTGGTGGAGACCATTCAGCGCAGGGGCCAATGTGCGGTCGTGCTCGCGCCGGCGCCCGGCCTCGATCCCGACGTCGCCACGGCGGCCCAGCAGATGGCCCTTGGTCTGGCCGATGAGCTCGGCGTCGTCGGCGTGATGGCGATGGAACTGTTCGAGACCGTCGACGGCGGGCTGCTCGTCAACGAGTTGGCGATGCGCCCCCACAACAGCGGTCACTGGACCATGGACGGCGCGGTCACCTCGCAGTTCGAACAGCATCTGCGCGCGGTGCTCGACTATCCGCTGGGGGCGACGACACCACGGGCGCCGATCACCGTGATGGCCAACATCCTCGGCGCCGACGATGCACCGACCATGTCGATGGACGAGCGGCTGCACCACCTGATGGCGCGGATGCCAGACGCCAAGGTGCACTTGTACGGCAAGGGGGAGCGGCCCGACCGCAAGATCGGGCATGTCAATATCGTCGGGGTCGGCGACGAGGATCTCGCATCGGTGCGTGAGCGTGCCGAACGCGCCGCACAGTGGATGTCCACGGCGGTGTGGACCGACGGATGGGAAGGGCACTGATGACCGAGGTGAGCGACACCGACAACCGCGACCAGGCTCCGGCACGGGCGCGGGTCGGCCTGATCATGGGAAGCGATTCCGATTGGCCGACAATGCAACTCGCCGCCGAGGCGCTCGCCGAGTTCGACGTACCGTTTGAGGTCGGGGTGATCTCGGCGCACCGTACGCCCCAGCGCATGCTCGACTACGCGACCGGCGCCGCCGAGGCCGGGATCGAGGTCATCATCGCCGGTGCCGGTGGTGCCGCCCACCTGCCGGGCATGGTGGCGTCGGCGACACCACTGCCGGTGATCGGGGTGCCGGTGCCGTTGCGCACCCTCGACGGACTCGACTCGCTGCTGTCGATCGTGCAGATGCCCGCCGGGGTGCCGGTGGCGACGGTGTCGATCGGCGGCGCACGCAACGCCGGCCTGCTCGCGGTGCGGATCCTGGGCGCGGCGGATCCGGATCTGCGGGCCCGGATGGAGACCTTCCAGCGCAACCTCGAGCAGCTCGTGCTCGACAAGGACACCGCCCTGCGGCAGCAACTGCTCGGCGACTGACCGCCTGCGGAGTTTTCTCCCCGGCTACTGCGCGCCGGTGTCGGCGACGAGGGTGCCGTTCAGTACCCACTCGAAGCCGCGGGCGAACAGCCGGGCACCGCGCGCCACATCCGGCGAATCCGCCGGGATGATCCCGGGTCGGACGAGGCGAAAATGCTTGTCGCGCCGAATGATCGAACATCCCGGGGCGGCCAGGACGTTGCGCACCCAGTCGGTGTCGCGGCCGTAGGCGAGGACGATGGAGATCGTCTCGCCGTCGACCCACGCCAGCACCGGGGTCTCATACCGGCGTCCGGATCGGCGGCCGGTGTGGACGACGACCGCCCACGGGGCCAGGTGCGGCGCCCACCGGCGCTGAATCGGATTGGTGACGTGCTTGTTGATCGTGGCCACGATGGCGGGGACCTGCATGCCACCACTGTGCCGCATCGGGTGGCCGTGGGCGGCGTGACCGGGGATTCGGGGTGCTCGCCGAAGCGCGGCGTGGCCTGCGGACTGGGGCGAGACGCGAAGTCACCGTCCGTCGAGAACCACGGTGGCGTGTTCGGTGCGGATACGCGTGGACTGATCGTTGTCGGGGTGTGCCACCCACACCAGTCCGGCGCCGACCACCAGCGGCGCAAGGAAATTGGCGATGACGCCGTCGGCGGTGTGCCATTCGCGGGTGGACAACACCCGCGATCCGGCGGTGATCCCGGCCGCGCGGGCGGCCGCGGCCGCCGACGCGAGCACCGTCTCGGTGTCGCGGTCGTCGAGGGCGGGCCCCCGGTGGACGGGTCCTGCCATGTGATCGCCGTGGATGCGCACCCGGCTGCCGTAGTCGCCTACCCCGGGCGGCAGTCCGGGAATCGGCAGCGCGAACGGATCGAGTGGCGCGACGATCAGTTCGTCGGCGTCGGGATACCGGTCGATGCGGGCGCGATCGGTGAAGACCGCACGCGGGTCGTCGGCCGCGTCGTCGGACAGGTGCACATGCGCGCCTGCCCACCAGGCGCCGAGCAGGATGCCCGCGGTCTGCCAATGCTCGGGAAGGTCCACCACGATGTCATCCCCGGGGGCCACGCCGATCTCGTCGACGAGAAGGTTGGCGGTCTTGGCCGCCCAGTTTCCCAGTGTCGCCCAACTCAATTCGGTGCGTTCACCGGTGGCGTCATCGTAGAACGTCAACGCGGGACGGCTGTGATCGGCGATCGAGCCGAAAATCGCGGCGGTGATGGTGGTCGTGTCGGTCATCGGTGCTCTCGGCTCAGTTCACACAGGTCGGGCCGTCGGTACCGGCGGTGATCGCCTTGTTGGTACCGGCTGCGTCGGCGGTGGGGGCGGTGGAGGCGTTGCCGACGTCGGACACCGAGCCCACTCCGCCGTAGGTGTTGGTGAGGTCGGCACGCAGTTCGTGGTCGCCGAGTGAGGTGTCGACCTTCACCGGCAGTCCACCGAGGTCCTTGGCGAGTAGTAGGGCGCCGGCGTCGTCGGCGGCCTTCGCATAGACCGCCGAATCGCGCTCGTCGGTGGGTGTGCTCGATACCTTTCCGGCCTGATAGCCCTTGCCGGTCAGGATGCCCGACACATTGGCGCCGAGGCCGTCGACGGTGCCGGCATTGTTCACGTCGACGGTGTACTCGCCGCGGCCGGTGTTGCGTGACGGATCGAGCAGGGAGTTGGTGAACGAGCGCACCTTGGCCGGGTCGACGGTGACGACGCTCTGCTGACCGTCGTCGCTCCAGCCGTGATCATCGAGGACGGGGATCGTCGCGAACTTCACGCGACCACCGGAGAGGTCCTTGAGTTGTTCGGCGAAGGTCAGCACATCCCAGTCGTCGTCGATGATCACCGATCGAGAGACCGCGTTCTGCAGTTCGGCGAGCTTGGACGGATCGGCGAGGGTGCCCGCAGACAAGATCTTCTGGGTCAGCGACGCCATGTAGGCCTGCTGCCGGGTGATCCGGTCGAGATCGCCGCGCGGCAGATCGTGACGCTGACGCACGAAGCTCAGTGCCTGCGGTCCGTTGAGGGTCTGACGGCCGGCCCGGAACCGGGCACCGGAGAAGGGTTCGTTCACCGCGTCCTTGAGGCAGACGTCGACCCCGCCGACCGCCTTGGTGAGCAGCACGAATCCGAGCAGTCCGACCTCGGCGTAGTGGTCGACCTGGACGCCGGTCAGATTGGCGACGGTGTCGATGAGTGCCTTGCGTCCGGCCTGGGTGCCCTCCTTCTCCGCCTGCGCCTCGGGGGTACCGGCCTCGACTGCGCGGCGCCGGACACCCTCACGGGTCGTGCCGTAGGCGGCGTTGATCTTGCTCATCCCGATCCCGGGGACATCGACGTAGGAGTCGCGCGGAATCGAGATGGCGGTCGCCGACGAACCGTCGTTGGGCACCCGGATCAGCAGGATGGTGTCGGTGTTGGTGGCCACGTCGTCACCGGAGCGCAACCAGCGCAGTTCCTCGGCCGAGAGCGGATTGCCCTTCGCGTCGGTGCGGGAGTCGGTGCCGACCAGCAGGATGTCGGTGGCACCGTCGTCGGGACCACCGAGCGCCAGACCGCCGAGGCGGGTGATGTCGGAGTCCAGCGAGTTGATGCTGTTCCAGGCGTACCCGGTGCACAGCAGGACCGTGACCGACAGCAGGGCGATCAGACCGCGGGCGGCCGCGCGGCCACCGCGGAAACCCGAGAGGCGAGCCCACCCGCGCGGCGGCGTGGGGGGCGGTGCGGCGGGTGAGTCGGTGTCGGGGTCGGCGGGCGGGATCTCCGGGTCGATGAGAGCGGTCGGGCGGGTCGGCTCGTCGACGCCGGCGTGGGTAGTGGAGTTCTTGTGCGGCTTGGCCTTTCGGGGCCGGGGAGGTGCCTGATCCGCCCGGTCGGGCCGCGGGTGTGCCGGCTTCTTCCGTGGTCGGGTACCCGCGTCTCGACCGCCCGGACGGGCCTCGGTGGTGGCCGTCGGGTCGTCGCCGGCGGGCCGCGGCGGTCGTCGCTTGCGCGGGCGGGGCGACTCGGGGGTCGCCGTGCGGGTGTGGATCTCACCCGAGGTGCGCTGTCGGGGGCCGCGTTCGGTGTCGGTGGGGGCCGGTCGGCGCCGACGGCGGGCATCGGGCTCGCCGGGCCGTCGGTCGGGGCGGTCGCCGTCGTGCCGACCGGCCGCCTCGGGCGGGCGGGGCCGTCGACGCCGCGCACCGTCCGGGCGGTCGGCGGGTTCGGCCCGGTGGGTCGGGTCGGGCCGTCCGGTCGCCTCCGGTGCGGGTCGGCGGGGTGACTCACCGGCGCGGCGTGGGCGGGCGGCCGTCGCGTCTGCCGAGGCCGTCCGCGAGCGTCGGGGACGAGCCGCGTCACCGCGTGGGGCGGCGTCGGGCCGTCGACGGACGTCGTCGGGGCGGGAGTCCACGTGTGGGCGGTCCTTTTCGTTCGCGGTGACCACAGTCGGCATCGGCTGAGACGCATGCGCACTGTCGTTACTCGAGTGTCTGACGGTTCTGGTGTGGTTTGCCTTCGCCGAGACTACTGAAGATGACCGCGAAGTCGACGGTGCAACGCCGATGCGTCGTGAGAGGTGTGACCCCGGGCGAGGTGCGGACCCCAGCGGTGGCCGCCGGTGGCCGCTGCGGGCAGACTGTCCGCGTGCACGATGACGCCGACGCCGCGACACCAATGGGAACGCCGCAGGGAACATCACCGGGCGCGATCTGGATTCTCGGGGCCGCCGGGCAACTCGGTACCGCGTTGCGCACTCGTGCACCCGACGGTGTCGAGATCCGCGCCCTGACCTCGGCCGACATCGACCTGGCCGACCCGGACTCGGTGGCCTCGGTACTCGCGGCGCTGCGGGCCGGCGACGTCGTGCTGAACACGGCCGCCTACACCGCCGTCGATGCGGCCGAATCCGACGCCGACGCGGCGTGGGCGGTCAATGCGGTGGCACCCGGCCTGCTCGCGGACGCCATCGCAGCGGCGAACGCGTGGCTGATCCACGTGTCCACCGACTACGTGTTCGGCGACGCGGTGGCCGGCACCGCCGCACCAGGGGCCGTGCAGCGCCCGATGCGCACCACGCCGTACGAACCCGGCGACGACGCGGACTCGCTGCCACCGGCCACCGTCTACGGCGCGAGCAAACTCGCCGGTGAACGCGCCGCCCTGGCCGCCGACCCGACCGCGACGATCGTCCGCACCGCCTGGGTGTACACCGGCGGTCCCGAGAGCCCCGATTTCGTCGGGACGATGCGCCGACTCGAGCGGTCCCGCGACACGATCACCGTCGTCGACGACCAGAAAGGGTCGCCCACCTATGCCGTCGACCTTGCCGACGGGCTGTGGGAACTCGTTGCCGGCGGTCGCCGGCCGCCGGTGGCCGGGAAGATCCTGCATGCCACCAACACCGGTGCGGCCACCTGGTACGACGTCGCGCGGGAGGTGTTCACCCTGGTGGGTGCCGACCCGGACCGGGTGCGGCCCTGCAGCACCGACGACTTCCCGCGCCCGGCGCCCCGGCCGGCGTATTCGGTGCTGTCCGCCCGGGCGTGGGAACGCGCGGGTCTGACACCGCTGCGCGAGTGGTCCGCGGCGGTGAGGGCCGCGGTGACCTCTACCACAGGTTCCGGGTAACCCGCGCAGCCGGTGTGACGTGCGGCGGCCGCCCGCTACGCTGACCCGGTGACGTCGAAGCTGGCCGTGGTGACCGTGACCTATTGGTCCGGTGATCACCTGCACGCCTTTCTCAAGAGCCTCACCCATGCGACGTCCACGCTGCCGCCGGTGATCATCGCCGACAACGGATCGGGCGACGGGGCACCCGAGGCCGCCGAACGCGAACACGCCAACGTCACCCTGATCCACACCGGCGGCAACATTGGCTACGGCGGGGCGATCAACCGGGCAGTGGCCGCGATCGACGACGACGTCGAGTTCATCGTCATCGCCAACCCCGACGTGGAATGGTCGCCGGGGGCGATCGACGAACTCGTCGCGGCGGCCGCGCGCTGGCCACGGGCGGGTTCGCTCGGGCCGCTGATCCGCGACCCGGATGGCTCGGTCTACCCGTCGGCCCGCCGCGTTCCCGACCTGGTGTCGGGCACCGGACACGCCCTGCTGGGCGGGATCTGGAAGTCCAATCCGTGGACCGCCGCCTACCGGGCCGATGACATCGAACCCGGCGAGCGTCCCGTCGGCTGGCTCTCCGGATCGTGTCTGTTGGTGCGGCGCAACGCTTTTGATGCGATCTCCGGATTCGATGAGCGCTACTTCATGTACATGGAGGACGTCGATCTCGGTGACCGGCTGGGCCGAGCCGGGTGGCTCAACGTCTACGTCCCCGGCGCCGAGGTCGTCCACGCCAAGGGGCACAGCGCCGACAAACGCCCCGAGACGATGCTGCCCGCGCACCATCGCAGTGCCTACCGTTTTCAGGCCGACCGCCACCCCGGCGTGTGGCGTGCGCCGCTCCGCTGGGGGCTGCGAGCGGGCCTGGCCGTCCGATCGGCGCTCGCCGTGCGGGCGGCACGCTCCGACTCCACCCGTGTTCAATCCCGTGCCGACCAACCCCCTGCGGAGAGGAAATCCCCATGACGTATTTCGCGGTCAACAACCCGACGCCGGTGCCGGGTGCGGTACCCGATGTCGACATGTCCGACGTCCAGGCGGTCATCCTGGTGGGCGGCAAGGGCACGCGGTTGCGTCCCCTGACGCTCTCGGCGCCCAAACCGATGCTGCCGGTGGCCGGTCTGCCGTTCCTGACGCACATGCTCTCCCGCATCCGGGCCGCCGGTATCCGCGACGTCATCCTGGGAACCTCGTTCAAGGCGCAGACCTTCTCCGAGTACTACGGGGACGGATCGAAACTGGACCTGCAGATCCGCTACGTCACCGAGGAGGAACCGCTCGGTACCGGTGGTGGTATCCGTAACGTCCTCGACGAGCTCACCGCGTCGACCATCGTGGTGTTCAACGGTGATGTCCTCGGCGGCACCGACATCCGCCATGTCGTGGCCACCCATCGTGAGGCGCAGGCCGACGTCACCCTGCATCTGGTGCGGGTGTCCGACCCCCGTGCCTTCGGCTCGGTCCCCACCGACGACACCGGGCGGGTCACGGCGTTCCTGGAGAAGACCCAGGACCCGCCGACCGACCAGATCAACGCCGGAACCTACGTGTTCAGCCGCTCGGTGATCGAGGAGATCCCCGCCGGTCGCGAGGTCTCGGTGGAACGCGAGGTGTTTCCGTCGCTGCTGGCCGAGGGCCGCCACATCCACGCCTACGTCGACAACAGCTACTGGCGTGACATGGGCACCCCGGAGGACTTCGTGCGCGGATCGGCCGACCTCGTCCGCGGCATCGCCCCGTCGCCGGCACTCGGCGATCGTCACGGTGAATCGCTGGTGCACGAGGGGGCCGGCATCGCCCCGGGAGCACTCCTGATCGGCGGGAGCGTCGTGGGCCGCGGGGCGGAGATCGGGCCGCGGGCACGTCTGGACGGCGCGGTGATCTTCGACGGTGCGGTCATCGAAGCCGGCGCGGTCGTCGAACGCAGCATCGTCGGGTTCGGCGCACGGATCGGGCCGCGGGCCCTGGTGCGGGACACGGTGATCGGTGACGGCGCCGACGTCGGCGCCCGCTGTGAACTGCTCCGCGGTGCGCGGGTCTGGCCCGGGGTGCAACTGCCCGACGGTGGGGTCCGCTTCTCGACCGACGTCTGAGCGGTCGGTTTCCCGAGATCCCGATGGTCCGGGACCGGGCGTCGTCCTCAGCGGGCCTTGGCTGCGGCCAGCACGCCCGGACCGAGAGGGATCACCACCGGCAGGAGGCGGTCGTCGTCGGCGACCAGCAGGGCGGCCTCGCGGGCGGCGCTGGTCATCGGATCGGTGCGGGCCGGGTCTGCGACCGCCCCGCCGGCGGCGGCGTCGTGGATCACCAGGGCCCCGCCCGGGCGCAGCATCCGGATCGACTCGTTGACGAAACGCGGCAGGTCGAGGCGCGGTCCGTCGATGAAGACCAGGTCGTAGGAGTTGTCGGACAGGCGGGGCAACACCTCACGCGGTGTGCCGTTGATCAGTCGGGTACGTCCGGGTGCTATGTCGCCGCCGGCAAACGATGCGCGTGCCGCACGGTGATGTTCGAGTTCCGGATCGATGGTGGTGAGCACGCCGTCGGCGGCCATCCCGGCCAACAGCCACAGGCCGCTCACCCCGGTCCCGGTGCCGATCTCGGCGACGGCGCGTGCGTCGACGAGACGCGCCAGCATCGCCAGGAGTGCTCCGACCGCCGGACTGACCGGTTCGGTGCCGAGTTCGGCCGCACGAAGACGGGCCGCGGCGAGGGCGTCGTCCTCGACGATGGCCGACTCGGCGTAGTCGATGAGTGCCATCCGCGGGTCGCTCGGCTGTGTACCGGTCATTCTCCCCAGGTTAGACACGCCCCGCCCGACCGACGCCGGGGCACGCCCGAATGTGGGGGACTTACGGGTGGGACCATCCGAAAGTCCGTCCGCTCCGACTTCCTCAGTGAACACTCAGCCGCATCATACGACGACCACACTGCGGTAGGAGAGGCTGAGATCACCGCGCCGGACGCTGCGGGAATAAGGTGGGCGTCGCAACGGTTCGGCATGGTGAATATCACCCACGAGTGCCACTGGTGTTGCGAGAAGGGGACCGGCCACACACGATGACCACATTCCAGGCGACCGACCATGAGGACTCCTCGGCCGCGGCCGTCGACACCGAATCCGCGGGAATAGCCTTGGGCGGGTCCACGGGATCGGATGCCGGTGTGCCCGGTGGAACCGCGGGATTCGATGCCACCGGAAATGACATGTTCATGCCGTCATGGGATGAACTGGTCCGCGAGCACGCCGATCGCGTGTACCGGCTGGCCTACCGGCTGTCGGGAAACCAGCACGACGCCGAGGACCTCACCCAGGAGACCTTCATCCGGGTGTTCCGCTCGTTGTCGAACTATCGCCCCGGCACGTTCGAGGGCTGGTTGCACCGCATCACCACCAACCTGTTCCTGGACATGGTCCGGCGTCGCAGCAAGATCCGCATGGAAGCCCTGCCCGAGGAGTACGACCGGGTACCCGCCGACACGCCCGATCCGCAGCAGGTCTACGCCGATGCATACCTCGACGCGGATCTGCAGGCGGCACTCGATTCGCTGAGCCCCGAGTTCCGGGCCGCGGTGGTCCTGTGTGACATCGAAGGCCTGTCCTATGAGGAGATCGCCGCCACCCTGGGCGTCAAACTGGGGACGGTGCGCAGTCGAATCCACCGCGGCAGACAGACGATTCGTGATCACCTCCTCGCCAACGGTCACGTCGATCGGCGGTCGGTCGCCGTCGGCAATCCGGGTCATTGACCCGTGTCGGGATTGCCGGATCGGGAACCCCGGGCTCTCCTGAATCGTTGGCGAATTCGGTAGGCTGGGTGACCGCCAGGCCCTTCGGGGGCGCGGTACCACGCAGACCTGACAGCAACAGACCTGACGGGAAGGGGTGAAAGAGGGCGATGATGGACGGCCAGCGACGGCAACCCGGCCCGGGTGAATGGCCCGGCGGCGATGGATCCGGAACCGGACAGCCCGACCTTCCCGCGAATCTGCGTCGTCGGCGGTCCTGGGGGCCGTCCGCGTGGGCTCCGGCGGCGTCGTCGTTCGCTCCCGTGCGTCGTCCCGCCGCACCCCGAGAGCGCCGTTTCGCTCCCACCCAGCACCTCGCCCCCGAGGCCGTCGCGGCATTCGTCGACGGCGAGCTCGGGATGACCGCCCAGATGCGGGCGACCCACCATCTGGCCATGTGCCACGAATGCGTCGCCGCCGTCGACGCACAGGCCGCCGCCCGCACCCGGTTGCGGTCGTCGGGGACCATGGCGATCCCGTCGGGCCTGCTCGGGCAACTGAGCCAGATCCCGACCCGGGAGTTCGACATGAGCGCCGAGGGCGCCCCCGCACTCGACGAGCGCCGCCCCGGCCGGCCGGATGCGGCCCACAATCCCGGGGCGCACAATCCTGGGGCGCACAATCCCTCGACCGGCCACCGTGGCGGGCCGCCGATGTCACCGTCCGGCGAGGCGGTGTCGGTTCCCGCGCCGCCGATGACCCGGGGTCGAATCCAGCGTTGGCGGAGCCGCTGACACGTGGCCTCTGATCAACACGGTCCGGGTGAGGACACCCGGACGGGCGTCCCTGCCGGTGACCATTCCCCCGGTGACCGATCCGACCTCTCACCCGTCGCCGAGACACCGAATTCGGCAAGCGATCCCGGACGTCCGGCCGACTCCGCGGCTGCGGGATCCGAGCGCTCTGTGGCAGCGACATCCGGGCCCAGTCCGTGGTCGGAGCCGAACTCCGCCGATGCGAGCGGGCCTCGCCCCGCCGCTGCGACGCAGCCGCCGCGACACGCCCCGGTATCACCGGCCACTGCCGCGATCTTCGGCCGCCCGAACGGCGTCGCGGGATCGTTCGCGGCCGGCCGGGACCGCGACCGGAAGCCACAGCCGCAGGTCGCCGCACCCGATCCGGTGCTGGCCGAGGCCTTCGGCCGACCGGACGGCAGCGCCGAGACGCTCCAACGTGACCCACTCGCCTCCTTCGGGGAGCCCGCCGAGCCGGAGTCGCCGCCGGACCCGTGGCGCAATCCCGACAGTCCCGTCGTCCTCGACGGACCCGCGGTCGCCGCCGCCACGTCGCCGACGCCGACCGTGGCCGGCCCCACACTGGGCCTCCGCGACGTGCTGTTCGGGCGCCGGGTGGCGTGGCATGCACTCGCCACCCTTGCGGTGATCGCCCTGCTCATCGGCGTCGTCGGTGGCCTGATGGGTCGCTTCACCGCCGAGGTCGCCGCACCGCTGAACAGCGACACCGTCGAATTGTCCACCGGCGACGACGGCGGCCAGGCCCCGCGGTCGGATGTCGCCGCGGTCGCGCAGTCGGTGGAGAAGTCGGTGGTCGCCATCGACGTGCGACTCAGCGACGGCTCGGCAACCGGCTCTGGATTCGTGATCGACCGGGAGGGCTACATCCTCACCAACAACCACGTGGTGTCACTGGCCGCATCGGATCGCAACGCGAAACTCGAGGTGGTGTTCTTCGACCGCAATCGGGTTCCCGCCCGCATCGCCGGCCGGGATCCCCGCACCGATCTCGCGGTCCTCAAGGTGGACAACGTCGCGAACCTGACCGTCGCGCAGCTCGGGAACTCCGACGACCTGCAGATCGGTGAGGGCGTCGTCGCCTTCGGGTCGCCGCTGGGACTGGACCGCACGGTCACCACCGGCATCGTGAGCGCATTGCACCGCGCGGTGCCCTTGCGTCCGGATGCCGAATCCGACACCGACGCGGTGATCGACGCCATCCAGACCGACGCCGCGATCAACCCGGGCAACTCGGGTGGCCCGCTGGTGAACATGCGCTCCCAGGTGGTCGGGATCAACACCGCGATCCGATCCGGCAGTGGCGGTTCGGTGGGACTCGGATTCGCGATCCCCATCGACGACGCCGTCCCGATCGCGCAGGCACTGATCCGCGACGGCAAGGTGAACCACCCGCAGATCGGGGTCAACGCGAGTTCGGTACGCAACGATCGCGTCCTGGGCGCGGAGGTCCGCAACGTCGTCGCCGGCGGTCCCGCCGACCGCGCCGGGGTCCGCGAGAACGACGTCATCGTGTCGTTCAACGGTCGGTCCATCGAGAGCGCCGATGAATTGACGGTCGCGGTGCGAACGGCGAAGATCGGTGAACCGGTGAAGTTCACCTACTGGCGGGACGGGCGCACGTTCGACGGCACCATCACGCCCGGCAGCGACTGACAGCTCGCGGGATCGGAGAAGCGTCATGTTCGACAGCGTGGGCTGGGGAGAGATCTTCATCCTCATCGCGGCTGCGCTGGTGATCCTCGGCCCCGAACGGCTGCCCGGCGCCATCAGCTGGACGATGCAGTCGGTCCGCAAGGCGCGCGACTACGCCACCGGCGCCACCGACAGCCTCAAGAACGAACTCGGCACCGACTTCGACGACCTGCGCAAGCCCCTCGCCGATCTGAACGAGCTGCGCGGGATGACACCCCGATCACTGGTCACCAAACACCTCTTGAACGGCGACGAGTCGGTGTTCTCCACATTCGACAGCGTCGGGTCGACCCTGCGTTCGGCGACCGAACCGCCCACCATCAAGCCGGTGTCCAAGGCGATGCCGGCGGGGCCGGAATCCGCCACGCCGACCACACCGTCGCCCTCATCGGCCTCGCCCTCATTGGACTCCGGCGCCCCGGCATCGGATTCCGGTCATGCGACGGCGCGGGGCAATCGCAGCGTCACCGATTGGGACGCAACCTGATTCGTCGGCCGAGAGGACCTTCGGGCGAGGGCGATCAGGCGTGACGGGTGGTGTCGATCCCGAGACTCATCCCGGCCAGGCCCCGGCGACGGACCGCCAGTTTATCGGCGATGGCGCGCAGGGCCGAACCCGACGCCGACTCGGGAGCCGAGAGCACCACCGGGGCCCCGGCGTCGCCGCCTTCACGCAGGGCGGTCTCGAGCGGGATCTGTCCGAGTAGTTGCACTTCCGCGCCCACCATGCGCGTAAGCCGGTCGGCGACCGTTTGCCCGCCGCCGGAGCCGAAGGGCTCGATCCGGGTGCCGTCGGGCAACTCCATCCAGGACATGTTCTCGACGACGCCGAGGATCTTCTGGCGGGTCTGCAGTGCGATCGCACCGGCCCGTTCGGCGACCTCGGCGGCCGCCTGCTGCGGGGTGGTGACTACCAGGATCTCCGCGCCCGGGATGAGTTGCGCGATCGAGATCGCGACGTCGCCGGTGCCGGGCGGCAGATCGAGCAGGAGCACGTCGAGGTCGCCCCAGTAGACGTCGGCGAGGAACTGCTGCAGCGCTCGGTGCAGCATCGGTCCGCGCCAGGTGACCGGGGTGTTGTCGTTGGTGAACTGGCCGATCGAGATGAACTTCACGTCGTGGCTGATCGGCGGCATGATCATCTTCTCGACCTGGGTCGGTTTGGCGTCGCTGCCGAGCATCCGGGGCACCGAATGGCCGTAGATGTCCGCGTCGAGCACGCCGACCGACAATCCCCGCTCGGCGAGCGCACACGCCAGGTTCACCGTCACCGACGACTTACCCACCCCGCCCTTGCCCGAGGCGACCGCGTAGACCCGGGTCAGCGAGCCGGGCTGGGCGAACGGGATCACCGGTTCGGCGGAGTCGCCGCGGAGCTTCTTGCGGAGTTCGGACCGTTGTTCGTCGTCCATCACATCGAGCTCGACGCGGACCGCGCCGACTCCCGGCACGTCGGCGACGGCGGTCTCGACGCGTCCGCTGATCTCGGTGCGCATCGGGCAGCCGGAGGTGGTGAGATACACCGTGATGTCGACGCTGGCATCGTCGTTGATCGTCACCGACTTGACCATGCCCAGGTCGGTGAGCGGTTTGCCGATCTCCGGATCGCGGACCTTCGACAGGGCCGCACGGATCGCGGATTCGGTGGGGGACACTCCAGTAGTCATCCCAGCCAGCTTAACCAGTGGTGGCGACGGCGGGCCCGGAGCCCTGTGGTCCTGTGGGCGGAGCCCTGTCGTCACTGTGGGCGGAGCCCTGTGGTCACCGTGCCGGGGTGGTGCGCGGCGTCGGGGCCTGCGTGGTTTGTGGGGCGGGCTGACCCGGGATGGTGATCCCGGGCGGCAGGCACAGCATGCCGAGGCACTGCTGGGTCGGCGTGGTGGTACTCGGTGCCGACGGGGACGACGACGGCCCGCTCGGTGATCCCGGTGACGGCCGTGACGCCGAACTCGGGCTCGACGACGAGGACGAGGAGGCGGGCCGGCGCATCTCGGGAATGGGGTTGGTCGGCATGACGCCGGTGGCATACGCCGCAGCCCAGGCCAGGACGTTCTCGGCGTACTCGACAGAGTGGTTGTAACGCATCACCGCGGCCACCTTGTGGCCGTCGGCCATGATGTCGGTGACGCCGGCGCACAGGTAGCGGCCCGCGGAGTAGGTGGCATCGAAGACGTTGTTCGGATCGGCCTTGCCGTCGCCGTTGGCGTCACTGCCCCAGGCGGCCCAGGTGCTCGGGATGAACTGCATGGGGCCCATCGCACGGTCATGGCTCGCGTCGCCGTCGACCCGGCCGCCGTCGGTGTCGCGGATGACCTGATTGCCGGCGAGCGAACCGTCGAGGACCGGTCCGGCGATCGGGTTGATCGTCGTGCCGTACTGGTCGACCGAACCGTTGCTCGCATGATTGGACTCGATGCGTCCGATGCCGGCGAGGAGGAACCACGGCAGTTTGCAGGCGCCGCTCTCGGATGCCACGCGGTTGGCGGCGAGTTTGTAGGCCTGCAGGACGACGCCGGGGATTCCGAGCGGACCGGACGGGAGGTCGGCGGCGATACGGAACTGCGGGGCCACCGACGGGGCGGCGGTCTGCGCGGCGGGGGGAGCGAAACCCAGCAGGGCCACCGGCTGACCCGCGGCCACCGCGGCGACCTCGACGGGCGCCTCGGGCGCGGCTGCCACCGGGATCGCACCGTCATGTGCGCTGGAGGTGGCGGCTCCGAGGATCATCGCACCGACCAGCGCGGCGCCGACGCCGACCGAGGCGGTGCGGCGGGTGACGACGGTACGGCCTCGCGGTCCTCGGCGTAGCCGTAGGGGCCGTGGTGCCATCATCGCCGTCCACCCCGGGAGGAAGTCGCAGCGTGGGTCGGCACACCCGGTGGCGTTGCCCGCTGCGGTTCCGGCGCAATCCCCGATCTCGTCGGCAGCCCTGTCACGTCGTTCACTCCGTTGTCACTTCACGCACTATCGCCCCCCGAGGAGCATCAACTCGCGCGGCGGCAGACCACCGATCGAGAATCGGTGACGGATCATCAACCTGCCCTGCACTGTGGTCCACCATACATTTGGGTCGGGTGTCCCAGTCGGCGAACCCCGGAATCGGGCCTCGAGACGAACATCGGCGACGGTCGATGCCGCGTTACCGCCGGTCGGTCACCGCTCAGCGCCGATGCTCGCGCGCGGGATTCGTCGGTTTCGTCGGTGTCCGCCGGCTCGGATGTGTTGCCGACCGGGCCTCGGCATCGGGATCGGTATGCCGACGCGGACCGTCGACGGGCGTGTCGAGGTCGCGGGCGGCGAGCCGATCGACGAGGTCATCGAGCAGATCGTCGAGCTCTTTGCGCAGGTAGTCACGGGTCACGGTGTCGCCGACGGCCAGCCGGACGGCGGCGAGCTCACGCGCGAGGAACTCGGTGTCGGCCTTGGTCTGTGCGGCCCGCGTGCGGTCCTCGTCGAGGGCGACCTTGTCGCGGTTCTCCTGGCGGTTCTGCGCGAGCAGGATCAGCGGCGCCGCGTAGGCGGCCTGGGTGGAGAACGCCAGATTCAGCAGGATGAAGGGGTACGGATCCCATCGCAACGAGACCGCGAACAGGTTGATGAGGACCCACACGATGACGATGACGGTCTGGATGGCCAGGTATCTGCCGGTGCCGAGGAAGCGTGCGATGCGTTCGCTGTAGACGCCGACGATGTCGGAATCGAGGTTGAAGCGCGGTCGGCGATTCTCGCGGGGCGTGTCGAGGCGCCGTCCCCGCGGTTCACTCATGAGGACACCTCATCGCTGACCTCGTCGTCGGCCGGCTCGGTCTCACGCCAGTCGCGGGGCAGCAGTTCGTCGAGCAGGTCGTCGACGCTGACGGCACCGAGCAGGTGGCCCTGATCGTCGACCACGGGCCCGCAGACCAGGTTGTAGGTCGCGAAGTAGCGGGTGACGGTCTCCAACGAATCCTCGGGTTGCAGATGGGCCAGATCGGTGTCGAGGATGCCGCCGACGATGTTGGCCGGCGGCTCCCGCAGCAGCGCCTGCACGTGCACACAGCCGAGATACTTGCCGGTGGGGGTGGAGGTGGGCGGGCGGACCACGAAGACGATGCTGGCCGCCGCCGGGTTGATGTCGGGGTCACGGACCCGGGCCAGGGCCTCGGCGACGGTCGTCGCCGCGGTCACGATGACCGGTTCGGAGGTCATCAGGCCGCCGGCGGTGTCCGGGGAGTGCGTCAGCAGACGCCGGACCGGCTCGGATTCCTCTGGGTCCATCCGGGTCAGGAACGCCTCCGCCTCGGCGTCGGACATCTCGCCGAGCAGGTCGGCGGCGTCGTCGGGGTCCATCGCCTCGAGAACGTCGGCGGCCCGCTCGATCTCCAGGTGCGAGAGCAGATCGGTCTGGTCGTCGGGTGGGAGTTCCTGCAGCACATCGGCGAGGCGCTCGTCGTCGAGTGCGGTGGCGATCTCGTCACGCCGCTTCGCGGGCAGTTCGCGCAGGGCGTTGGCGACGTCGGCGGCGCGCATGCCCTCGAACTGCAGCAGCGCCTGCGCGACGCCCTGGCCGGGCAGGTCCAGGGTGCTCTGGGTCAGGCCCTGCACGCTCGACCACTCCACCACGTGGGTCTGCATGCGTCGCAGTCCGCGGCGACCGGCGCGGACGGCGACGCGGGAGACCACCCAGTCGCGGGTGCGGGTGCGTTCGATCCCGAGGTCGACGACGACGACCTCCTGACCACCGAGTTCGGGCAGGTCGGGATCGTCCACCCGCACGCGGGTGTCCAGGATCTGTCCGATGGCGAGTGCCTCGCCGGGCCGCAGGTGCAGGCGTCGCAGGCTCACCGTGCCGGTGTTGAGGGTCACCGCATCCGGTTCGATCGCGGTGACGCGCAGCATCGGGACGAAAATTCTTCGGCGGGTGGTCAATTCGACGGCCAGGCCCAGGGCGCGGGGCTGCTGGCCGGGTAACCGGACGGAGATGACGGCATCGCGCACACGCCCGATGGATTCACCGTCCGGACCCAGGACGGCCAATCCGACTAACCTGGCCACGAACACCTTGCTCACCGCCGACATGGGAGTAAGGGTAATTGCATCGCACCCCGCGGCGTGGCCACGCCACTCGTGGGTGCGACCACAGCGACAGTGTCGGACGTGAACGCACCTGATGACCGAGGAGTCCGGAGATGACCAATCCCATGCAGCCGTCGCGCCAGACGCCGGGACTGCCCACCCCGCCCAAGGGCTGGCCGATCGGCTCGTACTCCACCTACGCCGAGGCGCAACGGGCCGTGGACTATCTGTCCGACGAGCACTTCACCGTCGAGGACGTCACCATCGTCGGCGTCGACCTGATGCAGGTCGAGCGGGTGATCGGGCGACTCACCTGGGGCAAGGTGATCGGCGGCGGCATCGTGTCGGGGGCCTGGCTGGGTCTGTTCTTCGGTCTGCTGGTGTCGCTGGTGGTCACCGGGAATCCGCTGGTGCCCATCCTGGTCGGCATCGTCGGCGGCATCATCTTCGGCCTGATCTCGGCGACCATTCCCTATGCGGCCACGCGCGGACAACGGGATTTCGCGTCGACCATGCAACTCGTCGCCGGCCGCTACGACGTGCTGTGTGATCCGAAGAGTGCGGAGAAGGCGCGCGACATGCTCGCCAAACTCAACCCCTGACGTTGTGGGTCTCTCGGACGCCGGCGTTCGGTGGGCGGGGCGCCGCGGGGGTGGAGTGCATCCGACACGCCCGGGCGCACACGCCTTCTCGGATCGTCGATGCACGTCGGCGCATGCGGTGACACGGTCAGATCACGATTCTTGATGATCTGGGACGAACGCACCCATTGTGTTGATCGTCACAGGCGTGGCGGGATAGCGTAGCGTCCAGATGACGGTGGTGCTCACCGTCGTGCCCACGACATCGAGGAGGCTGCGTGCGGCGAAGGATTGGCGGCGTGCGACGCAATTCCGCGGACGGTGAGCGTAACCGCAAGTCGTCCTTGGGGATCCGTGGAAAGGCGGTGATCGCGGGCGCCGCCCTCGCGACTGTGCTGCCGATCATGACCGCGTGCGGGTCCGGATACGAAGAGGGCGTGCTCAACCTGTATCCGCCTGCCGATGGTGCGGATTCGATCAAGATCCAGGCCGATCGGTGCTCGCAGGAGTCCGGTGGTCGGTACCGCATCGTCACAACGCCCCTGCCCAAGGGTGCCGACGACCAGCGTCTGCAACTCGCGCGACGCCTGGCGGGCAACGACCACACCCTCGACCTGATGGGCATGGACGTGGTGTGGACGGCCGAGTTCGCCGATGCGGGTTGGCTGGTCCCGGTTCCGTCGGAGTACCTCGGTGAGGTCACCGCGTCGACGCTCGGCGGCCCGTTGGAGACCGCGTTGTGGCGCACGCCCGACGATGATCGCGAACAGCTGTACGCGGTCCCGATCTGGACCAACACCCAGCTGCTCTGGTACCGCAAGGACACGTTGCGGTCCCTCGGCCAGATCGCCCCCGCGACGACGTGGGAGGGCATGATCGCCGACGCCCAGAAGAGTCTCGCCGAACGCGGACCGAGCCAGATCATGGTGCAGGGACGTCAGTACGAGGGCCTGATGGTGTGGTTCAACTCCGTCCTGGCCAGTGCGGGCGGCTCGGTCGTCGATCCCGATGACCCGAACAAGGTCACGCTCAATGACACCCCGGAACACCGCGCGGCGACCGTACGGGCGTTGCGCATCATGAAGGCCGTCGCCACCGCACCCGGACACGATCCGTCACTGACCAACTCCGACGAGGCGGCCGCCCGACTGGGGATGGAAAGTGGTGACGCGATCTATGAGGTCAACTGGCCGTTCGTGTTCAGCGGCATCCGCGAGAACTCCGCGGCCGGCTCGGTGCCCTTCCTGCCGGACATGACGCGCCACAATGACTTCCTGACCAACCTGGCCGACCCGCCGACCACCGAACAACTCCAGCAGTTGGTGCCGATCAACGACGAGATCCGGCAGAAGTTCGACTTCGCCGCGTATCCCGGTGCCGGAGAGGGCCTTCGGGCCCGCAGCACCCTCGGTGGTCTGAACATCGCGGTGGCCTCCACCTCGCAACAACGCGATCTGGCGTTCCAGGCGGCGATGTGCCTCACCAGTGAGCAGGCGCAGAAGTTCTACTCGATCAACGCCGGGACACCGCCGGTCAACCGCGCGCTCTACGACGACGACGAATTCCGCAAGACCTACCCGATGGGTGATCTGATCAAGAAGCAGCTGGAGGCCGAGAACGCCGCGCTCCGGCCGAAGTCGCCCGATTACCAGGCGATCTCGACCCTGGTGCAGGCGAAACTCTCTCCGGTGGGGGCCTGGGACCCCGAGGTCCTGGTCGATCAGCTCGCCGATGCGGTCACCAAGGCGATCAACGGGGAGGGGCTCATCCCATGACCACCGGCGACGACAACGATTCCGGACGCCGCGGGCGTCACGCCATGCCCGAGGATTCCGTGCCCGAGAACTCACCGACGTCGGGTCCCGAACAACCCGGACTGGACGTGACCGCGCCGCACACCTTCGGCAAGGCGGTGCATTCGGAGGTATGGAAGGCGCCTGCCGGGTCGGGCTCGGGTGCGACCTCGGATGCGGGTGCGGCATCGGATCGCGGTGCGACATCGGATTCCGGTGCGACACAGGCCGGTCCGGCCGACCGACCCGGGCGCTCGGCGGCGGGCGCCGGTGCGCTTCCGGCGGCGGCCGCCGCGACCGCGGTGGCGACGCGGCCCACCGGCCCGGCGCCCGCGGCGGCTCCCGGCGCCAGGAGACTCAGTGAGGGCAAGAAAGCCGAACGGCGACTGGCGTTCTGGCTGGTGCTGCCGTCGATCATCATGATGGCGCTGGTGACCGGATACCCGATCATCTATGCGGTGTGGCTCTCGCTCAACAAGGCGAGCCTGTCGGCGCCGGGGGAGCGGGAATTCGTCTGGTTCGGCAACTACGCCACGGTGCTCACCGACGGCTACTGGTGGACGGCCTTCGGGGTGACCCTGGGCATCACGGTGGTGTCGGTGATCATCGAGTTCATCCTGGGCATGGCGATTGCCCTGGTGATGCACCGAACCCTGTTCGGCCGCGGCACCATTCGCACGGTGGTCCTGATCCCGTACGGCATCGTGACCGTGGCCGCGGCGTTCTCCTGGTACTACGCGTGGACCCCGGGCACCGGCTATCTGGCGAACCTGCTGCCCGACGGCACCGCGCCGCTGACCGAACAATGGCCGTCGTTGGCGATCATCGTCCTCGCCGAGGTGTGGAAGACCACCCCGTTCATGGCCCTGCTGTTGCTCGCCGGGCTGGCGTTGGTACCCGACGATCTGCTCAAGGCCGCCCAGGTCGACGGTGCCGGCGCGTGGACTCGCCTGTGGCGCATCATCCTTCCGCTGATGAAGCCGGCGATCCTGGTGGCGTTGCTGTTCCGCACCCTGGACGCCTTCCGCATCTTCGACAACATCTACGTCCTCACCCGGGGATCGAACAGCACCTACTCGGTGTCGATGCTCGGTTACGACAACCTGTTCAAGGCGTTCAATCTGGGTGTCGGATCGGCCATCTCGATTCTCATCTTCATCTGCGTGGCGATCATCGCGTTCATCTTCATCAAGGTATTCGGTGCCGCGGCACCGGGTTCCGATACCGAGGGGAGGTAGGTCGCATGGGTACCGGTGCAAGGCCGAAGTTCTGGTGGGCGATCGCCAACATCCTGGTGATCCTCTATGCGATCATCCCGTTGCTGTGGATCGTCAGCCTGTCGTTCAAACCGGCGTCGAGCGTCACCGACGGCAATTTCATCCCGCGCGAATTCACCTGGGACAATTACTCGTCGATCTTCTCGACGAGCGCATTCACCAGTGCGCTGATCAACTCGATCGGTATCGGGCTGATCACCACCGTGATCGCGGTCGTGCTCGGCACGATGGCCGCGTATGCGGTGGCGCGCCTGGACTTTCCGGGTAAGCGACTGCTGATCGGTGCGGCGCTGCTGATCGCGATGTTCCCGCAGATCTCGCTGGTCACCCCGCTGTTCAACATCGAGCGCCGGCTGGGATTGTTCGACACCTGGCCCGGTCTGATCCTGCCGTACATCACCTTCGCGTTGCCGCTGGCGATCTACACCCTCTCGGCTTTTTTCCGGGAGATCCCGTGGGAGTTGGAGAAGGCCGCCAAGATGGACGGTGCCACCCCGTGGCAGGCCTTCCGCAAGGTGATCGCGCCGTTGGCCGCGCCCGGCGTCGTCACCGCGGCCATCCTGGTCTTCATCTTCGCCTGGAACGATCTGCTGCTCGCCCTGTCGCTCACCTCGACCGAGAGGGCCATCACCGCCCCGGTGGCGATCGCGAACTTCACCGGCAGTTCGCAATTCGAGGAACCGACGGGTTCGATCGCAGCGGCGGCCGTCGTGATCACCATTCCGATCATCATCTTCGTGCTCTTCTTCCAACGTCGAATCGTGGCCGGGTTGACCTCCGGTGCCGTGAAGGGATAAGCCATGGCAGAAATCGTCCTGGACAACGTCACAAAGCAGTATCCCGACGGTTCCGTCGCGGTCCACTCGGTGAACATCGACATCGCCGATGGGGAGTTCATCATCCTGGTCGGGCCGTCGGGCTGCGGAAAGTCGACCACGCTCAACATGATTGCCGGTCTCGAGGACATCACCGACGGTGAGTTGCGGATCGGTGGTGAGCGCATGAACGAGCGCGCCCCGAAGGATCGTGACATCGCGATGGTCTTCCAGAGTTACGCGCTGTATCCGCACATGTCGGTGCGCGAGAACATCGCGTTTCCGCTGACCCTGGCCAAGCTGCCCAAGGCGGAGGTGGCGGCCAAGGTCGACGAGGCCGCGAAGATCCTCGACCTCGGGCCGTACCTGGACCGTAAGCCGGCGAACCTGTCCGGCGGACAGCGTCAACGTGTCGCGATGGGCCGGGCGATCGTGCGCTCGCCCAAGGCATTCCTGATGGACGAGCCGCTGTCCAACCTCGACGCCAAGCTGCGTGTGCAGATGCGTGCGGAGATCTCGCGACTGCAGCAGCGACTGGGCACCACCACCGTGTACGTGACCCACGATCAGACCGAGGCGATGACGCTCGGCGACCGCGTGGTGGTGATGCGTTCGGGTTATGTGCAGCAGATCGGTTCTCCGCAAGACCTGTACAACAATCCGGTCAACGTGTTCGTGGCGGGATTCATCGGGTCGCCGGCGATGAACTTCATTCCCGGTCGGCTGGGCAGCGACGGCATCTCGACCCCGTTGGGAACCATTGCGCTGCACGATCAGAGTGAGGTCACCGCGGCGGCGTCGCAGGCCAAGGGCAACGGGGATGTGCTCGTCGGGATCCGGCCCGAACACCTCGAGGACGCGCAGCTGTTGGATGCCGATACCCGTTCGCGTGGTGTGACCTTCACCGCCGACATCGATGTGCTCGAATCGATGGGCTCGGACAATTACGCGTACTTCTCCCTCGGTGGGAGCTCCGCGACCAACGACGCGCTCGAGGAGTTGTCGGCGGACTCGGGTGCGGTTCTCGGTGGGGGACAGTTGATTGCGCGGCTGTCGCCGGAGTCGCAGGTGCGACGCGGAACGAGCGCCGAACTGTACTTCGATCCGGCGCGGGTGTCGGTCTTCGACCAGCAGTCGGGTGCGAGCCTGCGGCACGTGACGAGCGCCGGTGACCGGGCCGGCGGAAGCGGTGGGGGGCTGCTCACCAAGCGCTGAGGCGCTCGCCCCGACACCGCTGCGACTCCATCGCCTCACCGTCTCCGTCGGTGCGGCTGGTCGCGGAGTTCGTCGATGATCTCGTCGTCCCAGATGTGCTTGCGTACCAGTCGATATCGTTCACACGCCAGCCACAGGTACAGTTCGGCGTCGCTGTCCAGGTCGGGTCGGACGTCGGCGCGACGGGCCATGCGCACGACCGGCAGGAACTCCTCGCCGAACCACCGACGGGCCACGTCAGGCCGGCTGATGAACTCGCCGATCTCCTGGCCGAGGCGAAATCCCCACGCCTCCACAGATTCTGCGAGTTCGGCGTAGTCGAAGGGGTCGGCGAGGCGGATGGCCTCGGCCTGCGCGCCGCTCAGTGGGACGCGGGCGAGGAAGAGTCGGCGATGATCCTTCAGGATGAGATCCGCGGTTACGTTGATGCCCTCGGGTGAGATCCGGGTGTGGATCTCGGTGACGTAGGCGTCGATCGTGTGCAGGTGCCGGGCGATGGCGATGGATACCCGATGGTGGCCGTCGATCACGAAATGCAGTGAACCGATCCGGTACAACCGCACCGGCGGCACCGATTCGCCGCGTCGCTGGGCCGCCGCCAGACGCTGCCAGCGTTCCCGGATCCGGGCCGAGGTGGGACGGAAGTACCGGTCGAAGTCCTTGGTGCGATCCACGCTGCCGACGATGGACGAGACCTCCACCACCTGCAGGCCCAGATATGTCTCGCCGGTGCGGCCGAGTGCGGCGACCACCTCGTCGAACGGCAGGATGGTGTTGACATCGGCCGGTTGGCGGGTGAACCACTGTGTGAGACGGGCGAGTTCGGCCGACCGCCGCATCCGTGCGAAGTCGTTCTCGGCATCGGCGTCGGGAAATCCGGTGTCACGCGCCATATCTCCTCCTCGCGATCGTGTGATCGCCGGTCGCCGGATCGAAATCGAACCGGCAGTATCCGACGACGTTCATCGAGATGGTGTCGGCGCCGATGACGAGGTCGCGGGGATGCGTGCCGTGCGGGTGAATGTGACCGTGCACCATCATCTTCGGGCGCAGGTGCTCGACCAGCGGGTGAAAGCACGCGAAGCCACGGTGGGCGCGGTCGTCGGCGTCACCGACACCTCGGGCCGGTGAATGGGTGAGCAGGATGTCGGGGCGGATGCGGGGCCGGCGGGCCCGCAACGACAGGCATCGCAGTCGCTGCTGCGTCTCGGTGTACTGGTTGGGTCCGCCGTTGTACCGCACGCTGCCGCCGAGGCCGCAGATCCGGACCCCGGCCACCGTCACCGTGCGTCCGTCGGCGTTGATGGCGCCCACCGGACCGGGATCGGCGCTGGGCAGGCCCGCGCGTGTCCATCCCGATCGGCCGCGGCGGTACCCGCGCAGATCGCGGTCGTGGTTGCCGGGAACGTAGACGCAGGGCGCATCGCACAGGTCGGAGAGCAGTTCGAGGTAGTCGAACGGCAGGTCGCCGGCACCGAGGATGAGTTCTGGGCGCACGTCGATGCCGACGCCGAAGGTCAGGGACTCGACGACCTCGTCGGCGACCGCCAGGATGCGTACCACGACCTCAGCGTAGTGTGCCGACGGCTCACATTGTGGCGGGCGAGCGTCCGGGGTCGGCAAGGTCGATGGCGGCCTCCGCCCATGCCCCGCGCAGTGCATCGACGCCTTTGAGGCGCATCCAGGCCGCCTCGTTGGCGGTGATCGGGACGGCCCGGAGAAATCGCACCGGATCCATCGGGGCGGGTAGGTCAACCTCGCCGAGTTCGACGTCGGCGGCGGTGACCAGTGCGGTGAACGGGGCGCCGTCCCACAGTGGTTCACCCAGGTCGACCAACGCGTCGGCGCCCAGGACGAGGCCTTCGACGGCGGGTGCGGCGGCGATCGTGGCCAACCGGCGATGCAGCCCGGGAAGAGGGCGCGAGGCATGCATGCGGACAACGATCTCCACGCGGGGGCCGCGAACCGGGTCCGGGTTGAGCTCATTCGGGTCGGCCATCGGGTGCCGCGCACAACCCACGGTCACGTATGCGGCGTCCTTTCCGACGACGAACCGTTCGATGTCGATGGGTTCGACGCCGAGGAAGGTCACCGACGCGCGTTGCGGCCGGCTGCCGAAGGCTGCCTGCAGATGCTTCTCGATCAGGTCGGTGACGGACTCGCTCACCCCGACCACGGTAGTGCCGGGCCGACCGGTGCCCCAGGTGTGGGTGTCACAACCAGTGATGCCGCCGGAAGACGACCCACAGGCCGGTACAGGCGATGATCAGTCCGACCACCACGGTCATGAACCCGGCGTGGTCAGACAGTCCGGGCATGTACTCGAAGTTCATGCCGTAAAGGCCCGCGACCATGGTCGGGACGGCGCCGATCGCGACCCAGGCCGAGATCTTGCGCATGTCGCCGTTCTGCTGGATGCTCACCTTCGTCGCGGCCGCGTCGAGCAGCGAGCTGAGCAGTTCGTCGTATTCGACGACCCGCTCGATGACGGTGGAGAGGTGATCGGCGACATCGCGCAGATGGCGACGAACCTCCTTGGGCACCAACGGATTACTGCCGGCGGTCAGTCGTGACATCGGCCCGGACAGCGGGGTGACCGCGCGGCGCAGTTCGAGGACCTCACGCTTGAGCAGGTACACGGTGTCGATGTTGAGCCAGTTCTTCTGCGCGCCGAAGACCACGCTTTCGATGGCGACGATGTCGACGTCCATCTTCTCGGTCACCGCGAGGTAACTGTCGATGACGAGGTCGCTGATCGCGTGCATCACCGCCGTCGGTCCGAGTTGCAGACGTTCGGGACGGTCCTCGAGGCGGCGTCGGAGGCCGGAGAGGTGGGTGTGATCGCCGTGGCGGACGGTGATGACGAAGTCGGGTCCGACGAACACCATGATCTCGCCGGTCTCGACGACCTCGCTGGCCTTCTCGATGGTCTCGTGCTCGACGTACTTCACGGTGCGCAGCACCAGGAACTGCATGTCGTCGTAGATCTCGAGTTTCGGTCGCTGATGGGCGTGCACCGCGTCCTCGACGACGAGTTCGTGCAGTCCGAACACGTCGGCGACGCCGGCCATCTGATCGTCGTCGGGTGCGTGCAGGCCGAGCCAGACGAATCCTTCGCCGGTGGTGCGGACCTGGGTGAAGGCCTCTTTGTACGTGATGTGTCCGGGTTGCCGGATTCCGTCGATGTAGACGGCACAGTCGACCACCGCGCGGGCGACGGGCACGGGAATCCGCGGGAGGGGACGGCGATCCCGGCGGCCCGGCACGATCCCGCGATTCCCGGGGCGCAGGTAGGGCATCGACGGCATCTCTGGGATGCTACGCCCCCGCGGCGAATGGCCGAGGTTCTCGGTACGCCGGCTCCGGTGGCGTCCCGGGACCCCGACGGGCATCGGCCGTAGGATCGGCGGATGTCCTTTGACGTGACGGTGTACACGACGACGCTGATCACGCTGTTGGTGATCATGGATCCGCCCGGCCAGATCCCGCTGTTCCTGTCGCTGGTGGGGCATCGCTCACCGGAGTATCGGCGCCGGGCGGCGTGGCAGGCCCCGCTGGTGAGTCTGTTGGTGATCAGTATCTTCGCGATCGGCGGCAAGGCGATCCTCACGTATCTGCACATCGGCATCCCGGCACTGCAGGGCGCCGGTGGTCTGCTGTTGCTGTTGGTGGCGCTGCAACTGCTGACCGGGCTGGGCAATGCGGGAACCCCGACCGCCTCCGACGACGTCAATGTCGCGTTGGTGCCGTTGGGGACCCCGCTGTTGGCCGGTCCCGGCGCCATCGCGGCGGTGATCGTCGGGGTGAGCGGGGTCTCCGGCGACGTCGGCGGTTACCTGGCGATCGCCGCGGCGATCGTCAGCGTCCACATCGTCGTCGCGATCGTGTTGCGCTACTCCACGGTGCTGATCCGGGTGCTCGGCGTCGGCGGTATCACCCTGCTCGCGAAGATCGCCGGCCTGCTGCTGGCGGCCATCGCGGTGCAGCTGATCGCCGATTCGATCGCCGGGTTCATCGCGGCCGGCGGCTGAGACGGTGGGTGGCCGCGGACGACGGTCGCCGAGCGCTACGGTGATCATCGTGCGATGTCGAGTGGTCCTTGCCGCGGTGGCCGCCGCGGTCGTCGGAATCGGGGTGCTGAGCGGATGCGGCGGCGAGTCCGATGCGCCGCGCGCGCTCGTCATGGGGTCGGCGGACACCCCGGAGATGACGGTGATGGCGCAGGTGTATGCGACGGTGCTGCGCGGTGCCGGCGCATCGGTGTCGTCGCACCTCGACACCGGAGACGACGCCGCCCTGATGGCGCAGATGCAGCAGGCCGACGTCGAACTGTTCCCGGCGTTCATCTCCGCGCTGCTCTCGCAGCTCGCGCCCGCACTGGAGTCGACCGCCCCCGCGCCCACGAGCGGCGCACCCGCCACCGACGACGGCGTCGACCCGCTGTATCGGGATCTGAGTCGTTCTCTGCCGCAAGGTGTTTCGGTCGGTGATGCAACTCCGGTGACCGCCACAGCGCAACTGTTCGTGGCCACCACCCTGGCGGCGGGAGCCGGCGTCGACGATCTGTCCCAGTGTGCGCGCCTGCCCGCGGACCTGCCCGTCGTCGTCACCGCCGAGCCCGACGCGGCCACCGTGGCGGCCTTCACCGACGCCGGCTGCCGGCTGGGCCCGGTCGAGGTGGTCGCCGACGCGACGGCGGCACTCGCCCGCGCCGGCACCGGCACGGCGGTCGCGTTGCTCACCCCGCTGCAGGTGGCCGGTGACACCGCCTCGGGACCCGCGGGCGATGTCACGGCGCTGGCGGCGACCGACAGCGCGCCGGGACCGCGCGCCGAGGTTCTGGTACCCGTCTACCGCACCGCCTCGCTGACCGAGGATCAGGTCAAGGCGGTCAACCGGGTGGCAGGCGAGATCACCACTGCCGATCTCGCGACGATGGCCGATGCGGTCCGGGGCGGCGCGTCACCGGCGGTCGTCGCCGGTGACTGGGTCAACGAACACGGGGTGTGACACCCGAGGGGCTGGACAGCCCGGGCGACACCGAACGATCAGCGCCGGACGGTCAGCGCCGAAAACCCGGCAGCCGAGCCAGGAACGTCGCCTCGCGCGGGCCGTCATCACACGGGCCTGCATTCCACGATGCCCGCTCGTCCATGGTGCGCAGGTCGACATAGCCCGGTAGGCGGCGAAGACGTGCGGCGAGGTTGTCGCGGAGGGTGACCTCGGCCGCCGCGCAGCCGTGACACCGGCCGGTGAGCGCGACGGTGACGACGCCCTGCGACACCCCGACCAGCTCGACGTGACCGCCGTGGGAGGCGGTGTAGATCCCGAACTCGCCGTCGAGGACCTCGCGGACGCCGGCCTCGAGTTCGCGGTCGGCGCCGCTGCGGACCAACGCCGCAGGGTCCGCGGCGTCGTCGGACCGGGAGGTGTGGTGCGCATCGTCGGCGCTCGGCCAGCCGCCCGGACGGGACAGCACCTCGAAGAGTGCCGCGCGGATGGCGGGGCCGGCCGACGCGACATCGGTTCGGGCGCCCACCCGGGTCTCGATGCGGCCCGGCCGCACATGCACCGACCGCAGGACTCCACGCTCGAAGAGATCGTGGAGTTCGGCGGGCAGTTCGGCATCCTCGGGACGGTCGTCGACGCGGACCAGTCCCGGACCGACCCGCCAGCCGATCACATCGGGCGCGGCGGGATCGATCGGAGTGGGCAACAACATGATCGGCACGGCGACCTCACCCGCTGATCGCCGCGGCGATCTGATATCCGATGAAGCCGGTGACCCATGCGAGGGCGAACATGTACCCCCAGGCGATCAGCGGCCACCGCCACGAATTGGTCTCGCGGCGAATGGTTCCCACCGTCGACATGCATTGCAGCGCGTACACGTAGAACAGCAGTAGTGCCACCACCGTCGGCGCGCCGAACAATTTATCGCCCTGGTGCGGACCGCTGGTGTAGGTCATCTGGGACAGCGCCGCACTCGGGTCGTCGGGATCCTCGGCCGCGCCGATCTGTCCCAGCGTCGAGACCGCCACCTCACGGGCCGAGAACGATCCCAGGATGGCGATGTTGATGCGCCAGTCGAAACCGAGGGGAGCGAACACCGGCTCGACGAACTTGCCTACCGAGGCGGCGTAGCTGTTCTCCATCACATACGAGCGGGATTCGGCGTCACCGATGGCGTCGGCCTCCTCCTGCGTGGAGCCCTGCGCGATCGCGGTGGCCACCGCGTCGGTGCGAACCTGTTCGGCCTCCTCGGTGTGGGCCGGCAGTGACAGCAGCACCCACAACACGATGGAGGTGGCCAGGATGATCTTGCCGACCTTCTGCAGGAACATCCGGGTGGAGTCCCACATCATCAGCAGCACCGATTTCACGGTCGGAACGCGGTAGGGCGGCATCTCCATGTAGAAGGGCATCAGGCCGCTGCGCAGCTTTCGGGTGCGCTTGAAGACCGCCGACGCCGCCATCGCGGACAGCGCGCCGAGCAGGTACAGGCCGAACATGACCAGACCCTGGGTGTGCACCGGACCGAACCGCGAATCCGACGGGATGAGCAATCCGGTGAGCAGCACGAAGACCGGCAGCCGGGCCGAGCAGGTCACCAGCGGCGCCGACATCGCGACGGCGATGCGGTCCTTGGACGACGGCAGGGTGCGCGTCGCCATGATGCCGGGGACGGCGCAGGCGAACGAGGAGAGCATCGCGACGAACGCTCGTCCCTCCAGGCCGGCGCGGCTCATCACCCGATCGGTGAGGAATGCCGCGCGCGACATGTACCCGATGTTCTCCATGATCGCGATCAGCAAGAACATCAGCACGATCTGCGGGACGAAGACCAGGACACCGCCGACACCGCCGATCAGTGCCGTCGAGAGGAAATCGGCGAGGATCGGTTGTGTCACATGGTCGGTGACCAACGTGCCCAGCCACCCGAAGAACGTCTCTATCCAGTCCTGGAACGGCGCCGCAACGGTGAACACGACCTGGAAGAACGCGAACATCACGGCCAAAAAGACCAGGGTGCCGAACACCGGATGCAGCAACACCCGGTCGATGCGGTTGGTGCTGCCGGGTTCCCGCGGGGGCCGATAATCGGCGAGGGTCAGGGCCGAATCGGTCCAGTCGGCCAGCAGCGGTCCCGCGTCGGTTGGCGGCGCAACCGCCGGGCGGCTCCACGAGTCCGGGTCACCGAGCATCTTCCGCACCGGCTCGAGGGTGGACTTCCTGGTGCCCACCACGGCGCGGACGGGAACCCCGAGGGCCTCGGACAGGCCGGCCGGGTCGACGTGTCCGCCGCGGCGCTCCATCTCGTCGGTCATGGTCAGGATGATCGCCACCGGGATGTCGAGGTTGAGTGCCTCGGCGACCAGCGTCAGCGACCGTTGCAGGACGGTGGAGTCGACGACGACCATGGCGGCGTCCGGTCGGCGGGCACCGTCGAGCTCGCCGGCGAAGAGATCGGTGACCACCTTCTCATCGGGTGAGATCGGATCGAGACTGTAGGCGCCCGGCAGGTCTTCCAGATTGATGGTCGTGGTCGTCTCGGCGGTCGTCGCGGCGCCGGGGCCGTCGGGGTGGATCTTGTTGGCGGGCAACGGAACCTTGAGCGATCCGACGGATCGGCTCACCGTCACGCCCGGATAGTTGGCGGTCTTGAGCCGCAGGCCGGTGAGGCCGTTGAAGACCGAGGTCTTGCCGGCGTTGGGGCTCCCGATGAGGGCGATGCTCTCCAGCGGCTTGCCGTCGGCATCGACGCCGCCCCCGCTGCGGCCCGTGCCCGGGTCATGGCAATCGCTCATCGGTCCGTCTCGCATTCGATGTAGTCGGCCTCACGAGCGCGCAGGCACATCTGGTAATCCATCACCCGGTACACGCACGGATCACCGAGCGGGGCGCGTCGGATCTTGGCGACGGTGGCACCGGGGACGAATCCGAGGCTGACCATCCGCTTGCGTACGGCGGGGGGACACGAGTCGCTGTAACCGGTCACCGTGGCGAAGTCGTGCAAGGACAACGACGTGAGTGCGATCCTCGGTCGGGCTGGCGTGGACATGAACTGCCTTCCTCTGCAACGGGGGGCGGCATGTAATTGGCCGGCATGCCACACCCATGACACCATGTTAGGTACGGCTGGCCTTGTCCGTGAGGGTCATTGGTCATGACTTCAGCATCGAAGAAGGGCCCTTCGCAACGCGAAGGGCCCTTTTCGCCGGACTCTCGTCCCGGAATCGTTACTTCGGCGCCGCCTTGGACAGTGCGGCGGCGGTCACCTTGGCGGTGATCCACTGATACTTCGACGCGACGATGCGAACCCAGATGTCGAGGAGTTTCGCGTCGGTGCCGACGAGGATGCGCGCCTTGTTCTTCTGCACGCCCTTGATGATGGTGTCGGCCGCGTCCTCCGAGGTGGTGCGGGCCAGGTATCGATCGAAGAAGGCGGCGTTGCTCTGCGCATCGTGGTCACCGGATGCGGTGGCGTTGCGCGCGATCGCCGTCTTGATGCCGCCGGGATGCACACACGACACCTTGACCGGGTGCTTGGCGACGATCATCTCCTGGTTCAGCGACTCGGTGAAGCCGCGTACGGCGAACTTGGCGGCGTTGTAGGCGGCCTGCCCGGGCTCGGAGAGAAGCCCGAACAACGACGAGGTGTTGACGATGTGGCCGTCGCCGGAGGCGATGATGTGCGGCAGGAATGCCTTGGTGCCGTTGACAACCCCCCAGAAGTCGACGTCGACGACGCGCTCGATGTCCTTGAACTCGGTGCGTTCGATCTCGCCGTGGTGGGCGATGCCGGCGTTGTTGAAGATGACGTTGACCGTGCCGTAGTGGGCCACCACGGTCTCGGCGTACTCGAGGACCGATTCGCGTTCGGCGACGTTGAGGATCTGGGTGTGCACCTGCGCCCCGGTCTCGCGGACGAGGCGTTCGGTTTCGGCGAGGCCGTCGGGGTTGAGGTCGGAGATGGCCAGCTTGGCGCCCATGCGGCCGAGTTTGACGGCGAGGTCGCGGCCCATGCCCGATCCGGCTCCGGTGATGACGACGACCTTGTCGTGGAAGTCCTTCATGGTGTCTGCTTTCTCCTGCTGTGGGGTCGGTGTGGACTGCGTGCGCGATATCAGGCGCCGGCGGTGACGGGCGTGGGGTCCACGGTGGTCGCCGCGTCGGCGGCGGTCCTGACGTCGTAGGCGACGACGTCGAATGTCCTTGTCTCCCGCCGGAAATCGAAGGTGAAGCCCGGCCACAGGGTGGTGATGTTGCCGTTGGCGTCCTTGTACCACGACGCGCAGCCGCCGTTGACCCAGACGCTGTTGCGCAGCTTGTGCTGGATGCCGGCGTTATAGCGACGCTGGGCGGCCTCGGTCACGTCGATCCGCACGGCGTCACGGCGCCGGGCGGTGGCGATGTAGTCGGCGAGGTAGTTGAGCTGCGATTCGATCATGTAGACCATCGAGGTGTGGCCGAGGCCGGTGGACGGCCCGATCATCAGCATCATGTTGGGGAACCCGTGGACGAAGGACCCCTTGTATCCCTGCATGCCGATCTCGTCCCACACCTGTGCCAGGCTGCGTCCGTCGGCGCCGATGATGCTGCCGAAGACGGGGGAGTCGGTGACGTGGAAGCCGGTGGCCACCACCAGGATGTCGATGTCACGGGTGGTGCCGTCGGCGGTCACCACACCGGTGGGGGTGATCCGCTCGATGGGATCGGTGACGAGGTCGACGTTGTCGCGGTCGAGTGCCGGGTACCAGGCGTTCGAGCGCAGGATGCGCTTGCAGCCGATCTGGAATTTCGGGGTGGCCTTGGCGCGGAGCTCCGGGTCGCGGATTCCGCGGAAGATGTTCGCGCGGGCCAGGATCTCCACCGGCTTGAGCGCGGCGGGGGAGTAGGTCATGCCGAAGGCGACGAACTCGTTGAAGGCGTAGATGCCGGCCCGGCTCGCGGTCTGGACCGCGGGCAGGTGCTTGAAGGCCCAGTGTTCGACCGGGGTGTAGGGCCGTTCGGTGCGCGGCACGATCCACGGCGCGGTGCGCTGGTAGACGTCGAGCCGGCCGGCCACCTTTGCCAGCTCCGGCACGATCTGGATGGCCGACGCGCCGGTGCCGATCACCGCGACCCGCTTGCCGGTGAAGTCGACGTCGGAATCCCAACGCGCCGAATGCATCACGGTGCCGGCGAAGGATTCGATGCCCTCGATGTCGGGAAGGTTCGGTTCACACAGGGGGCCGACCGCACCGATGAGGTGCCGGGCCTGGTAGGTGTTCTCGACTCCGTCGGTGGTGGTCGAGATCAGCCAGTGCGCGCTGTCCTCGTCCCACGCGGCCCGGGTGACCTCGGTGCCGAAGCGGGCCCGCTCCCGGACGCCGTGGTCATCGGCGACGGAGTTGATGTAGCGATGGATCTCGGGCTGATGCGAGTACGAGCGCGACCAGTCGGGGTTCGGCGCGAAGGAGTAGGAGTACAGGTTCGACGCGACGTCGCACGCGGCGCCCGGGTAGGTGTTGTCGCGCCAGGTGCCGCCGAAGTCGGCACCGCGATCGAGGATCACGTAATCGTCGACGCCCGCGCGGCTGAGGGTGATGGCGGCCCCGAGTCCGGAGAAGCCGGCTCCGACGATCGCGATCTCTACATCATGCGTTGTCATGGTGACCCACCATAGAGGCTTATTGAATACCCGTCAATAGTTATTGAACATGAGTCAGTAGGCTACGATGGCGGCCATGGCCTCGTCGAACCCCGTCCGATCCGGCACTGTCCGATCCGGTGCCCCGGCCGGGGCACGCCGCACCCGGATGAGCCCGCAGGAGCGCCGCGATCAGCTGATCTCCCTCGGCCTGCAGATGGTCTCCGAGCGCCCCCTCGAACAGGTGACGATCGACGCGATCGCCGGCGTGGCCGGGGTGTCGCGGGCACTGCTGTTCCACTACTTCGAATCCAAGCAGGACTTCCATGTGGCCATCGCACGGGCGCAATCGCAGGAGATGCTCGACTGCACCCGCCCCGACGAGTCGCTCGGCGATCCGCTGAGCGTGCTGGCCGGGTCGATGTCGGCGTTCGTCGAGTACGTGAGCACCAACCGCACCGCGTACATGGCCTTCATCCGCGGCTCGGCCAGCGCCGACCCGGCGATGCGGGAGGTGTTCGATCACACCCGATCGGCGATGGCCGACCGGGTGCTCGAGCACGCGCCGGCCCTCGGCGTGGCGCTCACCCCCCTCGTCGAGATGACGGTGCACGGCTGGATCGCGTTCGTCGAGCAGACCACGATCTCGTGGCTGACCGACCCGGTCATCGGCCGCGAGGAACTGCTCGCCGTGATCACCGCGTCACTGCCCGCGCTCGTGGCCGCCTCCGGCACCGTCGTCGATCTCCCCGGCTGACCCGCCCACGACGAGACCGGCCGCGACATCCCCAGGGGGACGTCGCGGCCGGAACCGTCAGATGCGGTGTTCGTGTCAGCCGAAGGCCTCGTCGAGGATCTCCTGCTGTTCCACGGCGTGGACCTTGCTCGATCCGGACGACGGCGCCGACATCGGGCGCCGCGACACCCGACGCAGCCCCTTCAGCAGGTCCGGGAGCAGTTCGGGCAGCCACAATCCGAGGAACGGCCACGGACCCTGGTTGGCGGGCTCCTCCTGGACCCAGAAGAACTCGTCGGCGTTCGGGTAACGCTCGAGGGTCTGCTGCAGGCGGCGATGCGGCACCGGGTACAGCTGTTCGATGCGCACCACGGCGATGTCCTCGCGGTTCTCCTTGTCGCGGCGGGCGGCCAGCTCGTAATAGAGCTTGCCGCTCACCAGCAGCACCCGCTTGACCTTGTTGCGTTCGGCATCGTCGGTTTTGAAGTGCGGATCGTCGATCACCGAACGGAACTTGTCCTCGGTGAAGTCCGACAGTGGCGACACCGCGGCCTTGTTGCGCAGCATCGACTTCGGGGTGAAGACGATCAGAGGGCGGCTGATGCCGTCGAGGACGTGGCGACGCAGCAGATGGAAGTAGCTGGCCGGCGTCGACGGCAGCGCCACCGTCATCGACCCCTCGGCGCACAGCTGCAGGAACCGCTCGATACGACCCGAGGTGTGGTCGGGACCCTGACCCTCATGGCCGTGGGGGAGCAGCAGGACCACGTCGGAACGCTGACCCCACTTCGCCTCGCCGGAGCTGATGAACTCGTCGATCACCGACTGCGCGCCGTTGACGAAGTCACCGAACTGCGCCTCCCACAGCACCAGCGCGTCGGGGTTGCCCACGGAGTAGCCGTATTCGAAGCCGACCACCGCGAACTCGCTCAGCGGTGAGTCGTACACCAGGAAGCGGCCCAGCGAATCGGCGTCACCGTCGATCGGCTGCAGGTGGTTGAGCGGGGTGTACTCCGAGCCGTTGTCCCGGTCGATGAGCACCGAATGCCGCTGGGTGAAGGTGCCGCGTCGGGAGTCCTGACCGGACAGGCGCACGGTACGTCCCTCGACCACCAGCGACCCGAAGGCCAGCAACTCGGCGAAGGCCCAGTCGACGCCACCCTCGGTGGACATCTCGTGACGGCGCTTGAGGACCGGCTTCACGCGCGGATGCGGGGTGAAACCCTCGGGGGTGTTGAAGAACGCGTTGCCGATGTCGGCGAGCACGTCCTTGTCGACCGCGGTCACCAGCTTCTGCGGCAGCGGCTGATCGGCCTCGACCGACTCGCTGGGCTCCGGGGTGAACTTCTCGAGTTCCTTGACCTCGTTGAAGACCCGTTCGAGCTGCCCCTGGTAGTCGCGCAGGGCGTCCTCGGCCTCCTTGGTGGAGATGTCACCGCGGCCGATGAGGGCTTCGGTGTAGGACTTGCGGACACCGCGCTTGGTGTCGATGACGTCGTACATCGCCGGCTGGGTCATCGACGGGTCGTCGCCCTCGTTGTGTCCGCGGCGGCGGAAGCAGACGAGGTCGATGACGACGTCCTTGCGGAAGGCCTCGCGGTAGTCGACGGCCAGCTTGGCCGCCCACACACATGCCTCCGGGTCGTCGCCGTTGACGTGGAAGATCGGCGCGCCGATCATCTTCGCGACGTCGGTGCAGTACTCGGTCGAGCGGGAATGCTCCGGTGCGGTGGTGAAGCCGACCTGGTTGTTGACCACGATGTGCACGGTGCCGCCGGTGCGGTAGCCGGGCAACATGGCCAGGTTCAGGGTCTCGGGCACCACGCCCTGCCCGGCGAAGGCGGCGTCGCCGTGCAGCATCAGCGGCAGGATGGAGAACTGCTGCTCCTCGTCGAGGAGGTCCTGCTTGGCGCGGACGAGACCTTCGAGGACGGGGTCGACGGCCTCGAGGTGGCTCGGGTTGGCGGTCAGCGAGACGTTGATCTCGTTGTCGCCGAACATCTGGTAGTACTTGCCCTCGGCGCCGAGGTGGTACTTCACGTCGCCGGAACCGTGTGCCTGCGACGGATTCAGGTTGCCCTCGAACTCGGTGAAGATCTTCGAGTACGGCTTGCCGACGATGTTGGCGAGCACGTTGAGGCGGCCGCGGTGCGGCATGCCGATGACGACCTCGCCGAGGCCGTGCTCGGCGCTCTGGTCGATGACGCCGTCCATCATCGGGATCACCGACTCGGCGCCCTCGAGCGAGAAGCGCTTCTGACCGACGTACTTGGTCTGCAGGAAGGTCTCGAAGGCCTCGGCGGCGTTGAGCTTGCTCAGGATGTACTTCTGCTCGGCGACCGGCGGCTTGACGTGCTTGATCTCGACACGTTCCTGCACCCATTTCTGCTGCTCGGGTTCGAGGATGTGGGTGTACTCCACGCCGACGTGACGGCAGTAGGCGTCACGCAGGATCGACAGCACATCGCGCAGCTTCATCTTGTCCTGGCCGTGGAAGCCGCCGACGTTGAAGCTGCGGTCGAGATCCCACAGGGTCAGCCCGTAGGTCAGGATGTCGAGGTCGGGATGGCTGGCGCGCGCATCGCTGTCCATCATCAGCGGATCGATGTCGGCCATCAGGTGACCGCGGTTGCGGTAGGCGGCGATCAGCTCGAGGACACGGGTGTTCTTGTCGACGAGCCCGGCGGGGATGTCGCGACGCCAGCGGACCGGCTCGTACGGAATGTGGAACGCGGTGAAGATCTCGTCGTAGAAGGCGTCGTCGAGCAGCAGCTCATGCACCTTGCGCAGGAAGTCGCCGGACTCGGCGCCCTGGATGATGCGGTGATCGTAGGTCGAGGTCAGCGTCATCAGCTTGCCGACGCCGAGCTCGGCGATCTGCTCGTCGCTGGCGCCCTGGAACTCGGCCGGGTATTCCATCGCGCCGGCACCGATGATGGCGCCCTGGCCCTTCATCAGGCGCGGCACCGAATGCACGGTACCGATGGTGCCCGGGTTGGTGAGCGACATGGTCACCCCGGCGAAGTCCTCGGCGCCGAGCTTGCCGTCGCGTGCACGTCGCACGATGTCCTGGTACGCGCCGTAGAACTCCGCGAAGCCCATCGTCTCGCACTTCTTGATGGCGGCGACGACGAGTGTGCGGTTGCCGTCCTTGCCGACGAGGTCGATCGCGAGCCCGAGGTTCGTGTGGGCGGGGGTGACGACGTTGGGCTTGCCGTCGACCTCGGCGAAGTGCCGGTTCATGTTCGGGAACGACTTGATCGCCTGGACGAGGGCGTAGCCGAGGATGTGGGTGAAGCTGATCTTGCCGCCGCGGGTCCGGGCGAGGTGATTGTTGACGACGATGCGGTTGTCGATCATCAGCTTCGCGGGGACGGCACGCACGCTGGTGGCCGTCGGGATCTGCAGCGATGCCGACATGTTCTTGGCGATGGCGGCGGCCGGACCGCGCAACACCTTGGTCTCGTCCTCGGATGTCGACGCGGCGGACGCCGGGGACTTGGCGGTCGGCTTGTTCTGGGAGCGCGCGGAACCGTCACGGCTGGCGACGCTCTGACCGGAGGCGGCCTTGGTGGCGGTGGACTCACGGGCGGGGGTCTTGCGCGGCGGGGTGGCGCGCGGCGCGGGCCCCTGATCCAGGGTCACCGGTTGCTTCTTGGGGGTGCTGGCCGGGGTCGCGCTCACCGATGCGGTGGACGATGCGGCCGCGGTGGACGAGCTCGGTGCCGACGACGTGGTGGGCTTGCTCTGGGTCGCCGGGCGAGCGGCCGGTGCGCTCGAGCCCTTGGCCGCGGGTGCCGGCTCGCTGCCGTTTGTGCTGCTGCCGTTACCGGACGGTGTGTAGTTCTTGAGAAGGTCGTGCCAACTCGGATCCACCGAGTTCGGGTCCTTCTGGTACTGCTGGTACATTTCCTCGACCAGCCAGGTGTTCTGCCCGAAGTCGGATTCGGATATCGAACTGCTCACAGCGGATTCTCGCCTCAATTCCCTCTGGTGTCGGGTCGCCATCTCACCACGTGGGTCTCTCGTGAAGCCACGTCGCGAACCACCTGCAGATGGTACGCGCCCGCGCCGTCGAACGACGAAGGCAGCCCACTGTCCTCGCCGCCCGTCCGGCCCGGGTTTCGGGCTCCTCGACGATCGGTTCTCGCCGTCGGGCGCCGGGCGTGCCGCATCCCGAGCATCTCAGCGGGTGAGGTGACGGGCGGGCGGCATACCGTCCACGTCCGTACCGTCGACGTCGGGATCGACACCGGCATCCCAGAACGTGCGGTACCTCCGGCCCAACGCGAGGAGTTGCTCGTGTGTTCCCGCCTCGACGATGCGGCCGTCGTCGACCACCGCGATCCGGTCCGCGCGTGCTGCCGTCGCGAGTCGGTGGGCCACGATCACCGACGTGCGCCGGTGCGTGAGGGCATCGCCCGCGGCGAGCACCATCGCCTCGGTGGCCTGGTCGAGGGTTGCGGTCGCCTCGTCGAGCAGGAGCAGGTCGGGGGAGACGAGTTCGGCGCGTGCGAGGGCGATCAGCTGACGCTGGCCCGACGAGAGGCCCTGACCACGTTCGCCGATGGGGTGATGCATCCCGCCGGACAGCCCCGCGATCATCTCGGCGGCCCCGACGGCGCGCGCGGCGGCGGTGATGTCGGCGCGGTCGGCGTCGGGCCGGCCGTAGGCGATATTGTCCGCGACGGTGCCGGTGAACAGGTGGGGTTCCTGGGGGACGATCCCGATGTGGCTGCGGTAGCCGCGCACGGTGAAGTCCCGGATGTCGGTTCCGTCCATCCGTACCGCACCGGACGTCGGGTCGTAGAACCGGGCGAGGAGCTTGACGATGGTCGACTTACCGGCCCCGGTGCGACCCACCAGAGCCAGCGACGTCCCGGGTGCGATGTCCAGATCGATGTCGGTCAGTGCATCGGTGGATGCCTGTGCGTAGCGGAAGCCGACGGCGTCGAGGCGTGCGTCGCCGTCGAATCCGGCCGGTCCGGGATCGTGGGCGCCCGGGCGTTCGGCCACGGTCGTCGGTGTGCGCAGCAGGTCGGCGATACGCCGCAGGCCCACCGCGGCCTGCTGATAGCCGTCGAACACCTGCGACAGTTGCTGCACCGGACCGAACAGCAGCGAGAGATAGAGGATGAACGCGATCAGCGTGCCGGCCGACAGGGTGCCGCCGGAGATCTGGTGGGCTCCGACCGCGATCGCCGCGGCGGTGGCGAGGTCGCTGATCAGGGTGATGAACGGGAAGTACACCGAGATGGCGCGCTGTGAGGTCATCCGAGCCGAAAACCATTGCGCGGCAAGCCCGGCGAAGCGCCGGGCGGCGACGTCGGTGTTGCGGTAGGAGCGGGTGGTCTTGATGCCGGCGATGTTCTCCTGGAAGTCGGCGTTGACCGCGCTGACGAGTTCGCGTGAGCGGGTGTAGGCGCGGGCGGCGATCCGCCGGAAGATGATCGTCGCCACGATCAGGACCGGGATGGCGGGCAGGACCAGCGCGCCGAGCTGCAGATCGGTCAGCAGGAGCGCCGCGCTGACCCCGAGCAGGGTCAGGACCGCGACGATGGCGGTGGACAGGCCCGTCTGCAGGAAGGTCGAGAGGGCATCGACGTCGGTGGTCATCCGCGTCATGATGCGGCCGGACAGTTCGCGTTCGTAGTAGTCGAGCCCGAGGCGCTGCAGATGTGCGTAGCTGCGTACCCGCAGGCCCAAGAGCACCCGCTCACCCGCGCGGGTCGAATACAAGGTCATCGCGGCCGAGGCGACCCATCCCACTCCGACCGTGGCCACACCGATCCCGGTGGCGATGAACAGTGTCGGTTCATCGGTGCGGGTGGCGGCATCGATCACAGCGCGGGCCAGCGACGGGAAGATCAGCCCGGTGAGCGTGTCCACGGCGATCGCGGCGATCGCGATGGCCATCAGCCAGCGGACCGGCCTGACGATCTGCCACAGGGAGAACTGCCGATTCTCGGCGCGCGCCGCGGCGATGTCGACGTGCGGGTCCTCGTCGGCCGGTGGGAGCGCCGCGACGGCGTCGAGCAAGGCGGGTGTGGCCGGCATCGAGCCCAGTGCCCCGGCGATGCCGCCGCCGCGTCCGCCGCGGCCACCGACGCCGCCGGGCGGTCCGGCCGGCTCGGGCGTCGCGGGCCGGAGTCGTTCCTGTGCGGCGGGCGCGTCCGTGGGCCACAGTCGTGCGTCGAGGTCGTCGGTGGTTTCAGGCGTAGTGGGTTGGGGTGTAATGGGTTGTGGTGCAACGTTTTTCGGTGTCCCCGGAGCGGGGTGCGCGGGTGACGCCACCGGCGACATCAACGCCCGGAACATCTCGCTGCGGGCGTCGAGTTCGGCCACGGTGCCGACATCGACGATGCGTCCGCCGTCGAGCACGGCGACCCGATCGGCGAGCATCAGGGTGGACCGTCGGTGCGCGAGGACCAGCATCGTCGGGCTCTGGGTGCGCAGCCGGTGCAGGATGCCCGCCTCGGTGGACGCGTCGACTGCGGATGTGGCGTCGTCGAGGACGAGGATGCGGGGACGTGCGTACAGGGCGCGGGCCAGCGCCACGCGTTGACGTTGTCCGCCGGACAGTGTCAGTCCCCGCTCGCCGACGACGGTGTCGAAGCCGTCCGGGAGGGCCTCGATGAACTCGAGGGCGTCGGCGGCGCGGGCGGCCTCGACGAGGCGTGGGTCGGGGTGCTCACCCACCGGCCGGCGTTCGCCGAGGGTGATGTTGGTGGCGATGGTGTCGGAGTAGAGGAACGGTTCGTCGTAGACCACGGCCACCGCCGCATGCAGCGAATCGCTCGACAGGTCGCCGGTCGGGGTGCGGACCTGCCCGCCGGGCCCCGACAGCGCATCGATCGATCCCCTCTCGGGGCGCACGTGGCGGCTCACCAGGTCGGCGAGGGTGGACTTGCCCGAGCCGGGTGGCCCCACGACGGCGACGCATTCGCCGGGGCCGATCCGCAGGTCGATGCCGTCGAGCACCCGCTCCCCGTCGTAGGAGAAATCGACCCCGCGCAGCTCCAGCCCCAGCGGGCCGTCGGGGAGCGTCTCGGTGTTGGCCTCGTCCGGGTCGGTGGGCGCGTCGATCACGTCGTAGACCCGCTCCACCGCGGCGCGGGCCAGTTGTCCGCTGACCACCAGGTTGGTCAGCAGCCGCGCCAATGCGGTCATCGACGCGACGTAGGTGGCGAACGCGAGAAAGGTGCCCGGGGTGATGTCGCCGTCCAGGGTCAGATATCCGCCGACGGCGATGACCGCGACCATGCCCAGTTGCGGGATGGCCGCCATCGTCGGGGCGAAGCGCGCGTTGATCTTTCCCGCCCGCAACCGCTTGCCGTAGAGGTCACGGCCGAGGGTGACGAGTTCGTCGACGGCCCGGGCTTCCTGGCCGAATCCCTTCACGACGCGGACACCGGTGACGGTCTCCTCGACGTGCTGGGCGACGTCGGCGGCGGCCTGCTGCGCCGACCAGGTCGCGGCGAAGAGCCGGCGTCGGGTGGTGACGACGACGATCGCGACGAGCGGGACGATGGCCAACGCGATCAGCGTGAGCAGTGGCGAGAGGTAGAACATGATGGCCAGCGCCAGGACCACCTGGACGGCGGCACCCACCGACAGCGGCACCATCGCCAGCAGGCCCTGCACGATCTGCAGATCCGAGATCGAGCGGGAGACCACCTGGCCGGTGCGGATGTGGGCCTGGGTGGCGCCGTCGAGGTGCAACAGGGTGTCCAGCAGGCGTAGTCGCAGGGTGTTCTGGACGGTGATCGAGAGTCGGCCGGCGGTCAGCCGTCGGCCCATCTGGCAGAGGTAGCGCACCACGGCCAGCGCCAGCAGCAATCCGACGATGAGCGGCACCGTCAGCGACTCCAGGCCACGCCCGGTTGCTGCGCCGGTCGCCAGATCCAGGGCCGCCTTGGACAGCAGCGGCACGACGAGATCGACGGCGACGGCGATGAAGGTCACCGACAACGTGATGGCCACGAGTCGACGGTGCGCGAGGCATTCCGCGGTCAGGCGACGCAGCCAGCCGGCGTCGGCGCGCGGCGATCCGGTGGCGGGTCCGGGATCGTGCGAGGGGGCGGTCTCGGTGGTGGTGCCGAGCGTCACTTCTCGCCGGCCGGGAGCCACGGGTTGATGATCACGGCACCGTCGACGGTGGTGGAGTCGATGGTCCAGTGCGCCGGCGGCGGACCGAACGCCTCGCGTGAACTCGCGATCACCCGCTTGCCGAGGGCACGGTTGCCCGCGCCGCCGATGACGGCGCCGATCCCGGCGGGCAGGATGCGACCGACGATGAGCGGTGCGCGTTTGAGTGCGTACTTCTTGGCCACCCGGTTGACCAGCGTCTTGTTGAGTTTGGCGAAGGCGCCGTTGGGTGCCGACGCGCGACCGAGGCGGCGCAGCGCGCCGCCCTGGGTGCCGACCACCCGGCCGAGCCGGGCGAGGCCTTCCTCGCCGAGGGCGACGGTGAGCACCAACGTCTTCCGGCGTTCGGTCTCGTGGATGCCGATCCCGTGGACCTCGGCGATCGCGAGCGCGAGCAGGGCCGAGGCCTCGAGGAACAACGCCGTCTCACCGGTCACCGCCCCGAGCGCTGTCACGGTGCCGACGCCGGGAATCGCGGCGGTGGCGCCGACCGCGCTGCCCGAGGAGGTCACGGCGTTGAGATAGCGCTTCTCCAGCCGCGTGATGATCTGCGCGGGGGAGTCATTCGGGTACTTCTCACGCAGCCCGAGGACATACTTCGCGACAGCGGGGGCCTGCAGTCGCTGTGCCTTGTCGATCAGGTTGCCGGTGACCTGGGCGGTACGTCCGGCCGCCGGTCCCGTGGGTGTCGGTGCGGCAGCCTCGGACCGCTTCTTGCCGATCATGCGACGGGCACCCCGTGCTCGGCGGGAACCACCTCGGCCCGGCGCGGTGGTGGTGGCGGGGTGCCGTCGCCGAACGGGCGTCCGCCGAGTTCCTCGCGGTGATGTGGGGTCAGCCAGTTACGCAGGTCGGGTCCCGCCGGCACGATGCCGGTCGGGTTGATGTCGCGGTGCACGAGGTAATAATGCTGCTTGATCTGGGTGAAGTCGGTGGTGTCACCGAATCCGGGGGTCTGGAACAGGTCCCGGGCGTAGGCCCACAGCACCGGCATCTCCGCGAGTTTGGTGCGGTTGCATTTGAAGTGGCCGTGATAGACCGCGTCGAAGCGGGCGAGGGTGGTGAACAGCCGCACGTCGGCCTCGGTGATGGTGTCCCCGACGAGATACCGCTGTCCCGACAGTCGTTCGGAGAGTTCGTCGAGTTTGGTGAACAGCCGGTCGTAGGCCTTGTCGTAGGAGTCCTGGCTGCCGGCGAAGCCGCAGCGGTAGACACCGTTGTTGACCTCGGTGTAGACGCCCTTGTTGACCGTGTCGATCTCGTCGCGCAGGTGCTCGGGATAGAGCTGCGGGGCGCCGTCACGATGGAAGTCGGTCCATTCCAGCTCGAAGTCGATGGTGATCTGCGGGAAGTCGTTGGTGACGACCTCGCCGGTCGGGATGTCGACGACCGCGGGGACGGTGATGCCCTTCGGGTAGCCGGGGAAACGCTTCTCGTAGGCGTCTTTCAGACGCGGGATGCCCAACACCGGGTCGAGGCCGCCGGGATCGAGGTCGAAAGTCCACGAGTCGGCGTCGTGGGTGGGCCCGCACAGGCCGAGTGAGATCGCGTCCTCGAGGCCGAGGAGCCGTCGCACGATCAGCGTGCGGTTGGCCCACGGGCAGGCGCGGGCGGCGACGAGACGGTAGCGCCCGGCTTCGACGGGGTAGCCGTCGCGTCCGTCGCGGGTGATGCGCGTCTCGATGTACTTGGTGTCGCGGACGAACTCCTGGCCGCCGGTGACGTATGTTCCCTGCTTGCCGCTTCCCGAGGTGGTGTCGGTGCTCATGGCACCACAGTAGTGAACCGTTCGGGGTCTTGGTTCTGATCACTCCGGAATGTATATTCCAACCGGAATATTTGGTTCGGGCGAAGGGTCGGGTCGTGTCGGGACGTCAGCAGGGCAGCACAACGCCACCGACGCTGTCGTCCATGGCGGTCCTTGTTCTCGGTCTCCTGGCCGAGAAGCCGATGCACCCGTACGAGATGGTGCAGACCACGATCTGCCGTCGCGAGGACCGGCTGGTGAAGTTCCGTCCCGGGACGCTCTATCACGCGGTCGACCGGTTGGCCGCGGACGAGTTGATCACGGTGCACGAGGTGCGACGGGAGGGCAACCGGCCGGAACGGACGGTCTATACGATCACCGATGCCGGACGGGCCGCACTCGAGGCCAACCTGGAGGAGATCCTGGGCCGCCATCCCGCCGAGTACCCCGAGCTCTACCTGGCGCTCGCCGAGGCCCACGGACTGCCGCGAAGGCGCGTCATCGACCTGTTGACCGCCCGGCTGGAGGCGATGCGCGCCGACCTCCTCGACATCACCACGGCAACCGATGAGGCCCATGCCAAGGGCACCCCCGAGATGTTCGTCCTGGACGCCGGTTGCCGCATCGCCACGATGCGAGCCCAGATCGATTGGCTCGCCGAGCTTCTCGACCGGCTGCGGGACGGCCGGATCGATTGGCTCGACGACCCCGGATTCACCTACCCGGCCGCGGCGCCGGGTGCGCCGTCCACCGCAGCGAAGTCCACCGCAGCGAAGTCCACCGCAGCGACGTCCACCACAGAGAAAGAGTCCACCCGATGAGTACACCCACGACCCCGACGGCGGTGACCACCCGACCGTGGCTCGCCTTGATGGCGTTGTGCGTCGGCTTCTTCATGATCCTCGTGGACATGACGATCGTCGCCGTCGCGCAACCGCAGATCCAGGTCGCCCTCGACACCGATGTCAATGGGATCGTCTGGGTCACCAGCGCGTACCTGCTCACCTATGCGGTGCCGTTGCTCGTCACCGGGCGTCTCGGCGACAAGTTCGGCCCCAAACTCGTCTATCAGGCGGGTCTGGTGGTCTTCACCATCGCGAGCGTCTGGTGTGGTTTCGCCGGTTCGATCGGTGAGCTGATCGCGGCGCGGGCCCTGCAGGGTATCGGCGCCGCGCTGATCACCCCGCAGACGATGGCCCTGATCACCCGGATCTTCCCGCCGGAGAAGCGCGGCGCGGCGATGGGCGTCTGGGGCACCGTCGCCGGTGTGGCCACCCTGGTCGGTCCGCTGCTCGGCGGCATCCTCACCGACAGCTTCGGCTGGGAGTGGATCTTCTTCGTCAATCTGCCGGTCGGTATCGCGGGCCTGATCCTCGCCGCCACCCTGGTCCCGTCAGTGGAGACCCACGATCACAGCTTCGACTGGATCGGCGTGGTGCTCTCCGGAGTCGGCTTGTCCGCCTTGGTCTTCGGTATCCAGGACGGCGAGAAGTACGAGTGGGCCGGCTGGATCTGGGCGTTGATCGTCGGCGGGCTGGTCATGCTCGCCCTCTTCATCTACTGGCAGTCGCGCATCAAGACCGAACCGCTGGTGCCGCTGTCGCTGTTCGCCGACCGCAACTTCTCGCTGTCCAACATCGGTATCGCCTCGATGGGTTTCGCGATCTCCGGGCTGATGATCCCGATGATGTTCTTCCTGCAGCTCGTCGGGGGGATGTCGCCGACCCGGGCGGCGGTGATGATGGTGCCGATGGCCGTGCTCACCGGAATCCTGGCGCCCATCGTCGGGCGGATTCTCGATCAGGTGCATCCGAGCGTCATCATCTCCTCGGCGCTGCTGTTGCAGGCCATTGCCGTCGGTTGGGCGGGTGTGATCGCCCGCCCGGCCACCCCGGTGTGGGAGTTGGTCATTCCGCTGGCGCTGATGGGTGTCGCCTCCGCCGGCATCTGGGCGCCGCTGGCCGCCACCGCCACACGTAATCTCCCGTGGCAGCAGGCCGGCGCCGGCGCCGGGGTGTACAACACCACCCGGATGATCGGTTCGGTCATCGGGTCGGCCGCCGTCGGCGCGATCATGCAGACCAGGCTGGCGGCGGAGTTGCCCGGCGTGAACACCAGCGAGCATTCCGATGCGGTCTCCCAGCTCCCGGCGATGATCCGTGAGCCGTTCGCCACGGCGATGGGGCAATCGCTCTACCTGCCCGCCGGTGTGTTGCTGATCGGCGTGATCGCGACCCTGTTCCTCAAGCGGCCCGGCCATCAGGCCGTCGGAGCGACGCAGCGGGCAGCGGTCGCCAAGGGCGAGGTGGAGAGCGCCGGCGCGGCCTGAATGCGCAGGTGAACCGCGGGATCGGCGGGGCGTGGGTGGGCGGCGGTGACGCCACGCACCCGCGCCCTCCCCGATTCTGTCGGTGGGCGATCGTACGGTGTTGGACATGCGAATCCTGCACACCTCGGACTGGCATCTCGGCCGTACCTTCCACGGCGTCGAGCTGCTCGCCGACCAACGCCGCGCGCTGGCCGATCTCGCCGCCGTCGTGGCGAGTGAGTCGGTGGACGTGGTGGTGGTCGCCGGTGACGTGTACGACCGGTCGGTGCCCTCGGCCGATGCGGTGGCCGTCTACGACGAAGGGCTGGGACTGATCTCGGCCGCCGGTGCGCAGATCGTGGTGACCTCGGGCAACCACGATTCCCCGACCCGCCTCGGTGCGGGGTCGTCGTTCGCCGCCGCCGGCGGGTTGCACCTGCGGACCAGCATCGCCGCGATCACCGACCCGGTCCTGATCGACGACGAGGACGGGCCGGTGGCCTTCTACGGCATCCCGTACCTTGAACCCGACACCGCGCGAACCGAACTCGGTGCTGTCGACGCCCGCTCCCATCAGCAGGTACTCGACGCGGCGATGAGCCGCATCCGCGCCGACCTCGCCGATCGGGACGGGGTGCGCTCGGTGGTCGCCGCGCACGCCTTCGTCGTCGGTGGCGCCGCGACCGGATCGGAACGGTCGATCAGCGTCGGCGGGGTGGAAACGGTTGCCGTGCAGACCTTCTCCGGGGTCGACTACGTCGCACTCGGACACCTGCACTCGCCGCAGACGCTGACGCCCGCGGTCCGCTACAGTGGCTCGCCGCTCGCGTACTCGTTTGGAGAACGTACCCACCGCAAGTCGGTGTGGATCGTCGACCTCGACGCCGATGGTCTCGCCGAGGTGCGTCCACACGAACTCCCGGTGGTTCGTGGTTTGAGTTCGCTGCGTGGCACTCTCGACGATCTGCTGGCCGACGAGTCGTTGGCCGACGCGGAGGATCACTACGTGGAGGCCACCTTGACCGACGCCCTGCGCCCGGTCGACGCGATGCGCCGGCTTCGGGAACGCTTTCCGTATGCGGTGCACGTGAACTGGGACCGGCCGCACAGTGGCGACGGTGTCGATTACCGGTCGCGGGTGCATGGACGGTCCGATGCCGACATCGTGACCTCCTTCGTCACCGACGTGCGGGATGCGCCGAGTGGGGGTGAGTGCAGGATCATCGAGCGCGCGCTGAGAGCGGTTGTCGGAGAGCCGGAATCGGAGACCGCCTCCGACGGTGAATGGGCATTGTTCGCCCTGCCGGAGGTGGCGGAGTCGGCATGAGGATTCACCATCTGCGGATGCGGGCCTTCGGTCCGTTCGCCGACGAAACGGTGGTCGACGTCGATGCGCTGGCCGCCGACGGGCTGTTCCTGCTGCACGGCCAGACCGGCGCCGGGAAGTCCACCATTCTCGACGCGGTGGCCTTCGCGCTCTTCGGCCGGGTGCCCGGTGCCCGCAACGACGCCAAGCGATTGCACTCCGATCACGCTGCGCCCGACGTGGTTCCCGAGGTGGAACTCGAGGCGACCATCGGCGGGCGTCGCCTGCGGATCATTCGATCGCCGGAGTTCCATCGGCCGAAGAAGACCGGGGAGGGGACACGCAAGATCAACGCCCGGGCGTCGTTGGTCTGGGTGGACGGCTCCGGTCCCGCCTTGACCCGCATCCCCGACATCGGTGATGCGGTGATCGGGGTGCTGGGTATGAGCGCCGAGCAGTTCTTCCAGGTGGTGCTGCTGCCGCAGGGTGATTTCGCCCGGTTCCTGCGCGCCAACCCGGATGAACGGGAGTCGTTGCTGGAGCGCGTCTTCGACACGGCGCGCTTCGGTGACCTCGAGGAGTGGCTGCGTGAGCGGGCGCGGGAGAGCGAGGCCGATCTGGGCGAGCGCACCGCGGCGCTGGACCGGCTGGCCGGACAGATCGTCGCGGTCGGCGGCGGTGACGCGCCGGCCGAACCCGATGACGAGTGGGCGCAGGCATGCCGTGACGCTGCCGCGCAGGACGATTCGCGGTCCGCCGCGGTGCTGACCTCGGCGCAGGCGGCGGCCGATCAGGCGCGGGCGGCGTACGACGCCGGTGTCCGCGTCGCCGACCTGCGGCGCCGCGGGGGCGAGGCCCGGTCCCAACTCGGGCAACTGGTCCGGGGTGAGGCCGAATTCGCCGCTGCCACCACGGCATTGGCCGCCGCGCGCCGCGCCGCGCCGCTGGGTCCGATCGCCGATGATCTCGATCGTGCGATCACCATACGGCGCCAGGCCGATCGGGGAGTCGACCGCGCCGCCGGCCGCTTCGTCGAACTCGACGAGGCCGAAGCCTGGTGTGCCGGGCGTGAGGCGAACTCTATCGACCCCGACGCCCTCGAGCAGGCCATCGGCCGGTGGACCACCGAATCGGGACGCTGGCAACCGCTGGCGCGCCGAATCGACGAGCGGCCTGCCCTGATCGCCGACATCGACGCCGTGGACACGCGGATCACACAGTGCGGCAAGCGTATGGGGGAACTGTCGGAGCTGGTGGAGCGTGCCCCGGAGCGGCGTCGACTGGCCGCGGAGTCGCTGACCGCCGCCACCCAGATGCGGGTGCAGGTGCCCGGCCTGCGCACCGAGCACGAACGCCTGACGAAACTGGTTGTGGCGTGGGAGGAACGCGAGAAGCAGCGCGCGTCCGCCCGGGCGGCCGAGCGGAAACTCCTCGACGCGCGGGAGAAGCAGGTGAGCGCGGCCGAGCACCTCGTCGACCTGCGTCGGCGTCGTCTCGACGGGATGGCGGCCGAACTCGCCGCCCAACTCGTCGACGGTCAACCCTGCATGGTGTGTGGGTCCGCCGATCATCCCGAACCGACGGTGGCCACCGACGGCACGTCGGTCTCGGACGCCGATGAGGCGGACGCACGTGCCGCCGAACAGGATGCGGCCACGCATCGGGACGCCGCGCAGGCGCGTCATGCGGCGATCGCGCAACGTCTCGCCGTCCTCGACGACACCCTCGGTGAGATGTCCCGGGAGCAGATCGACGACGACCTCGCCCGCAGCGCCGCCGCACTCGCCGATGCCGATCGTGCCGTCGCACGCATTCCCGGGTTGGAGCAGGCCCTCGGCGCGATCGACGCCGAGACCGACGCGTGGCGGCGGGAACTGGGGGAGTGCGAGTCGATCCGTTCGGCCGACCGGCAGAAGGCGATGTCGCTGCGTGAGACCCTGACGGCGCTGGACGCCGAGATCCTTGAGGCCACGGGTGGGCGCGGTGGGATCACCGAACGATTGGCCGAACTGGGTGAGCTGATCCGCCGGGCCGCCTCGCTGCGCGATGCGCGACGCGCCGGCCTCGACGCCGCGGGCCGCCACGATGACATCGCCCAACGACTGGGGGAGCGCTGCGTCGCAGCGGGATTCGACGACGCCGCGGCCATGCGTGCCGCACTCGCGACCGACGATCAGATCACCGCGTGGGAGGCGCTGCTGACCCGTGCGGGCGCACTGCGGGCCGCCGCCGAGGCCACCCTCGCCGAACCCGATGTCGCCGCCGCGCTCACCGCCGATCCGGTCGACGTCGACGCCCTCACCGCGGATCTGCGGGTGGCGGAGGAGGTCCGGGAGGCCGCCGCGCGGGAGCATGCCGTCGCCGCCCGGCGCCACGCGGTTCTGAAAGAGTATGTGGCGCAGTTCTGGTCGGCCGCCGATGGTCTCGCACCGATGCGCGAACGCCACGAAGAGTTGCGCAGCCTGGCCGAACTCGTCGCCGGTCGCGGACAGAACTCGCGCCGGATGGCGTTGCGCTCGTACGTGCTGGCCGCGCGCCTTGAGGAGGTGCTGGTCGCGGCATCGGCGCGGTTACGTCAGATGTCCTCGGGGCGTTACGAATTCGCCCACAGTGATGCCGCCGGCCCGCGCGGCCGCCGCGGCGGTCTCGGCATCGAGGTGCGTGACGAGTACACCGGTGCCGTCCGTGCGACCACGACACTGTCCGGGGGTGAGACCTTCTTCGCCTCCCTCGCGCTGGCCCTCGGCCTCGCCGACGTGGTCTCCGCCGAGGCCGGTGGCCGGGTACTGGACACCCTGTTCATCGACGAGGGATTCGGCACCCTCGACCCCGAGGCCCTCGATCTCGTCATGGGCGTGCTCGACGAGTTGCGTTCGGGCGGACGCGTCGTCGGGGTGGTGTCCCACGTCGAGGAACTGCGGGCCCGTATCCCGGCCCAGCTGCACGTGATCCGCGGGGAGAACGGGTCGCGTGTGCGCATGGAGGGTATGGCCGTGCCCGCGGTGGGCGGTTGACCGGCCGGTCGTCAGTCCGACGTCGTGGGGTGACCACCAACCGGTAGGCCGGCGAGCAGCCACTCCAGGAAGATCTCGTAAGACGGTGCCGGGGAGCCGAATTCGAGGTCGCGTTCCAGCGCACCGAGCCAGCCCACGATGCCGACGGCAAAGATGTAGGCGCTGTGCTGCGCCGACTCGGGGGCGGCGCCGGCCGCCCGGAACCCGGCGATGATGGCCTCCCTCAGGTCATTCATGACCTCGGGCCGATGGTCGTGGGGGCCCGCGGTGCGGGAGGCGAAACCGGGTACGGCCAGGAACTCGTCGTGCATTGCCACGGCGATACCGCGCAGCCACGGTTCCCACGTGTCGGCGGTGGGGGAGTCGGTGGGTAGGACCCGTTCGATCACGGTGCGGCTGATCAGCGCGATCAACTCGTCGGTTCCGCCGACCCACCGATAGAGCGCGGAGTGACTCACGCCCAGTGCCTGAGCCAGGGTTCGCAGCGACATGGTGCGGATGTCGTGGCGCATCGCCTCGGCCACGATCATCTCCTGGCTGAGCTGAGGCGGGCGTCCCCGGGTGCCCGAGCCGGCCGACGATGTGGTGCGAGGTGCGGTTCTCACTCACCCAGGCTAGGCCATGGTGCGTGATCCTCGGAGCGCTCGGAGCGGGCCGCGGCACCTCGGCCCGCATTTAGTGACCAGTGGTTACTAAATGTGTTAGCGTCACCTCATGCGCCCTGCCGCCTGCTCGCCCGCCGAGATGTCGCGCTACCGCCGCGGCTACTGGTCCGTCGCGTTCACCTTCTGTGTGGTGATCGCGTTCTCCACCGCGCCGAGTCCCCTCTATCGGACCTACGGCGAGCGCGACGGCCTCTCCCCGCTGGCGATCACCCTGATCTACGCGGTGTACGCGGCAGGGGTGATCACGGCCCTCTATCTGGTCGGTCACCTGTCGGATATGTTGGGGCGCAGGTGGTTTCTGCTCTCATCGGTCCTCCTGGCGATGCTCGGCTGCGTGGTGTTCATGGTGTTTCCGCAGGCTCCGGGCCTCTACTGCGCACGAGTGCTCAGCGGACTGGCGGTGGGGTTGACCGCTGCGGCCGGAACGGCCTACATCACCGAATTGCATGCCGCACATCGCCCCGCGCATCTCCGGCACCGCGCTCAACTCCTGGCCGCCACCGCGAACGTCATCGGACTCGGCGCCGGTGCGTTCGTCGCCGCGGTGATCGCGACGGTGATGACGTCACCGCTCGTGGCGCCCTACGCGGTGTTCCTCGTGCTGTTGTCCGCGGCGGCACTGCTGATCGCGGTGGCGCCGGAAACCACTCGGCGCAGCCCGTTCCGGCTCCGGGACTACCGGCTGCGCATGCTCGCGGCTCCGCGCCGGGGTCGCCGGCGCTTCGTCGGTGCACTGGTGGGGGTCGTCCTGGCCTTCAGTTCGCTGGGGATGTTCGTCGGACTGTCCGGCACCGTCCTGTCGCAGACCCTGCATCGCCCGTCGCCCCTGCTCGCCGGATTCGCGCTGCTGGTGGTCTTCGGAAGCGGCGCGATCGCGATGATCGCCACCACCACGTGGTCCACCCGGCAAACGACCTTCACCGGTGCGGCTCTGGTCCCTGCCGGGCTGATCATCGTGCTCGTCGACGTACTGGCGCCGCAAGCCGGACCGGTGGTGTTCTTCGTCGGGGCAGCGGTGGTCGGCGCCGGTGGGTGCCTGCTGTTTCGTGCGTCGTTCTCGGCGGTGTTGTCGGTGGCCGAGCCGGATCGGTTGGGCGAGACCCTGGCAGTCTTCTACCTGACCGGCTATGCGGGACTGTCGGTTCCGGTCATCGGACTCGGACTTGCGCTGCAGCACTTCACCATTGTGGACACGCTCCTGGTGTTCAGTGTCGCGATCATCGTCGGTCTGGTCGCCACCGCCGGCGTGATCGCCAGCCCCCTTGTCGAAAGGACGGCAGATGCCGTATAGCAAAAGTTCTGTCGTGCAGCTGGTTACAGGTCGCGGGATGCTCCGATGGCGTGCCGCGATCGTCGTCGCGGTGCTTGCTGCGCTGATCGGGGCCTGCGCCGCGCCGTCGCAATCGGCGGATCCGAGTGAGGGACGTCCACGCGTGGTGAGCTCCGCATACGGACCGGTCACGATCACCGGGTCGGTTCATCGCGTGGTCGCACTGTCGGCCGACTGGCTCGGCACCATGCTCGCCGTCGGTGCCCCTGTGGTGGGCTACCGGACCGACGGACCCGCGTCGTCGATGCCCGCGGCCCCGTGGCTGCAGAACACGTTGCCGGACTCGGCGGTCCGGCTCACCGGTGAACTGGACATCGCCCGGATAGCCGCACTGCGACCCGATCTCATCGTCGCCCCGACCTGGTTGGTGACCCGTGCGATCGGTGACCGCCTCGCCGAACTGGCCCCCACCGTGGTCGGAGACGATTCGGGTGTCGGCACCCGATCGGGTTCGTGGGAACGGGATCTCGCCACCGCCGGTACGGCGCTCGGGCGCGACGTCGGTCCACTGCGTGATTCGCTCGACAACCAGATCCGTGCCACGGCAGCCGCGCACCCGGACGCGGCGGGCAAGACATTCGCCATCGGTGTGGCGGGCGGCGGAGGCCAACTCGCCGTGACCAGCAGTCCGGATGCCTCGACGGCCAAATTCCTTGGGGCACTGGGACTTCATCTCGTCGAGATACCCGGTGCCACCGGCCTGTGGACGATACTCTCGGCCGAGAATGCCCGAATCCTCGACTCCGCCTACCTGCTGATCATGGGGTCGACGACCGCGACGTCGGCAACGGTGCGCACCTTCACCGCCGGTCGCCCGCCGACATCACCCACCCTCGAAGCGGATCTCCCGCTGCTCAATGCCTTCAACATTCCGGACGCGTCGTCGATCCCGGTTCTCCTGCACCACCTCGACGACGTGCTGCCGGCCTGAACGCCGTCGATGCCGCCCCACGCCGCCGATGACGGTCCGGTGCGCAACCACACCACACCGACGCGGACGACACGACGACCAGCCGGATTGGGTTCACGGTTGCGCATGGGTTACTCTGATCACCGCCCGATGAGCCCCCGTAGCTCAGGGGATAGAGCGTCTGCCTCCGGAGCAGAAGGCCGTAGGTTCGAATCCTACCGGGGGCACCACTCTTGACCAGGGATTTTGGATTCTGGCAGTCCGGAAAACCTCAGAGAATGAGAATCTGCGCAAGATCTGCACACAAGGATCGAATGCCGGGGCTGGCCCAGAGTGATCCGGTCATGACCTTTGCCGGAACCTTGCCGGCATCTTTCAGCGAATCATCCCGACTGTGGGCATTACGAGACAGCGTGAACGTGGCGTCTGTGTGGCCCAACCACGCCGCAATGACGACGGCTGGCACTCCGCCGTAGGTGCAGAGCCGCCCCGGCGCTGTGGCGGGCATCGTGGGGCGTGATATGGCACACTCCGGCGCGGTCGCACAGCTTCGTCCACTCACGGGCGCAAGGTCGAATCCGCCGTCGTGGGTGGCGCCAATCGTTTCAAGGTTGGTGCGCGAGTAGCCGTTGGAGCGGGCGCCGAAGACGTCGATGTAGTCGCGTGACTCGCTTCGTGAGAAGAGTGCTGCGACTTTGTTTCCCACTGAGTTGTCGCGGCTCAGGACTGGTCCGACGTCGAGAATTGTGGGAGGTTCTGATCTCCAGTCGTGGCACATCTCGACTTTGATTTCCTGCTGTCCGTCCGAGACGTGGAACCGTGCGAATGTTCCCGAGTGTCCAGCGAGGTGAGTTGTGAAACCCTCTGCCTCCCAAGCGGTGACAGCTTCCGCCATCGCTTTCTCAAACTTTGCCGGATCGTCCTGGTCGGTGAACAGATCCACATCGTCGGACGGTCGGTCGATGATGCCGTACGCGGCGACCGCATACCCACCAGCCAACGCAAATCCTCTAGCGTCCGAGCACGGCCGGCGCCGACCTTGTCACGCGCTTCTGAAACTCGTCCAACCCACTGCCCCCTTGCGTGTGTGTTACTGGTGGGCGGCCAGCTCCGGGAACCGATCCTCCCACTGCTGCACAATCCCGGCGGGGAGGTTCAGCGACAGCCACAGCCGCGTGAGTAGTGGCCCGTTGAGATACTCGACAAGTTCCTGCGCAGTCGAGGCCTCGCGCAGAACCTGCGAATACAGGCGGACCGCGTCTTGGGGATCGTCGATGTCGTACTCACGTGCAGGTCCCCAGTCGACGGCCACCGGTAGCCGTACCGATCCCGAGGTCGGTCCGCGTAGCTCGTCGAGACTCTCAGCCACTGGATGCGGACGCCGCACCACGGCGTCACGCACCGGCGGTGGTTGCTTCACCGGCCGGGCTGCCGCCACTGCACCGATCGCGGCGCGCAACAACTGCAGAGCAGGCCGGGCCTGGATGCCTGGAGGGCTCGTGTCGAGGACGTCGACTGCCGCTACCGGGGCTGCGACCTTGTGTCGACTCAGTGGTGAGCGGGGTACGAGGTCAAGGTCGCTCACCACGCGGATCGTGACGGCGGCCTGGCCGGCAGCATGCGAGTCGGACGCCTCGTCGAGGAGATGGTAGTCACGGCGGAGGTCGTCGACATCAGGTCCCTGCGCGTACACCTGCAGGTCTGCGACAGTATCGTCGGCCAGCGCGTGATGCCCGCCGATGATCACACGGTCATCGGCGCCGAGCGCCACGACGTCGGCGTCCGCAGCAGAGTAGCGCTGCGGTGTAGACCTGGTCCGCATCCACGGCACGAGGATCGTCTCGGGTGCAGCAGACTCCGCCAGTTGGCGGACCCGGGAGCGCACTCGGGAGGGCACCGCAACACGGGGAACTCTGGTATCCCCGGCGAGATGCCCGAGAATCGCCCAGTCCGAGAGTTCGGAGAGCGGACGCCCGGCAGGGCTACGGCGAAAACGGCCGAGATCGTCGGTGGACACTGCCCAACGCCCCAGAACCCGCTGCGCTGGGAGTTGACCAGCGGCGATGAGCGCGCGGACCCGCCGCTCACTAAGCCCTGTTTGACGCGCCACGTCGGCAACACTCGCCAGCTCGACGACATCCATGGGTTTCAATCCTACCGGAGACGGAATAATTATGTCACCCGGTGTTGACATCCTTGCCGGCCTCCGGCCGGTGTTGACTTATGGCCTGGCCTTGCGTTTATGGGCCGGCCTTGTGATCGCCTCGGCGGCTCCCGCCGCGACTACACCAACCGCAACGACTCGTCGCGACGCAACACGAAGAAGTACGGCTTCGGCGAGCCCTTGAGATCCATCGCGCCGATCACCGCGTCGTCGGAGATCCGGCGGAAGACGTCGTTGATGGGCAACTGGTCGTACTGCATCGTCGCGGTGTCCACGCCGCGATACCGCGTGGTGCGCAGTCGTGCTCGCGACTTCCCGGTCTGCCACAGTCGCCGGGTCGCCGCGATCGGCGTGACGAACGAGGCCTTCTTCACCGCCGGTGCCACCCGGGCGAGATCGGTGCCGCCGAACGCCAGGATCGGGTTCATCGCCCACAATGCGGAGCCGTCACGGGTGGGGAAGAGCAGGGGGTGCACCGTCTCGGCGTCGATGAACTGCTTACCCCACCAGCCGCTGGCGGCGAGCAGGCCGTCCATCGGGTGATCGGTGGGCAGTTCGGCGCCATGCCAGGTGCCGATCATCGTGTCGGTCTCGACGGGTTCGGCGGCGTCGAAGATCGCCAATGCATCGTCGGTGGTGGTCGGAACGGAGGGGAGGACGTCGCTGGCGTGCATGTGCGCAACCTTACGCCGCGGTGAGACGAATTCTGCAGAACGTTCCACACCCGCCCGGTTCGCGGATTAACATCGCGGCGGGTGATGTCGACGGTTGGGGTGGCCGATGAGCACACGTGTTGCGGCCCCGCGCTCACGAACGACGCGGACTCGGGTACGTGTACTGATCTGCTGCCTGGCAACACTGTTCGTGGCGTGCGCGGTGGGCACCCCGGCGTGGGCCGCGTCGCCGGCGCCGCGGGTCACCGGTCCGCTCACCGGCGGAGTCCACGACCGGCCCTGGGGCGCAGCGGCTTTCAACCCTGAGGACTTCGGCTACACCGAGCAGGAGTATCTCGTCTCCGGGACGGCCCACGCCTACGGCACCGCACGCCCGGACGTGCCGTATGTCACCCGCATGGTGGTGTATCGGCCTGCGGACCCGGAACGCTTCAGCGGCAACGTGACCGTCGAATGGACCAATGTCACCGCCCAGGTGGACCACGCCTTCGAGTTCTTGTGGCTCAACCGGCAGACCTTCGCCAACGGCGACGCATATGTGGTCGTCAGTGCCCAGCAGGCCGGGGCGTGCGGCATCCTGCTGAACGGGCAACCGATGATCGACGTCGGCGGCATCTCGGTGCCACCGTGCACGCCGGTGTCCCTGAAGGCCTGGGACCCGATTCGCTATGGCGCACTGTGGGTTCCCGACGACGCCTACGCCTTCGACGTGTTCAGTCAGGTCGGGTCCACACTGCGTAACACCACCGGGGTCGCGCCGCTGGGTGGGCTCGTACCCCGGACCCTCATCGCCATCGGGCTCTCGCAATCGGCGATCGCGCTCGACAACTACATCCGCACGGGCGCCGACGACGCCGCACGGGTGTACGACGGCATCATCATCGACGGCGATGGACAGATGACGCTTCCATCGCGGTATCGGGTACCGACGATGCACATCTGGAGCGAGGAATCCGGTCAGATGGGCGTGCCCACCGCGGCACCCAACCATCGCATCTGGTCGGTGGCCGGTGCCGCGCACGTCGACTGGTACGGCGTGCGTCAGTCGGCCGAACTCCTCCTGCACAACATCGCGGCGCTGCCGCCGATGACGGCGGCGAATTACCGGGAATCGATCGCGGCGTCGTCGGTCTACGGCCAGCAGGGCCCCAACCTGTCGGTGCCCTGTCTGGGCAGCTCCCAGTTCCAGCGTCGCTACGCGGTGAACGCGGCCGTGGCGGCGATGCAGCGCTGGGTGCGCACCGGTGAGCCGGCGCCGGTCGCGCCGCCGTTCGTCTACAACGGGATCAAACGCGCCGTCGACGCCCTGCCGGTCGAACTATCGTTGCCGCTGCTCGCCGGCGGCGGGCTGGACCTGGTCAAGCTCGGCGGGCTGCCGTGGGGCCTGCAGCGCGACGCCGTCGGAAATGCGCTCGGTGGGATCCGATTGCCGCAGATGGCGGTCCCGGTGGCCCGGTACGACGGCGCCATCTGCGGTCTGTTGGGCGTGACCATCCCGTTCGCACCCGAGGATCTCGCGCAGCGCTACCCGACACATCGGGTCTACGTCGATGCGATGCTGGCGGCGACCCGGGAATCGGTTCGCGAGCGGTTCATGACCCGCGCCGACGGGATCGAACAGATGCAGATGGCGTGTTCCTCGGCGATCCCCGACTGGGGCGTCACCCCGCCCGCCGCGCAGCCGGCGGTGTGCCGCAACCTCGACTCCGCCGTGTGACGCGCACATCACTCCGGTGACCTGAGATCGCGCCCTCCGTCATCGGCACCGACCGCCGGCCGGGGCGAAGCCGTCCCCGATGCCGCGCGGAATGGGGCGGCCAATAGGATGGTGACCTGTGACTCCCGCCGATCTTGCTGCGTTGCTCAGCTCTGTCACCCGCGCCGTCGTGGCCGACCACGGTCTCGACGCATCCGTCGTGCCCGACGCAGTCGTGGTGGAGCGACCACGCCATGCCGATCACGGTGACTACTCGACCAACGTCGCACTTCGGCTCGGCAAGAAGCTCGGCGTCGCCCCGCGGGAGCTCGCCGGTTGGCTGGCCGACGCCTTCGGCGCCACCGACGGCATCGACAAGGCCGAGGTCGCGGGCCCCGGCTTCGTCAACATCTGGCTGGGTGCGGCCGCGCAGAACACCGTCGTGGCCGCCGTGCTCGAGCAGGCCGGCGGCTACGGCCGGGGCGAGGAGATCGCCGACAAGGTGATCAACCTGGAGTTCGTCTCCGCCAACCCGACCGGGCCCATCCATCTCGGCGGTACGCGCTGGGCTGCCGTCGGTGACGCGCTCGGGCGGGTGCTGGCCGCACGCGGCGCCCAGGTCACCCGCGAGTACTACTTCAACGACCACGGCGCGCAGATCGACCGTTTCGCGCGGTCGCTGGAGGCCGCGGCGCTCGGCGAACCGACCCCGGAGGACGGCTACGCCGGCGAGTACATCGTCGACATCGCCCGGCAGGTCGTCGCCAAGGTGCCCGGCGTGCTCGAGCAGCCGGCCGACGAGCGGGTCGAGACCTTCCGCGCCGAGGGCGTGGCGCTGATGTTCGACCACATCAAGACCAGCCTGCACGACTTCGGTACCGACTTCGACGTGTTCACCCACGAGAACAAGATGTTCGAGACGGGCCTCGTCGACGAATGCATCGCCGAACTCAAGGCCAACGGCAACCTGTACGAGGCCGACGGTGCGTGGTGGCTGCACACCGAAAAGTACGGCGACGACAAGGACCGCGTCGTCATCAAGAGCGACGGCGAGGCCGCCTACATCGCCGGCGACATCGCCTACTACCGCGACAAGCGCAACCGCGGCTTCAACCTGTGCATCTACATGCTCGGCGCCGACCACCACGGCTACATCAAGCGGCTCAAGGCCGCCGCGGCATCGCTCGGCGACGACCCGGACACCGTCGAGGTCCTCATCGGGCAGATGGTCAACCTCGTCCGCGACGGCAAGCCGGTCCGGATGAGCAAGCGCGCCGGCACCGTGATCACCCTCGACGACCTCGTCGACGCCGTCGGCGTGGACGCCGCGCGCTACGCGCTGATCCGCTCGTCGATCGACGTCAACATCGACATCGACCTCGATCTGCTGGCCAAACAGTCCAACGACAACCCGGTGTACTACGTGCAGTATGCCCACGCGCGGCTCTCCGCACTCTCGCGCAACGCCGCGGAACTGGGACTGGCCCCCGACCTCGATCACCTCGATCTGCTCGACACCGCGGAGGAGGGGGATCTGATCCGGACGCTCGGCGACTTCGACGAGGTCGTGGCCACCGCCGCGACGCTGCGGGAACCGCACCGCATCTGCCGCTACCTCGAGGCGCTGGCCGGTACCTATCACCGCTTCTACGCGCACTGCCGGGTGTTGCCCCAAGGTGACGAGGAGGCCGGTGACATCCACCGCGCCCGGCTGGCGCTGTGTGCGGCGAGCCGACAGGTCCTCGCCAACGGGCTCGAGCTCGTCGGCGTCAACGCACCGGAGCGCATGTGAACGCCCATCCCGCCGGCCCCCGGCACGCCGAACTGCTCGCTGCGCCGCATCTGGCGCAGAAACCCAATGATCCGGCCGCGCTCGCCGAGATCCCCGCACAGGTGTGGCCGCGCAACGCCGCTCGCGTCGAGACCGGGGAACTGGCCATCGCCGGTGTCGGGGTCACCGAACTCGCCGAGACCTTCGGCACCCCGCTGTTCGTCATCGACGAGTCCGACTTCCGGTCCCGCTGCGCCGACATGATCGACGCCTTCGGTCCCTACGGCCGGGTGCATTACGCGTCAAAGGCGTTCCTGTGCACCGAGATCGCGCGGTGGGTCGATCAGCAGGGACTGTCCATCGACGTGTGCTCCGGCGGCGAGCTGGCCATCGCGCTGCGCGCGGGATTCCCGGCCGAACGAATCGCCTTCCACGGCAACAACAAGAGCTCGGCCGAACTCGCGGACGCCCTCGAGGCCGGTGTCGGACACATCGTCGTCGACTCGATGACCGAGATCGAACGACTCGACGCGCTCGCCGGTGAGCGCGGACTCGTCGCCGACGTGCTGATCCGCGTCACCGTCGGCGTCGAGGCCCACACCCACGAATTCATCGCGACCGCGCACGAGGACCAGAAGTTCGGTTTCGCCCTGGCCGGGGGAGTGGCGATGGACGCGGTGCGTCGCGTGTTCGCCACCGACAACCTGCGTCTGGTGGGACTGCACAGCCACATCGGTTCGCAGATCTTCGACATGGACGGCTTCGAGCTCGCCGCACACCGGGTGCTCGGCCTGCTCCACGACGTGGTCGCCGAATTCGGTGTCGAGAAGACCTCGCAGATGTCCATCGTGGATCTCGGTGGGGGACTGGGTATTTCCTACATCCCCGAGGACCGTCCATTGCCCGTCAACGCGGTGGCGGAGACGCTGGCCGAGATCGTCAAGCGTGAGTCGGCCGCCGTCGGGCTGCCGATGCCGACCATCGCCGTCGAACCGGGTCGCGCCATCGCCGGCCCCGGCACCATCACGCTCTACGAGGTCGGCACCATCAAGGACGTCGAACTCGGCGGTGGCGCCATCCGCCGCTACGTGTCGGTGGACGGCGGCATGAGCGACAACATCCGCACCGTGCTGTATCAGGCCGAATACGATGTGCGCCTGGTGTCGCGGGTCTCCGACGCTCCGGCGGTGGTGAGTCGTGTCGTCGGAAAGCACTGTGAGAGCGGCGATATCGTGATCAAGGACTGTTGGCTGCCGGAGGATCTGGCGCCCGGCGACCTCATCGCCGTCGCCGCCACCGGCGCGTACTGCTACTCGATGTCCTCGCGCTACAACATGGTGACCCGCCCGGCCGTGGTCGGCGTCGCCGGAGGACAGGCGCGGGTGATCCTGCGACGTGAGACCATTGACGATTTCCTGAGGCTGGAGGTGACCTAGGTGAGTGCGAATTCAGGCAACCCTGCCGTGACAGACCACACCGGGGGTGACGATTCTGCCGGCGACCGCAGCATCGGAGTTGCGGTCCTCGGCATGGGCAATGTGGGCACCGAGGTCGTGCGGATTCTCGACGAGAGCGCCGCCGACCTGCGTGCTCGCGTGGGCGCGCGACTGGAGTTGCGCGGGGTCGCGGTCCGCGACCTGACCAAGTCACGCAAGATCGATCAGTCACTGCTGACCGACGACCCGGAATCCCTGGTCACTCGTGACGATGTCGACGTCGTCGTGGAACTGATGGGTGGGATCGACCCGGCGCGCGGTGTGATCCGCCGGGCGCTGGAGAGCGGCAAGTCGGTGGTGACCGCCAACAAGGCGCTGCTGGCCGAGTACACCGGCGAATTGGCCGAGGCCGCAGCCAAGGCCAAGGTCGACCTGTACTTCGAGGCCGCGGTGGCCGGTGCGATCCCGGTGATCCGGCCGCTGACCCAGTCGCTGGCCGGCGATTCCGTCGACCGTGTCGCCGGTATCGTCAACGGCACCACCAACTTCATCCTGTCGGCGATGGCCGAGACCGGTGCCGACTACGCCGAAACCCTGGCCGAGGCAGGACGATTGGGCTACGCCGAAGCCGATCCGACGGCCGACGTCGAAGGGTACGACGCCGCCGCCAAGGCGGCCATCCTGGCCTCCATCGCCTTCCACACCCGCGTCACCGCCGCCGACGTGTACCGCGAGGGCATCACCTCGGTCACCCCCGCCGATCTGGTCGCCGCACGCAAGTTCGACTGCACCATCAAACTGCTGTCGATCTGCGAGCGCTTGCGTGATGCCGATGGGACACAACGGGTTTCGGCGCGCGTGTACCCGGCACTGATCCCGCTGTCGCATCCGCTGGCCAGTGTCAACGGCGCCTTCAACGCCGTCGTGGTCGAGGCCGAGAACGCGGGCCGGTTGATGTTCTACGGTCAGGGCGCCGGCGGTTCCCCGACCGCCTCGGCCGTCCTCGGTGATCTGGTGATGGCGGCGCGCAACAAGGTGCACGGCGGGCGTGGCCCGCTGGAGTCGACCTACGCGTCGTTGCCGATCGCAACGATCGACGAGGTGCCCACGCGCTACTACGTCTCCATGAAGGTCGCCGACCGTCCCGGCGTGCTCGCGCAGATCGCCGGCGAGTTCTCCAAGCGATCGGTGAGCCTGGCCGCCGTGCGTCAGGAAGGTGCCGGTGAGGATGCCCGGCTGATCGTGGTGACCCACCGCGCCCCGGACCGTGCACAGTCGGAATGTGTTGCGGCACTGGAAGACATGGATGAAGTGATCAAGGTGTCGAGCGTTCTGCGATTGGAAGGTACCGATGACTGACGCCCCCTCAACCCGACCCGCGCCGGTGCATGCGGGCTGGCCCGGACTCATCGAGGCCTATCGCTCGCGGCTCCCCGTCGCCGACGACTGGAAGGTGGTGACCCTCCTCGAAGGCGCCACCCCGCTGATCTCCGCGCCGCATCTGTCCGAACTGACCGGCTGCGAGGTGTACCTGAAGGTCGAGGGCCTCAACCCGACCGGCTCGTTCAAGGACCGCGGCATGACGATGGCCGTGTCCAACGCGGTCAACAACGGCAAGACCGCGGTGCTGTGCGCGTCGACCGGCAACACGTCGGCCTCGGCGGCCGCCTACGCCACCCGCGCCGGGATCACCTGCGCGGTGCTGATCCCCGAGGGCAAGATCGCAATGGGCAAGCTCGCCCAGGCGGTCATGCACGGCGCCAAGATCATTCAGGTCCAGGGCAACTTCGACGACTGTCTGGAACTGGCGCGTAAGGCGACCGCGGAGTTCCCCGAGATCGAACTGGTCAACTCGGTGAACCCGGCCCGCATCGAGGGTCAGAAGACCGCGGCGTTCGAGATCGTCGACGTCCTCGGCCGGGCACCCGACGTCCACGCACTGCCGGTCGGCAACGCCGGCAACATCACCGCGTACTGGAAGGGCTACTCGGAGTACTACGCCGACGGCATCTCCACCTCGCGGCCCCGGATGCTCGGCGTGCAGGCCGCTGGCGCGGCTCCGTTGGTCAACGGTGCGCCGGTGGCCGACCCGGAGACCATCGCCACGGCGATCCGCATCGGCAATCCGGCCAGCTGGCATCAGGCGGTGGCGGCCAAGGAGGAATCCGGCGGACAGTTCCGTGCGGCGACCGACGAGAAGCTGCTCGAGGCATACCGATTGGTCGCCGGACGCGAAGGCGTCTTCGTCGAGCCGGCATCGGCGGCCAGTGTCGCCGGTCTGCTCGCGGCGCACGCCGACGGCTGGATCACGCCCGGGGAGACCGTGGTGTGCACGGTCACCGGTAACGGACTCAAGGATCCGGACACCGCGTTGTCGGGGATGCCGGAGGTCGAGGCGATCGAGGTCGACCCGGTGGCGGTGGCCCATGCACTCGGCGTGGCCTGAGGCCTCGGCGGCACCGCGAATGGTCACCCCGGATACGGTCTATCGTCAACTGCCCGAAGGTATTTCGACACGGGTACGAGTGCCCGCCTCAAGTGCGAATCTCGGTCCCGGGTTCGACTGCCTCGGCATCGCCCTCGGGCTGCACGACGAGGTGATGGTCGAGACCACGTCGTCGGGTCTGACCGTCGAGGTGGTCGGGGAGGGTGCCGCGGAGGTACCGCTGGACGCCAATCATCTGGTCGTCCGTGCCATTCTCGGCGGACTGGCGCATGCCGGGTTCTCCGCTGCCGGACTGCATGTCCGCTGCGTCAACGTGATTCCGCACTCCCGGGGACTCGGTTCGTCGGCGTCGGCCGCCGTATCCGGTCTCGCGGCCGCGTCGGGACTGCTGGCGGCGTCGGGGGTGGCCGAGGCGTTGAGCGCCGACGAACTGGTGCAGCTGTCGAGTGAGTTCGAGGGGCATCCGGACAACGCCGCGGCCAGCGTCCTCGGCTCGGCCGTGGTCACCTGGACCGAGGTGACCGATGGCATGGCCCGATACCAGGCGCGTCGACTGCGCGTGCATCCCGATATCGGTGCCACCGTGTTCGTTCCGTCGACGGAGTCGTCGACCGCCTTTGCGCGAGGGCTGCTGCCCGACGCCGTGCCCCGCGTCGACGCCGTGCACAACCTCAGCCGTGCCGCGCTGGCCGTCGTCGCACTGACCAGCGACCCGAGCTGCCTGCTCGCGGCGACCGATGACCGGCTGCATCAGCCGTACCGGGCCGAGGCGATGGGGCCCACGGCCGACCTCGTGACCGGTCTGCGGGCACGTGGACACGCGGCCACCGTCTCCGGAGCGGGCCCGAGCGTCCTGGTCCTCGGAACCGGGCCGCTGCCGGCCGATGTCCGAGAACTCGGTGAGGAATTGGGATTCGTCCCGCGCGTCGTCGAGATCGCGGGCGGAGTCGAGATAGGCTGACGATCGTGGCCTCGGGTGCCGCGAAGCATCGCATCAAGCCAACCGGCGAGTTCATATGGAGTTCTGGGATGGGGAACACAATCGCGTGCGGGCATGTTGCTCGATGTGGAACAACGCGTTATCATATGGTCGTCTAGCCGCGACGGCTCGTTCAGCCATGTTTTCGGGGTCATTTCGATTCGCTGGTTCGATATGAGATGTCGAACTGGTCGCCCGGTCTCCGTCGGATCACCGGTTCACCGATAACACCCCACGAAAGCATCGCGCCGTACTCACGCCGACACTGTGGCGTTCCGCCACCCGGACGGAACCGTTCGGATGACGGAACCGTTTGAGTGACACAGCGTTCGTGTGACACAGCGCAGGAGTGACGCTCGCAGCACGACCACAATCTTTGACTCGCCCACCGAGGGCGAGAATGCCTGGCAGACCTCGGCATATCCGGGGATCACAGGTGAATTACAGCCCCGAGCAGCAATGATCTGCCGGGGTACGAAAGGACATCCGTGACCGATACGGACCTGATCACCGCACCTGCTCCCGCTGATTCCGATGCGGGGGAGGCGGGGAGTTCTGCACCGAAGACCCGAGCCCGAGCTGCGCGCACCGGACTGTCGGGCATGGTTCTCAGCGAATTGCGCGCACTCGCGGGCGAACTGGGCATCAAGGGAACGTCCGGCATGCGTAAGGGCGACCTGATCGCCGCGATCAAGGAACGGCAGGCCGGCGGATCGCCGAAGTCGGCCGACACCAAGGCGTCGGCTCCCGAGCAGATGGCCATCACCACCGAGTCGGCACCGGCGACGGCCGGCAGCCGCGGTCGTGGGCGCACCAAGACCGCCGACGCGGATGCCGCGTCGGAAGCGCCCGCCGCACAGGCAGCCGCAGAATCGGCGACCAAGGCGGAATCGGCGACCAAGACGGAATCGGCGACCAAGACGGAATCCGATTCCCGGCGTGGCGACTCGGAACCCGCCGAGAGCGACCGCCGCGACGCCGACTCGTCAGACGAGGCGTCGCAGGGCGGCAACCAGCGCAACCGGAACCGCAACCGCAACGGCGCCGCTCGCGAGTCCAACCAGAACCGCGACAACCAGGGCGGTAACCGGGACACCCAGGGCGGTAACAACCAGAACCGCGATGGTGGCAACCAGGGCGGCGCCAGCAACCAGGGCGGCGCCAATGGCCAGAACCGCGACAACAACCGTGACAACAACCGCGATGACGACGAGCAGGGTGGACGACGCCGAGGGCGCCGTTTCCGCGAGCGTCGTCGTGGACGTGACCGCGCCGAGGGTGGCAACAACAACGAGCCACAGGTCTCCGACGACGACGTCTTGCAGCCCGTCGCCGGCATCCTCGATGTCCTCGACAACTATGCGTTCGTGCGGACGTCGGGTTACCTCGCCGGGTCGAATGACGTCTATGTCTCGATGAATCTGGTGCGTAAGAACGGGTTGCGACGCGGCGACGCGATCACCGGCGCGGTCAAGGTGCCGCGCGAGGGTGAGCAGCCCAATCAGCGTCAGAAGTTCAATCCGCTGGTCCGCCTGGACACCGTCAACGGTGGCGAGGTGGAGTTGGCGAAGAAGCGCCCGGAGTTCGGCAAGCTGACCCCGCTCTACCCGAATCAGCGACTGCGACTGGAGACTTCGCAGGAACGGCTCGACACCCGCGTGATCGATCTGATCATGCCGATCGGCAAGGGGCAGCGAGCACTGATCGTGTCGCCGCCGAAGGCCGGCAAGACGACGATCCTGCAGGACATCGCCAACGCGATCACCACCAACAACCCCGAATGCCATCTGATGGTCGTGCTCGTCGACGAGCGCCCGGAAGAGGTCACCGACATGCAACGGTCGGTGAAGGGTGAGGTCATCGCGTCGACGTTCGACCGTCCGCCGTCAGACCACACGTCCGTCGCCGAGCTGGCCATCGAACGTGCCAAGCGACTCGTCGAGGCAGGCAAGGACGTCGTCGTCCTCCTGGACTCCATCACCCGACTGGGCCGCGCATACAACAACGCGTCGCCGGCCTCCGGTCGTATCCTCTCCGGTGGTGTCGACTCGACCGCACTGTATCCGCCGAAGCGTTTCCTGGGTGCCGCCCGCAACATCGAGAACGGCGGATCGCTGACGATCATCGCCTCGGCACTCGTCGAGACCGGATCGACCGGTGACACGGTGATCTTCGAGGAGTTCAAGGGCACCGGTAACGCGGAGCTCAAGCTCGATCGCAAGATCGCCGATCGGCGCGTGTTCCCGGCGGTGGACGTCAACCAGTCCAGTACCCGCAAGGATGAGCTGCTGATGTCGCCCGAGGAATTCTCGGTCGTGCACAAGCTGCGTCGTGTCCTCAGTGGACTCGATTCGCAGCAGGCGATCGATCTGCTGATCAGTCAGCTCAAGAAGACCAAGACGAACATCGAATTCCTGATGCAGGTGCAATCCAATGCGCCCGGCGCGATGAAGGACGACTGAGCGACCAGTCGATCGATGCCGATCTGATCACGGCCCCATCACCGTTCGCGGTGGTGGGGCCGTTGTCGTGTTCTGGTCACAAGGTCGAGAGAACCTGTGCGAGCAGGATTTTGACGACCATTGCCGCCGGATACACCAGGGCGTAGCCGAGAGCGATCCGCGGGTCGTCGCCGCCGCGGGCGTTCGCGAACGCCAGGTGTGCGGGATTGGTCTGGGTGCCCGCCAGGACACCGGCGAGGCGGATCCGACCGACCCCGAGGATGAAGCGACATGCCGCGTACATGCCGACGGCCATCACCGCCGACGTGATCGCGCCGGTGACCAGGATGTCGACGATGGCACCGCTGGTGAACGCATCGAGGATGAGTGATCCGGCGCGCGTCCCGGCGTAGGCGAGAAACAGCAGGAGACCGACCTCGGTGATCACCTGCGCGGAGGTGATCGGCATCGTGGTGACGAAGGGCCCGATCCGGCCGATTCGGCCCAGGATCAATCCGACGATGAGGGACCCGGCCGCAGCCCCGAGGGACAAGGTGCCCAGTCCGGGGATCGGTATCGGGATCAGTCCGACGGCCAGACCGAGTGCGATTCCGAAACCCATTGCGGCGGCGTTGAGTTCGGTGAGACCACGGGAGGAGTCGCCGAGCATCCGGGCGATCTTCGCCATGTTCTCCGGTGGCGCCACCACCCGGACCCGGTCGCCGAGTTGCACCGTGGTGGCGGGGGTGGCCACCATGTCGGTATCGCCTCGGCGAAGGCGCGTGATGGAACCGTCGAAGGAATCGAGGTCCAGTTCTCGAACCTTGCGGCCGGCCAACTCGGGTGAGGAAATCGTGATCCGCCGAAAATCGAGCTTGGAGCGGTCGGCGGTCAGATCGTGAATCGATCGGTGGCCGATCTCGTCGATCAGTGCGTCGACCTCCGCGCGTGGACCGATCACGGTGATGAGGTCACCACGGTGCAGGACCTGATCGTCGGTGATCGGAACGGGCGGCTCGTCGGGGTCGTGCGCCAGACGGGAGAACGTCAGTCGATTCCCATGGCGCTCGCGCAGTTCCGTGACCGTCACATCGTCGCTCTCGAGTCGCACGGTGATGTCGACGACCTCGGGCGGGGTGTCCGGATCGGGGTTTCCGTAGCGGAAGGCGATGGCAACCATCACCAGCATCAGGATCACGCCGAGAATGTAGGACGTGGCGTAGCCGATGGTCGCCTCCGCCGAACCGCCCGCCGCGGCCAGGGCGGGGGTGTTGGTGAGCGCGCCGGCAAAGGTACCGGCGATGGAGGCAGTCGACATATGGAAAGCCGACCCGACCAGATCGACGGTGACGGCGGCAGCGGCGATCACCACGGTGACCGTGACGACCAGTTTCCAGGCCGTGCGCAGGGATGCGAAGAAGTTCGGGCCGGCCATCAATCCGGTGGTGAACGCGAACAGGATCAACCCGAGGTTGCCGATGATCTCCGGGATCGTGATGTCGACATCCATCGACTTGGCGAATGCGGTGAGCGCGATCGCCGAGAACAGCACCGCGGCCGGGCCCAGACCGATACCGCGGATAGTGATCCGGCCGATCGCCACCCCGAGACCGATCACGATCATGAGATAGAGCAGGGGTTGGTCGGCCAGCAGGTCCAGCACCGCGGTCATCGCCGCCTCCCATCGATACGCGATCGTCTCTGCGTCCATTCCTACAGTCAGGTCACCGCACGGGCCGTCGATCAGGAAAAGTATCGCCGCATTGCGTGGGACTCGCCGGATAAGGCGGCAACCGCGGGACGAAGCACCCGGGTATGTGACGGTGGCCATGGACGACCCGGCCGTAGGGCCCGACCCTTCCATTGGTCGAGCACGCCTCACTCGCTGGTGATTCCTCGTCTCGCTGGTAGAGCACCTTCATCCCGCTGTTGCGCCCCCATTCGCGGGCCGAGCACCTTCATCCCATGGTCGAGCACCATCGTCCCGCTGTTGCGCATCGCATTCGCCGGTCGAGCACTCTCGTCCCGCTGTTGCGCATCGCATTCGCCGGTCGAGCACTCTCGTCCCGCTGTTGCGCATCGCATTCGCCGGCCGCGCACCCCATTCGCCGGCCGCGCACCCCATTCGCCGGTCGAGCACCCCTATTCCGCCGGTCGAGCCGGTCCGGAGCGCTAGCGGAGGACCGTGTCGAGACCCGGTGACACAAGGCTGGAAATAGCCAGCACCCCAACCATATTCACGCATCCACACCCTGTGGATAGAAAACACTTGCGATTGTTGTAGAGGGTGGCTATAATAGAACACGTAGCCACAACGGCCTTCTCGGGGGAGGTGACATCAGCATGACAGACACCACCGACACTCCCATGTCACGACCACTGCAGCTGATGCACCAGATCAACGCGATGCTCGACGAGCTGGCCAAGACTCCGATGACCGCCTGCTCCGACCTCGAGGTCATCGAAGCGGCGAAACTGTCCGAACAGATCGCCATGCGCACCCACTTCCAAGGCGACCGCGCGATCCTGGAAATCTCGGATCGCAGTGTGCACCGCAAGGTCGGCAAAGTCAGCCTGTCGAACTTTCTGAACTACGATCTGCGGATCGCGCAACCCACCATGCGCATCGCGCACATGAAGGCCACCGCCCGGTTCCACGGGCTGACCGGGCAACCCGAGGAACCGAAGTTCCCGACCTTGTCGGCCGCGTATGAGCAGGGTTTGATCGGTCACACCCATCTGTCGGCGGCGTTGGAAGCGTTGGACAACATCCCGAACGCTGTCGCGCATGACAAGAAGGCCGCCGCCGAAGCCACCTTGGGTGAGAAGGCCACCGAGCATATTCCGGCCGACATCACCAAGATGGGTGCCCGGATTCTGGCGCACCTCGACCCGGACGGGCAGTTGGTGGAGGAGAAGGAACGCCAACAGCGTCGTAACCTGTGGATCAACCAGTCCCGTGTCGATGGGATGGCGAAACTCAACGGGCACCTTCCCCCGATCACCCGTGCCCTGTGGGACTCCATGTTGGATGCGTGGGCGAAACCCGGGATGAATAACTTGTCGGATGCGGAATCGCCGACCGGTGCGATCGGGGATGCCGACCCCGACATCCTCGCCGCTGCAGTCAAGCGTGACGACCGTTCCCAAGCGCAACGCAATCATGATGCCATGCACGTGTTGTTGGTGTCGGCGATGAAAGAAGGGGTCCTCGGCAAAACGCATCGTGGTCTGCCGGTCGCGTTGATCATCAAAACCTTCCTGCAGGATCTGTTGGCCGGCGCCGGGTATGCCACCACCGCCTCAGGCTCCACCATTCCCATCCCGGACTTGCTGAGTGCGTTGGGGGACATCGAGGATCCCAACGATGTGCAGCAGTTCCTGGCGGTGTTCTCCGACGCCATCGACCTCCCGTTGTATCTGGGGCGGGCCCGCCGGTTGGCGTCGACCGAGCAGCGGATCGCGTCGTTCTCCCGCACCGGTGGTGAGGTGTGTTCGTTCCCCGGTTGCGGGCAACCCGCCTCGCATTCGGAGATGCATCACGCCAAAGAGGACTGGGCTGATGGCGGGAAAACCGACATCACCGATTTGGCGCCGGCGTGTGGGCCGCACAACCGGATGGTCGGCCCGAACCCGGGGCAGTACACCACCGGCATCTACGAAGATGGCCCGCTCGCCGGACGCTGCTGGTGGCAGCTCAACGCCGCACCCGGGATGCCCGACAACCCGAAGATCGTCAACGATCATCCCGACATCACCGCCCTGTACGAGCAGAAACTCGACCAGATCCGGGATCAGATCCACAGCGACCACACCACCAGCGAAGACACCGGCATCGGTAGTGGTTCCGGCGCAACCGAAGCCGCAGACTCCGACGTGGTTGACGCCGACATCGTCGATGTCGAAACTGCTGACATCGAAGCCGACGCCGCTGACGCTGACGCAGGTGAAGCCGAAGCCCCGGCAACCTTCGAGGCCGAAATCCCGTCCGACCGTGGTGTTCCGAGTGACCATCTCGCTCCGACCGCCGACACCTCGACCATCGGCGACAGCATCGACAGCGAAGACATCGTCGACCACGGCGACGACCACGAGTGCGGCGTCGCTGACCAGCCCGAACCAATTGTCGACGAATACGATTCAGGCGCAGCCCATTCCGGTCCTGACGAACCCCGGCCGCCCGACCAGCCCGACGGGCCCGACGCCATAGCCGGCGAGCATCCTGACAAACCTGGTGTCACCGGCACCGGGGACATCGACCTGGTCATCTTCGACGGAGATGGTGTTCCGATCACCGACGATCCCGACGACCACGACACCACTGCCGGGCTCGATCGTGCCTCACGCACCCGAATCCGTGTCCGCGACACGACCGCCGAGGATCAGGCTCGCGAACGTCGCATCCGTAGTGGCGGATTCCGTATCAGCCGCGTCAAAATCGAACGTGAGCTCGAGGAACTGGCCGCCATCGGCATGAACCGACGCAACAGCCGAATCGAACGAGTCCTGGCAGCCAGACTCCACCACCGGCTCGACACCTCCTGAGTAGGCCGCCTGCCGGTACTGGCCGGGCCGCACTGCCGCAGAATTGTTGTGGCCGTGGGGAGTTCCAGCCTTACCATGCGAGGCCTCGACCTCGACAAGCTCGGCCCGGCGGACACGACCTCCGTTTCGACGGAGCTCAACGCGACGGCTGGCGCTCCGGTCGGCTCGACCACCGGAATGGGCCGGCTCGACCACCGGGACGGGACCTCGACCTCGACAAGCTCGGCCCGGCGGACAAGCTCTGCCCGGCGGACAAGCTCGGCCCGGCGGACACGGTCCTCCGTTTCGACGGAGCTCAACGCGGCGGCCAACGCTCTGGACCGGCTAATGGGGGGAACTACTGGGTCTGGTTGACGTGAGTTGGCAGACTTGGTGGTGGTAGCTGCTACTGGGTGAGCACTCTTACCGGCTGGGCCTCGAGAGAGAGTTCTGGGTCGAGACCG